>JAZUGW010000045.1:0-8002 GCA_045641465.1 Kiritimatiellia bacterium | reverse complement strand
GTCCCGTAATCGCGCTCGACCTTTTCGGCACGGGGGAGATCGCGGGCTGCCTTGAGAACGGGGAGGATGCCGACGCCGAGACGACGCTTGCGGCGCGTTTGGAGGGGCGGGGGGGATCGCTGGAGGCGATCTGGGCGGCGGAACTCGCTTTCGTGCTCGGAGAGGCGAAGCGGCGCTTCGGCAAGCCCTCCACCGTGCTCGCAGGCAGCGCGACCTACGCGGCCGCGGAGCGGGCGGCACGCGAACACCCGGAGCTCGTGGGCCGTCTCATCCGCGCCCAGGGAGAGAAGACGGTGGCTTCCCTAACAGGATTGACGGCGTTTGGAAACGGATGTTCGGCACGTTCCCAAACGGGCGACGGGGGAACGCCCGCTGAGAAGGATACGGAGATCGAGGTCTACAACCGTCGGCTCGTGCGTCCACTTCTGTCTAAGGGGACGGTGTTTCCTGTGCAGGACGCGGTGTTCGCGGCGCTCGACGCCGCTGACCGTGCGGCGGATGCGGCGTGGGTGCGTCTCGGTTCTCGCGCCGAATACGAGACGTATCGAACGAAGCAGCGTCAAGGGTTCATTGACGCGATGGGCGGCTTCGACCTGCCGCGCACGCCGCTCAACGCGAAGGTGACGGAGAGGATCGCGCGGGACGGCTACCGTGTCGAGAAGGTTCTTTTCGAGAGTCGTCCCGGCGTTTATGTGACGGGACTCCTCTTCCTGCCTGACGCGGCGAAGTTCAAACCGCCCTATCGCGCCTATCTGGTGCCGTGCGGACACACGAGGGAGGGTAAGGGTTCGCCTGGCTACCAGCGCGGCGGCGTGATGGGGGCGCTTGCCGGTTTCGCGGTGTTCATTTACGACCCCTTTGCGCAGGGTGAACGGATGCAGCCGCCGTCGGGCGGGGGGTGCGGCGGACACAATCATTACGGGGCGCTGGCGGAGTTGCTCGGTACCAGCGCGGCGCGCCAGCGCATTTGGGACGGTATGCGCGCGCTCGACTACCTGGAGTCGCGCGCGGACATCCGCAAGGACGGTTTCGGCAGCATGGGTAACTCGGGCGGCGGCACGGAGACGGCGCTGATGGAGGTGGCCGATCCGCGCATCGTCGCGGCGTGTCCCTCGTGCTGGATTTCCACGCTGCGCGACACGTGTCGCGCCTGTGGTCCACAAGACGCCGAACAGCTCACGTTCGGTCAGCTCACGTTCGGCTTCAACCATGCGAGCTACGTACTCGCGGGCGGGAACGCCGTGCGCGTGCATTGCAACTTCGAGGACTTCTTTCCCTATTCCGGCACGTGCGAGACGATGGCGGTCGTCACCAACGTCGCGGCGCGCTGCGGGTTCGGTCCGCGCTACGGTATGACCGATGTGACGGGGCCGCATGCCTGGAAGGAATCGTCGCGCACGTCGTCCATCCAGTGGATGCGCCGTTGGCTCGCGGGCGACGAATCGACGCCGCCGATCGACGTCGCGGCCTGTCGCAAGCTCGACGAGAAGTATCCGAAGGGCTATGACGAATCGACGAAGGACCTCGCGTTCGACTGCGGGTTGCTGTTGCCACACGCAACGGTGACGCCGCAGGGCCAGGTATCGAAGTTGTCTGGCTTTCGCAGTATCTTCGAGTACCTGAAGGACGACCTGAAGGCGGCCGAGGCGGTGCGTCCGAAGCGTACGCGCGAGGCACTCGCGAAGGTGGTGGCGGCGCGCGCCGGGATCCGTCCTCTCGCAGCCATCGCCCACGCGATGCGCGAGGTTGCGCGCGAGAAGTTACCCAACGGCGTGACGGTGGTGAGCGAGGTGTTTACGTTCGCGAACGGCATCCCCGTACCGGCGGTGACGTTCCTTCCGGCGGGCGAGGCAAAGGGCGCGGTGCTCGTGACGGATGATCGTCACCGCGGCATCCATCCGGTCCGCGTGCGGGACGAGATGAACGCCGGGCGTGCGATCATGGTGGTCGACCTCGCGGCGACGGGCGAGACGGGGCGGATGAGGCATCGGTTCTACAACATGAAGAACGCCGACGAGGAGACGGCGATGATGCTCTACGTGCTCGGCAAGTCACTCGTCGGCGTACGTGCGGAGGAGACGCTCGTGCTCGCGGACCACCTCAAGACGATGACGGGCCATCCGGCGGAAGTCGTCGCGTGCGGACGTACCGTGATCTCATCCGCTCACGCCTACGCGGTCTGCCCCGACCTCTTCGTGAAGGTGCTTTCGTTCCTCTCACCGCAATCCTGGACGGAGTCCGTACGCACGAGCGCTGTCGTGCCGTTCGCGAACGTCGTACATGGGGCGCTCAAGGATTACGATTGGCTAGACTTGCTCGCGCTAACCGACGTGCGTTTAGGCCCTGGCAATCAAGTCAGAACAAAGGTTCGTCCGTAGGGAAGGCGGGAACGCGAGCGAGAGGTTCTTCGTTACGAATGCAGTAAGTGAATGGAATTCTAATCGAACAAAATAATAAGGGATAATCCTATGTTGTGTTACAGTTTGAAAAAACAGGGCCTCGGGTTGAACATCCTGAAGGGGCTCGTGGCGGGACTCGTGTTTGCGGCGGTGATGGCACAGGCGGGCGAACCGCCGCTTCCGGCATTGCCGGGATTCCATCCCGATCCGTCGATCTGCCGCGCGGGCGACACCTACTACCTCATCACCTCGTCCTTCACCTGGTATCCGGGTCTGCCGATCTACGCGAGCAAGGACCTGCGGGAGTGGACGCTCGTCGGACACGCCTGCGGCGGCGAGGAGTGGAAGTCGCTCGCGAACATTCCTGACGCGAGCCTCGGCCTCTGGGCACCGTCGATCCGCTACTTCGACGGCAAGTTCCACGTGGCCTGTACGCGGATCGACTCCGTACCGAAGACCAAGTCGAATCCGCGCGGACGCCGCTATCGGAACTTCGTTGTCACGGCGACCGATCCCGCAGGCCCCTGGTCGAAGTCGATTGGAATCAGGGGACTGTGGGGCATTGACCCGGGCCTTTTCCGCGATACGGACGGCAAGACCTATCTCGTCAATCCGAGCGGCATCATACAGACGCGCATTCCCCACCAGAACATGATCTCGGTCTATTCGTTCGATCCCGCCACCGGCGTGCTTGGCAAACAGACGCGGTTGACGACCGGACGGAACACGCATTCCATTTACGCGGAAGGACCGCATCTCTTCCGGATGCGTAACGGCCAGTACCTGCTGACCGTCGCGGAAGGCGGCACCGGCTGGGCCCATGAGGTGACGGCATTCCTCTCGGAGAGCGTGGAAGGTCCGTTCGTCCCCTGCGCGCACAACCCTGTGATCACGCGCCGCGACCAGCCCCGCGACCCGCTTTCCGCAACCGGTCACGCCGATCTGGTCGAGTCGCCCGACGGCAAGCTTTACGCGGTGTTCCTCGCCGTGCGGCGTGATGCGCGCGGCGGACTGTTACCGTTCGGACGCGAGACGTTCCTCTGTCCGGCGACATTCGACGAAGGCCGCCAGGAACTCCGTTTCGACGACGCGCACCTGATTGCGGGGACGATTCGCGAGCCGCGTGAACTGATCTACCGCAGTGCGAATCCCGGTACGCGGCTGCGGCGCGTGGTCGCGACGAGCGACAGCGAGCAGGCGGGCGCCACGCGGGCGGGCGAGGGACTGGTGATCGAGCGTTCCGCGTCGCACATGCTCAAGCTGGTCAGGACGGCAGACGCTGTCGAGGTGGTCAAAACGTATCGCGGCAAGCCGGAGACGCTGGCGCGCGTACCGGTCGGAAAGGACACGGTTGCCTTGAAACTGGAACTCGCGGACGGAATGATCCGCTGCTTTGCGGGTCCCTCGGCGGACAAACTCACGCGCATTCCGGGCGAATGGCCGTGGAATTTCATCGCCGACGGCCCCGGCTTCCTCGGCCCCGGCATCGGCACGGTCGGTCTCTGATGGCGTGACCTCTATCCAGGAGCAGACCGCTGCGAATTTGCCGAGAGAGTCGGCAAAAAGTCAGTGAATTTGCCGAGAGAGTCGGCAAATTCACTATTGTTCGGGTGGGGCGGAGAATTGATTTGAGCGGAAAAGGTCGGAATGCCGCAGGGAGTTTGGGTACCGCTCTCGGCATCTTGGTTGAGAAGTCCGTTCGGGTAGGCAGGTGTCGAAGCCGAGATCTAACCCTACGATTTAGGAAAGTTGTAATGAAAGAGTTGCGGAACATTACTATGAGTGCGTTTTTCGGCGTCATCGCGAACAAGTTCGCGTGTACGGTTTGCACACTCGTCTTGGCGGCGGCATCCGGCTGGGCGGCGCCCGATGGCGGCTACCGTTTCTACCGGTTCAAGGTCGAGGCGACGCAGGGCGAGGCCCTGCAGATTTCGGAGTTGAAGCTCTTCAGCGGCGTGCGCGAGATCACGCGCGAGGCGGTGAAGGTCCTATTCGACACGACGACGCAGGCGCCGAACAAGTTCCGTCTGCGGCCCGGCTACGAGCCGATACAGGCACTCGACGGCCGGCGCGAGACGAAGTGGTTCGACGACCGCGCGATTTCGGCGAAGACGATGCACGCGGTCTACCTCACGCTCGAATACGCCGCACCCGTCGAGGTCACACGCTACGAATGGTACGTGGGGAACGACACGGAAGCGTATCCATTGCGAAACCCGAGGTCGTGGCGTCTTCAGGGGTCGGCCGACGGAACGACATGGACCGACCTCGACACCGTGACGGACGTCTGGCCGCTCGCGAAGAACGGCGTCTGCGGCTACGCCTGGCAGAAGGGTGTGTCGCGCCAGATCGCGTGCGCGTATTCGCTTCTGACGCGCGACGGATGTCGCCTCGTGGCGTGCCGCGTGGGCGACGCGACGTGGCGCGAACTCGTGCCGACGAACGCGCTTCCCGCGAATCTCCCGCCCGTACGCGAGTGGAAGATCTACTGCCTCGCCGCCTCCCACACCGACATCGGCCTCCATCATTCGCAATACGTGCAGCGCCACGGGTCCGTCATTCGCACGGACGCGGCGCGCCAGCTCGTCGCCGCCGACCCCGCAGACGCAGATCCCGCCGCCTACCGTTACACGCTTGAGGGCTACTGGTTCTTCCACAACTATCCGCTTGAACGCGGCGCGGACGCGACCCGTCGACTTGTCGCGGACGAGATGCGGCGCGGCCGCCTCGGCGTCTCGGCGCTCTGCGCGGGCAACATCACCGAGGCCTACGGTTTCGAGCAGATGTGCCGTTCGGTCTATACACGCAAGCGACTTGATGAACGCTGGGGGCTGAGGCCGAAAACGATGATCATGGCGGACAACCCGGGGCTATCCTGGGGCATCGTGCAGCCCTGCGTCGAGGCGGGTGTTGAGAATCTCGTCTTCCTGCCGAACCAGTGGAATCCGATTCCGTCGACGATCTGGCCGATGGACCGCACGAAGCTGGACCCCGTGCACAATTCCGACGCGGGTGGCGGCGGGGCGCGGATGGACGTCCGCTGGGACTCGCCGCTGCCGATGGTCTTCTGGTGGGAGGCGGCCGACCGGAGTTCGCGGATGCTGGTCACCACTGGAAACAGTTATGGACACGCCGGAGACGCTTTCGGTTTACGTGGAAGAGGACGAGACCTCGGCACCATGGAGCAGGTGATGCCGGATCAACTCGAGAAGATGGAGAGACGCTATCCCTTCGACGTGTGGCTCACTTCGTTCTACGGCGACGACACATGGCCCAACACCAACATCCGCGACAAGTTCCGCGCATGGAACGCGAAGTGGCGCTGGCCCGAGATGCATACGGTGGCGAATCTCGATGAACCGCTTGACATTCTGCGGACGAAGTGGGGCGACCGGATTGCCACGCTGCGCGGCGACATGACGAGCGGCTGGGTACAGTTCCTGCATTCGATGCCCGAGTGCCTCGCCCGCAAGTTGAACGCCGACCGCGATCTCGCCGCGACAGAGGCTGAGGCATCCGTCGCTGCCGTGACGAAGGGGACGCCCTATCCCGCCGAGGACTTCCGCCGCGCCTGGTGGGGGCTCGTGATGAACGACGAGCACAGCTACGCGACGCCGGTCGAGTATCAAGGCCGACGCGTGTTCGAAACCGCCCTGCAGCACTTCGACTGGGTCGAAAAGGCGGAGCGGGTTGCCGAGAAATTTGCAAATGGAAAATGGAGAATGGAAAATGTAAAATGGTTTGAGGAAGCCCACCAGAGAGCCCATGCGCAGGTCCCTGTTCTGTGTTCGGGCGTTCACGCCCGAACACTCGAGAATCGCTGGTATCGCGTGACCCATCGTGACGGCCTCATCATGTCGATCTACGACAAGGAGCTTGACCGTGAACTTCTGAACGCGCCCGCGAACGACTTGCGCTACACGCGCGACAACCACAAGACGTGGGAGAAGGACGCGGCGGCCGTGCTCGGTGCCGAGGTGACGCGGTCGGTACGGCTCGATCCGGACGAGAAGCGCATCTGGGTGGAAACCGAGATCCGCCACGCGAAGAACCTGCGCTGCACGAGCGGGGACCGCTATCGGCGCTACGGCTACCTGGCGTTTCCGTTCGACGTGCCGGGCGGTACATTCTACGCGCAGCTGAACGGCCCCGTGATGCGTCCGTATCTCGATCTCACCGGTCACACGAGTGACGCTTACGTTGGGGCGCGCGACTGGGTGGGCGTGGAGAACGGCGCGTTCGGCGTCGCGCTCGTGCAGTTCGATTCCATGCTCGTCGAGTTCGGCGAGATCCATCCCGACAAGACCTGCTACACGGGCAAGCCGCCAGCGGGCAAGACCGCGATCTATCCGGCGCTCTTCAACGACTGGCTCGTCGAGCACAAGCCGGACGGCGTGAGCTTCAACTTCCGCTTCCGCTACGCGATCACCAGCTACCGCGGCACGTGGCAGGCGGCCCACATCCCCGCGTTCGCCTCGCGCACCGTGAACCCGCGCCTCGCCGCCGTGTCGTCCGCGCATGTGAAGGCGGACCAACCGAACGTGATCCTCTGCGGACTCAAGGCCGCCGAGGACGGGCAGGGGCTCATCGCCCGCTTCCGCGAGACGGAGGGACGCGCGACGACGGCAAAGGTCTGGCAGGATCTCCTCCCCGACGCGAAGATCGTCCGCAATACGATTCTCGAAAAGCCGTGGACGGATGGTTGTCCCGACGTCCTCAACCTGAAGCCCTACCAGTACGCGACGGTGCGTATCGCGAACGGCGGGAGGATCGCTTTTGCGCCGCCGGACGACCGCGACTTCAGGTACACGGGACTCATCACCACGCCGAAGGCGACGCATGGCGAGCGGCTCGGTCAGCTTTATCTCATCTGGGGGCTCGATCCATCGCCCGACTTCGACCACTGGGAACTCTATCGCGGCGAGACGCCGGACTTCCCACGTGACGCGGCGCATTTCGTCGCCGAGGTGAAGCCCGATGTCGTGAAGGGACTGGCGTTCGCGGTAAACCGCTATGACGACCGCGGACTCAAGACGCACACGCGCTATTACTATGCGATCCGCACCGTCCACAAGAACGGCGAGAAGGGCGAGTTCCTGTCCTTCAGCGGGTTCACCCGTGACCGTCCGAAGGGCGTAATCACACGGGAAAAGCAGTGATGGGAGTTTGAACTATCGCGTTGCATGCAGCGCATGCGTGGCGCGCACCCTCGTTGGTCGTCCGTGCCGGGGCGAATGCACAACCGTGAAGAAGCCAGTCATCCTCTGAGCGATCGCTTGGTGATAGCAGCGGGAGAAAGAAAAGTGTAGAGGAATGCTGATAAAACTGCAAGAAAAGTGTGTCTGACAAATTGACCCTATTCCAAAACTTTGATACAATCCGTAAAACTCATAAGCAATCGTTGATTTCGATTGAATAATGGGCCGTAATTCATTCTCGAAAAAGTTTTGTCATGGTAGGAGTCGATTTGGTATGAACGAATACAGTGGAACGAAACAACGGGGGCGCATCCGTGCCTTCAATATGTTGATGTGTGCCGTCGTGATCGGCCTTGCGGGAACGCTGGGGGCCGGGACGGTGACGCGGGCCTCGCTGCAGCGTGC
>JAZUGW010000044.1:0-2650 GCA_045641465.1 Kiritimatiellia bacterium | reverse complement strand
GAGATAGACGGGGCGGTTCTCGTCGTTGAGCCGCTCTTCGGGGTTCCCCTCCCCGCCTCGGTTCCGGCGCGGCGGCACGGCGTCACCCGTTCCCTGTCCCGACAGGAGAAGCGAGACGAGCAAGTGCGGAACGCCGTCCTGCACGAAGAAATACTCCTTCCGATCCACCACCGTGCGCCCGAAGGTCGCGGACAGAATCGCGTCCTCCGAGAACCCCTTGATGGAATCCTCGTATCGAAGCGTGATGTATCGGACTTGGTTCATGTTCTCTTTAATTGCGTTTGATTGTATTCTGTCTGTTCCTTCATGGTTTGATAAAGCTGTTCGGGCGAATAGTGCCAGTATTTTGACTTCTCGTTTTCAAGCAGCCGGTAGGTTCGCGTTCCGTAGAATTCGACAAGTGCCTCCTCCGGCGAAATGCCGCGTTCCTCCGCCAGCAGAACCGCAACGCCCGCGACCTTGCCGGGGATGAAAAGATGAAGGTTGTCCTGTGTCACCTCTCCTAACATACGACCTCCATATCACAGGCAAAGCGCAAGAACGAGAGCGCCCGTTCCGTATGGAAGAGCAGCTGATCGACAAGCCGACGGGAACGCAGCCGCCTGATCAGCTCCTCCCGTCCGATCTGCCCGTCCTCGAAAAGCGAAAGCGACGCATAGACCTGATCGTTGGCCACGGGCCCGAACACGAGGTCATGTCCATGTTCAAACAGCGCGACCCTGCGGTTGGCGAAGACGAATTCGACCCACTCGTCCGTCGGGCCGTCAAAACGGCACACGGAAAGGCCCCGGCCCGTCAGGATGTCGTCCGGCAGGGAATAGGCGGACACGACGCCGCGATCCGTCCCTTCGATGGCGCACTTGCGCCGGACAAAACGCCGCGCCTGTTCAAGATCGGTGGTCGTGTAGAAGCCGACGCCGAAATCCCCGACTCGATCACCCCGGATGATCCTCGGCTCGTACACGGGGAGAACCCCTCCATGATAGACCGTCACGCCAAGGCCCCCTTCCTTCGCATGATGATGTCAATGTCATCGACGATTTGCTCCGCGTCAAGCCCGTGTTCGACCTCGAAATTGTCGGACAGGAACTTGAATATTCCGTTCGCGGCGAAGGACTCCCCGACCGTCAGCCCGTCAAGGCCGTGACGGAGCTTGAACCGCTCGACGCAGAACGCCAAGAACCGCGTGACCGCTTTCGCATGTTCAGACATTTGACATCTCCCTCTTTTTCGCCGCGCGGCGGGGTGTTTGCGCTACCGCGCACACCCCGCCGTTTTGAGCGCTGCCGCGCTTTTTATTGCTGATCGGAAAACTGCTCACTTCGAGCTCATCCTGGAGAGGCGGAAGCCATTAGCGTCGTCGTCGTCGTTATAGGGCGCGTTGTTGCGGGAGTTCCGGGCGCAGAGGGCCACGCCGTGATTGAACGACCCGCCGCGCAACGGACGGGGATCGGCACCGATGCCGACCGTGGTATACTGATCCGCGTCCGAAAGGTTCCTAAAATCAGTTTCGGTTCCATACACATCCCGACACCACTCCCGAACATTGCCCGCAATGTCATAGAGGCCCCAAGCGTTTGGCACCTTCAAGCCCACAACTTGCGCCTCTTTCGTGCCCGATCCCTTGGTCCAGTCAGAGGTGTTGAACCACGCATATTGGTCGGCATCGTTTGAGGTGCTGCCCCAGTAATACGTCGTAGTCGTTCCCGCGCAATAGGCGATGTTCCATTGCCACTCTGTCGGCAAGTCGAAGCCCGTCACTTTGTTGCCCTGCTCGTCCACACACTTGGCGCAAAGGTTCGTCATAAAACTGGTTCCAGCCACAGTCGCCGAAGGGTCTGATGTGCCGCGAATGGTGTCATACCGAATCCCACCCTTGGCTACAAGCGAATCGCTGGGCTCCGACACCCCCATCACTCGGTCATATTGTGCCTCGGTCACCTCGAAAACTCCGATCCAATAGCCAGCGGTTGACTTCCAAGTGTTAATTTGAGTGTTGCTCTGATAGCCCGGATATGTCCCAGCCTCGACTTTGCGAAGGACAATGTAGTTGCGCTTATAGGCATCGGCCCAGCCGCCCTTCTCCGTCCACGCCCCGACAGGAGAGTAATCGCTTTCCGTCGTTTGGAAATTGCCGTCCTTGTCGGCCTTAAGGTTGATGATGAGGAACGGCCCTTTAACCTCTTCGAACGCCGAGACCGCAATCGCGGGCTTGGCGTAGGTCAGCACCGCGAGCTTCACCGTCGCCGTCTGGTTGGAGACCGCCGTGCCGAAGAGTTCGGCGCAATCGACCGTGTTCGTGTAGCCGCGGTCGGCGACTTGCCCAAGCTCGTTCGTGACGGCCTTGGTCGCATCCCCGACCGTCAGCGTCGTGACGAGCTGGTAGGTCTTCGCCGCGTCCGTTCCCGTGAGCGTGTAGGGAATGTCCATCTTCCCGTTCCACGGATACCGCTGTTGCGGCATCCCCACGGACACACCCGCTTCGGCCATCGCCGCCGTCGCGGTGAAGGTAAAAAGTACAAGTGAAAAAAGTTTTTCCTTCATTTCGTTTTTCCTTTCAAATTCCATTGTTCATCTTCAGGTCAAAGAAAACAGAAGCACGAAGCGTCAACGCGGACGCTCCGTGCATTGTGCTTTAGATAAGTTGTTG
>JAZUGW010000043.1:0-4693 GCA_045641465.1 Kiritimatiellia bacterium | reverse complement strand
TTGAATGGAAGTGAAAGGTGGAATGCGAAAAAAGAACTTCTTGATACTGTAAAGAAGTATCTTGGCCGCTACCCCAAGTGGGGAGAGCAGTGGCTGAAAGACAATCGTCAGCCATCTCTTTCAGACATGCCGCAGTAGACTGTACTCATGCCGAGTCGGACTTCACATACGATTTTGACAAGTGGGTGTCGTCTCGCCGCTGCCCGAAGGCGGGCATGTCGTCATGGGGTTGAAACACCTGTGGTATGAAAAGGTCGAATCCGGTCAGGTGATTGAGAATCTCCAGTCGATTTGTGTCAACGCGGCCTATGTCTGCGCGGCAGGCGTAGGAGCGGTTGCCGTTGCCTACGGCGCTGCGCGCGGAATGAAGTTCCTTTCGGGCGGCGTGAAGTGCGTTACAGCAGTGTCGCTTGCTGGCTCTCTCATCTTTGGCGGAATGACCGTGACGAGCGTTCATGTCGCAGGTGCCAAGACGAACGACACGAACCAAATTGAAAATGGAAAATGGAGAATGCGGGAGGGCGCACCACAATTTTACGTTCTCCATTTTCAATTTTACATTCGGCATCGTCCGTCACCGACGACGACATCGCCCGCCGCTGGCGCGTCGTCTCGGTTTCGTCTAATCCCGTTGACGCATCGGTCTTTGCAATCGAACAATCAGACAATCGAACAATCTCCCGTCGTCTGGGAGGCGGGGTGGTTCAGGGAAAGGTTTGATTTATTTGCGGAACGGTTGAAGAGGGGTTCGATGAAATACAACACGGCTGAAGGTGACATGAGTGGGCTTCTGCTGACTCGTACCCGAAATTAAGACTTGCAAAGAAGGATGATTCTCAGTATTATATCTTCCGCTTAAGGCAAAGAGAGTATGGAAACGGAAGACATATCCCAGGTTTTGTACCAGTATCGGTTTATCGCGGTGATCGCCCTGTTGGGAGTCGCGGCTATGCTTGCGACCGTCAAGGGACGATTGCCGCTTGCTTTGCGCGGACTGAAGAAGATGCTGCGCAAGGACCTTGGTAAGCCTGCAGAAGATGCGGGCGAGGCGAAGCCGACGGTTCCGGGCTGGCGGCGTTTCGTGGCGTTTGTGCTCGTGTTGCTCGCGTTTCTTCTCGCGGTCTGCTGAGCTTCTTGATTTCGATGAAAGGGAACGGTTATGGATTGGAAGTACAAGCGAAGTGAATTCAAGCGTCCGTCGGCGCAGCTCGAACATGTGGAGGCGACGATTCGCTTTTTCGAGGACCGCGTGGAGGCCGAGGGCGTCTTGCACCTCTGTGCGCGCGAGGCGATGAAGGAGGTCTTCCTCGATTGCGACGGACAGAAGGTGCCGTATGCGTTGGATCGCGAATACGCGCCGGGCGAACGTTTCACCGTGAAGGTTGCGCACACGGCGCATCCGGATGGTGTCCGTCTCGAAGGCATCTATCACGACACCACGCCGGCCGGCGCGCCGCAGCAGTATATGAGCCAATGCCAGCAGTTCGGCTTCCAGCGCATTCTGCCGATCGTCGACGACTGCACGGCGAAGTGCACGTTCCGGACGACGCTCGAAGGCGATGCGCGCTACACGCATCTGATTTCGAACGGCGACCTTGTGGCGAAGTCCACGCAGGGGGACCGCCAGACCTGGATCTACGAGAACCGCAAGCCGATGGCGCCCTATCTCTTTCTCGCCTGCGCCGGTACGTGGGAGGTGCTCGAAGATTCCGTCACCTACCCTGACAACGGCAAGACGGTGAAGCTCGAATACCTCGTGCCGCCGGGGCATCTGGACGGCGCGCGCATTCCGATGGAGATCCTCAAGAAGTCGATTCTCTTCCAGCACGAGCTCACGGGATTCGTCTATCCCTACGAAACCTACCGCACGATCTGCATGGAGAAGTCGCTCTACGGCGGCATGGAGAACACCGGCAACACCACGATCCTCACCCAGGCCGCGCTCATTGACGCGACGATCGACGACGCGCGTCTCGTCTATGCCCACGGCGTCATTCCGCACGAATACGAACACAGCCACTGCGGCAGCGGCGTGACGATGGAGACGGTGTTCGACATGTGGCTCAACGAGGCCTACACCGTCAATGTCGAGCGCGCGTTCCTGGCGAAGACCTTCGGCGAGGCCTTCACGCGCGGCGACGAGATCGCGGGGCTGCGCATGAACGGCGGCGCCCTCGCCGAAGAAGAGGGCGGTACCGCCTCGGCGGTGGTCCGTGAAGGTGTGAACGATCCCGACGAGGTCGTGGACGCGATCACCTACGACAAGGCCCCCGAAGTGTTGAATACCCTGCGCAGTCTCATCGGCAAGGAAACCTACGAGGCGGCCTGGCAGGAGTATTTCCGCCGCTTCGACGGCGGCAATGCCAACACGGACGACTTCCTCAAGGTCTTCAGTGAAGTCTCCGGACGTGACATCGGCGCCTTGATGCGTCCGTGGCTCTTCGGCTGCGGACATCCCACGGTGCGCGCCGCCTGGAAGTGGTCCGCCGGCGAACTCGTCGTCACCTTGGAGCGCGACGGCAACTACGTGGTGCCGGTGCCCTATGCGTTGGTGAAGGACGGCAAGGACGTCGCCACAGGCGCGTTCGTACTCGACGGCGCCAAGCAGGAATTCCGCGCGCATTGTCCGAAGCCCGACTACATCTCGTGGAACCGCGGCTACGGATTCTACGGCGTGCTCGAAGTCGAGGCGTCCGAAGAAGAACTCGCCTGCCAGGTACGCACCGACCCCGATGCGTTCAACCGTGCCGAGGCACTGCGGATGCTGCGCGATCGCGGCGCCACCGAAACGTGGTTGAAGCTGTATCAGGAGGTCTTCGCCGATCCGTCTCTCGACCTCGGTGCGAAGGCGGAGATTCTCGCCATTCCGGCGGACTCGCTCGACCGGCGTCGTCGGGCGCGGGTGCGCGAAAACGCGCAGGAGATGCACGCGCTGCGTCGGCTTGCGGCTCAGGCGATCGGCATGCCGACGCTCATCGTGGCGTTGGCGGGGGTGGCGACCGGCGGACTCGACGCCGCGGCGATTGTCCGTCGCGCGTGGGAGAAGTGCATTCTGGACCTGCTTTCCGAGATCGACGATCCCCAGGCCTGGACGGCGATCAAGGGCTATCTCGACCGCGCCACCAACATCACCGCACGCCTCAACGCGCTGCGGGCGCTGGTAGTCGGCAATTGGCCGCTGCGCAAGGAAGTGCTGGCGGCCGAGGGCAAGAAGCTGCGGGAGTCGGTGAACGGCTATTCCGGCTATCTGCGGCTGGTGGCGCAGGATCCGCACGAGGACGTCTTCGAGGCGATGGCGGCCGAAGAGAAGCGCAAGACTTGGAGCATCTCGCATCCGTCGCTGTCGCGCGCGCTCTACTGCGGGTTCGCCGGGAACGCGGATCGCCTGTGGACGCCCGAAGGCCTTGCCTGGATGGAACAGACGATCGTCAAGTACGCGAAGGTCAGCGAGTACAATGCGCTGCGCCTGTTGCAGCCGTTCCTCGCCTGGCGTTGGTTCGAACCGGGCCTGCGCGCCGAAGTCGAGGCGCTGCTGGGGCGGCTCGCCGCCGCGTTGCCGCCGGATCGCTACCCGTTCATTGGCAGTCGGATTTCGGCGCTCCGCGCATGACGAGCTTTGAGATCGCGAGGTAGGCGCCCACCAGCAGGGCGCCGCCGAGGATCACCCAGATGAGGTTGGCGTCGATCATCGCCTTGCCGCGATGGACCAGTTCCTTGTAGGTGATTTCGCCGGCGGAACGTCCGAGTCCGTAGCCCACGAACGCGAGGATCGTCGTCCAGATGCCGGCGCCGAGTCCCGTGAACAACGTGAACTTGCCCAGCGGCATGTGGGCGAGTCCTGCGGGAATGGAAATCAGCTGGCGGATCACCGGGATGAGGCGGCAGATGAACGTCGTCGCGCCGCCGTAGCGGTTGAACACCTCGCAGGCGCGGTCCAGTGCTTCGGGCTTTACGAAGAACCATTTCCCGTAGCGGCGCAGGAACGGTTCGCCGAGCTTCTGAGAAAGATAATAGTTGAAATACGCGCCCGCGAGGGAGCCGACGAGTCCGACCAGGCACGCAAGGACGAGGTCGGGCACGGGCGCGTGCAAGGTGAGTTCTCCGCGTGCGGCGAGGAACCCGGCGGGGATCATCACGATTTCGCTCGGGAAGGGGATGAACGAACTCTCGATCGCCATGAAGGCGAAGATGAGGATGTAGCCCCAGACGGGAGCGAGGGCGGCGAACGTGTCGAGGTGGGAGGCGAGAGTTTCAAGCATGGCTTTTGAAGTGAAAGGTTAAAGGTGAAGGATGAAAGGCTAAGGAGCGGAGTGGACGGGAGTTCAATCAGGTGATTTGGAGCGGGAGGAAGGGAGTGCGGTCGTAGGGGCGGGGAATCTTGCGTTCGGTCTGGGTGGAGCCCGTGACGAACTTGACGGTGACGTCGCCGGGGAACTGGTCGTAGCGGCTCCAGGCGCAGACGAGGCGGGCGGCGAGGTCGAGGTCGGAAGGATCGACAACCTTGGGGATGATGGCGGTCGGGCCGGGGACCGAGACGGGGGCGACGAGGGTGTCCGTGGGGGCGAGCGCGCGCTGGAGCGTGCGGTTCTCGCGAACGTCGCGTCCGAGGATGACGCCCGTGCCGCCGGGCAGACGGAAACGGCGGGCGATGTTCAGCAGCTCGACGAGGCGGCGCTCGCCGAGGCCCTCGTGG
>JAZUGW010000042.1:0-8708 GCA_045641465.1 Kiritimatiellia bacterium | reverse complement strand
CCAGACGATTCGATGAACGTGAGCTCCTGATACCCCTCGGGCACACGTGTTTCCGCCCACATGGCATTCATGATTCCAGCCAGGGCGAAAACGCCCACCATCAACAAACGATTTTTCATATTAGGATTTTCCTTTTTCCCTAAAGCAGTTGACTGTGGTCACATGCGAAACACCTTGTACCGCACCTGCATTCCCTTTGCCTCGGGAAACTCAGACAATGTTATGCGTTTTCGCCACAACTCCGGGTGGAGACGAGGCACGGGAGGACCCATGCGATTAACGGAAAAGGATGATCGTCGACTGCGGTTTGCGCTTGAACCCAAACAACTGTAGTTCCATGGCATTGCCCCAGAACTGCGTAGAGGTATTGGGCTGGCGGAGGAAAACATAGCGGTAGCAATTGGTGGAGGTTCCAACGACCGTGCAGCGGGGATTGTCCTCGTCAACGTAGATGCGCTCCGAAATGGGCTCGCAGTCTTCGTACCAGTTTCCGGTCGGGCTGTTGGAGCCATAGAGGATGCAGCCGTTGAGACGCGATACGAAGGTTGGACGCCCGACCACCTTCGCCAATGCAAAAGTGAATCCGTTCTCCTCGCCAAGATCGACGCCCAAGGCGACGTCGTAGCCATTTTTCCAATCCGTGGCGGTGGAAAGGTCGGCGCAGGTGCTCTCTTCGCCATCAAAGACCTTGAGCGCCATCGCCGCCGTGTTGTCCACCTTGTAGGGATACCCCCGCCAAATCACGTTGACGCCCTCCCGCAGCTGCGCGAGATTGCCGGGGTCGCGTTCCATTTGACGAATCACCCCAGCCGCCACGGGCGGACATTTAGCGCCTTCCACCGACTCACCGGCGTATGCCAGCGCATAAAAGAACACCGGCTCGTACCCCGTACGGCGATCGATGAAGGAAGTCGCCGACGAATCCAACTCCGCAATCCGGGTCCAGTCCGACTCACCAAACGCCTTGCGATAGACGTAGACCCGGTTGACCCGCGGATCGCTACCCGCGTAGGCATTCCAAGTCAGGTAAATCGGTCCGCCATCATAGGACCAGTCCAAACCGGTGGGCTGGTTGGCGATCTGCGAGGAGAACTCGATTTCCGCCACATTTCCATAGCGCGTGTTGGCAGCATGGTAACGGATGTAACGGGCTGTCACTGGCGTCTCCAACACCGCCGTCACTATGGTGTATTCCGCCGGTTTCGTGGGAATGGTGTAGATCGTCTGAACATTCTGCGTGAACGCGGCATCGTCGGCGGTCTGGAAATAGGCACCTTCCATATACTGTCCATAGGTTCCACTGCGACAGACATAGCGCAGCGTCGTGATGAGCTGCGGCGAACGGAGGTCCAGACCGAACCACACGTTGTTGGCCTTGACATCCGCATCCAAAGCGTCGGCGTAATTGTTGATGTCACCGTCAAAAGACATGTTGCCAACATATCCGATATTCTTGTAGCTGCCGGAGATGCCGATGTAGGATCCTAAATTCGGCTGGGCTGGCGGCATGACAAATTCCGTCCAATCGGTCATGCCGTTGGGATTGCGTCCACGTATGCGGTAGTAGACTTCACCCGGAATGTCATCGGGGAAGCAGATCTCCGACCAGGCATTGGCCTTACCTCCAATCGCCGCCACCCAGCCGTATTCGCCGCCGGGCACTCGCCGCTGGACCTCAAAACAGGAATAGTTCGCGGCGGTCCCCCAAACATGGATGTTCATCTTGCCGTTGAAACGGGTCAGACAGCGCAGTTCGGGAAGTCCGCCTGCGGCGGGGGCCTGATCCGTCGTTGGCCAGTCCTCGGCATCGAAGCCATAGAACTCGAGTTCCGTGCAATTGCCACCATACATGCCACTTTGGTCGCCCCCGTCTACCCACGGCATAGGCGCCAGAAGCCGGAAATAGCGAAACGCCCGATATTCGGTCTGGGGATAGGACAACCATTGCTCGCTCCACCCCGTGGCCGCGGACGGCTGGAGCGGGAGCGTGACATGAATGGTCACCGCGTCGGAGAAGTCCGGGCTGTTGGCCCCCTGGATGTAACACCCGCCCATTCGTGTATACCAAGCTTTCCTCGGCACAAATCGGATGCGAATTGCGACTTTGGGCTTGGAGAAACCGATACCCGCCCAGCAACCGCCGGCCTGTCCCGCCGCCATTGGTGGATCGAAAAAGTTGTTGACTCCGTCGGCGTTACCGTCGAAAATCTGCTCTTTGGTGTGTCCACCTGAATACGCCCCCGCAGTACCATAGACGACGATCTTGCCTTCGCCGTTCTTGAGCACATCGCAGTCAGCGGGATTCGCGTTGTTGTTCAACAACGAGCCAGACCAATCATACGCACACAAAACGGATGAAAGCATTCCCGCCATCACCACCAGGCACTTCAACACCTCAATCTTAAAGAATAGAAACGAGCATCTCCGCTTTGCGATCCCGCTTGTACGCACTTCACATTGTCTGCGACAATGCACCCCAACCGTATACAACTTTTCACCAAACACCGCGCTTATCATAGCTGGCTTTCCCCTTTAGTTCCATCCGAGGTAATTGAAAAAAACTCTGACGCAGTGCTGGCGACCATGCCGCCCCGACATGAAACCCATCACCAACACGTCACGCACCAAGAAAACTAGTACGCAATCATTATCGCATTTTCACAACTGGAACACAAGCAAAATGTCGAATTTTTCGGGGAAGGCGGACGAAGCACCTCTCACCGCAATTGCCGCAAGCGGAATTCGTTGGCGGTCTGGTTCATTGCGAGGAAGCCCTCGACGGGGATGTAGTCGGGAATGGAATTCCCGCAGCCGAGTGCGAAGCCGCCGAAGTCGATGTTCTCCTCGATCGTCTCGCGCACCTTGCGCGCAATGGTCTCGGGCTTCTCCATGCAGAGGACGTTCATATCGATGCCGCCCAGGTTGCAGATACGGTCGCCGTAGAGTTCAACCCAGCGGTGGAACGGCGCGATCTGGTCTTCGTTGCTGTGCTTTGCATCGATGCCCGTGGCGAGGATTTCGTCCATCACGCCGAAAATCTTGCCGCAGCAGTGGAGGATGAACGGACGGCCGCTCGCATGGACGAGATCGACGATCTGCTTGTAGCCGGGGAGAATGTTTTTCACGATGAACGCGTGCGGCAGAAGCGTCTCGTCCTTGAAGCCGAGATCGTCGCCCATGCGACACACGCAATACGGCGCGGCGTAGTCCTTGAGGAAACGCGTCCAGATGGTCACATACAATTCGCGCACGCGGCGGAAAAGTTCCTCCACCATCTCGGGCTCGTCGTACATCAGGTAGCAGAGTTCCTGATAGCCCACGAGATCCTGCACCGTCTCGAAGATGCCGTAGCCGGGTCCGCCCACAGCTCGGATGTTGTCACGCTTCAGGACCTCCTCCGCAAACAGTTCGAAGTATTCCGCTTCCTGCGCGAAATAACGATCGGGAATCTCGTCCCACGGATAGCGGGCGAGATCCTCGGGCGTTTTGATGCAGGGCTCGCCGTTGAAGCGCAACGCACCGCTCCCCGGACAGGCCAGCGGAATGCCCCGCTCGAAAGTGACGATGTCGTAGCCGTGGTTCTGCCAATAGTCGACGTAGAGGCGGAAGAACTTCCGCTTCGCCTCCACCGGACCATCGAGCAGTTCCACCATCGGTTCATGAATGTCCTTCTGAATGAACCCGGCATCGATGTGATGCTCGTAAAGCGGCATCCGTTCCGGCTTCTTGTTCTGCATCGCCGTCACAAAGAAACGATAATTCGATTCCGGCACTTTGGCAAACGACATCATGGTCTAGTCCTCATTTTCCCTTTTCAATTTGTCATCGGAAGAAGAGCGCGAACGACGACGGAGGAATTTCAATCGTGCACCTCCCGCTCCTGCCATTGCCATTCACCGTCTCGACACCGATTGCCGTACGCGTTTTATGACGCGCAACAGAGACCGAGGGTGAGGCGGTAAACGCCCACGGAACACCGTTTGTAAAAACGAGATAGCCCGTCGCCGACGCAACACCGTTCCACGCCAGTTGCGAGGATGCCGGATCGCGCGCCACCACATGCAACCCCGTCGGCACGGACGGTACGACGTCCTGCCCTCTGAACTCGATTTCATTCGCATTGCAGTTGCCGCTGGTGGCGATATAGCGAATGGCCCGCCACGCATTCGTGTTCGCGAGCTTCGCCGTGGTCCAGGTCCTCTGCGGGGGCTCGGAAGGAATCGTATAGATCGTGGTGGGGTTCGCGAAGTCCCCGTCCGCCGTCAGCTCCTGCGCCACCTGAAAGCGCTGGCCGACCATCCGCGCCGCCCAGTCGTTCCGCGGCCAATAGCGGATTTCCTCGATCGCGCGCACGCAGACGCGTCCCACGTCGATGCCGCCCCATCCGCTCGCTTCCGGCGCATCGAAGTATGTCGACGTGTTGCCGTCGAAGAGATGTTCTTTCACATCGCCTTTCCCACTCCACGAACCCGGCGTACCAAGAATGTCGCCGGAATACGAGTGGCGGAATCCGCTCGCCCAGGCCTGCCCGGCCACCGTCGTTGTCGTGATCCCCGCCTTTCCATTCGCCACGATCCGATACCAGTTGGTGGTCGCATTCGCCGTGCGGTCGAGGAAAACGGACGTTCCCTTTCCGACGGTCCCCACCGGCGCATACGCACCCGACAGCGTCACGGCACGCTCGATCGTATAGGATTCCGCATGCGGCGATACCGTCCAATAGACCAGCGGCGTCGCCCCGGATCGCGTCGTTCCCGCACACGCAACAGTTGGCACATGCGGAATCAGGTCCTCCAAATCGACAGGACGCGTCACCGTCACGAGGAGTGTCGTTTCATCCACTTTTTCACCCGCCATCGACCAGCTCACGCGGAACGCACGCATCCCCGGCGTGGCAGATGCCGGCACCCGCCATGTGAACACGCCCGCCGACGAAATCGCCGCCGCCCGTTCTGGACTCTCCTCGAGCGCATACACACCGCTCGCCGCCGCATTCGTAACGGTACAGGACAAAACGACTTGTTCCCCCGCCAGCACGTTGGTGCTCACG
This sequence comes from Kiritimatiellia bacterium, assembly GCA_045641465.1. Classification (GTDB taxonomy): domain Bacteria; phylum Verrucomicrobiota; class Kiritimatiellia; order RFP12; family UBA1067; genus RUG572. Next base: position 3,658 of record JAZUGW010000042.1, on the reverse strand, counting down.
CCATCCGGCAGCCAGCCGCCCGTCGCAACCGGCGAACGATTCGGCTTCCCCGGGGTCGGTACGCTTTGTGCACACCACGCGTCCGCCGTCCCGTTCGGCCAGCAGCCTTCGCTCACGTTCTTCGTCTGGGCGCCGAACATGACCTGCGCGAGCCGTTCCGTACGCGCGGCATTCCAGAGGTTCACCGCGTCGCCGTTCTTACCCAGACCGAACGGCACATGGAGGACGCCGTTTGCATCAAGTCCTTCAGCCACCGTGTCATCCGCCTGCACAAGCAGATACCCGCCCGGCGCGAGACGCGTTCCCATCGGAATCGCCGTCAGATGCGAGAGGGAGTCGTCCGTCAACCAGCACCCGCCGAGATCGACTTCCTCCGTCCCCGCATTGAAGAGTTCAAACCAGTCCGGCACATCGGCATTCGCCATCACTTCGTTGACGACGATCTGCGGACGCGGCACGGGAACGAAATAGGCAAGCGCCGATGTCGCCTTTGAGAGGGTGAGCGAAATCGTGGGGTCCAGCATCGTCTCCTCGTTCACAATCCACGCGATGAAACGCCATCCCGGTTCCGGCGTTGCCGTGAGCGTGACGGGCACTTTGGTGAAGTAGCGTCCCGTAAACGGCAATGCAAACTCGGCCTCGCCCGACCCGGAGGAAATCGAGTTCAACTGGATGCGTCCCGCACCATTCGTGTTGACCGTCAGCGCCACCGACTCGCCGACGGAAAAATACGAGTTCAAATTCGACCGTACCTGGGCTTCGCGGTTCAAGAGAAAATTGTTGACCGTCTGGAGGTGATTCTCCCAGGTCGCAAGCGATCCCTGACGCGTCCAGCGCGCAATGTGGCGCGGCATTTCGCCGCGAAGACGCGCCGCCGCGCGGGCGAGACGGTTCGTCGTACGGGCGGGCACGAGCGCGGTGTTCAGGAGGTCGGCCGTGCGGGACGCAAACCGGCGGACGAATTCGGGATTGGCGCTGAGCGCCTTGAAGAAGTCGTGCTTCTTCGCATAGGAGATCATGTCCGTCGTCACGCTTCCAGAAAGTCCAAGCGCATGGTCGGTATCGTAGGAAACGAAACGCCAGCGTCCGTCATGGGGCGGTGCGGCCGTGGGTGAATAGTCCACGCGCTCGCGCCAGAAACCCTGGTTGTTGTCCGGCCAGTCGGTGTTCACGAGGTAGATGTGAAGGATGTTGTAGTCGATGAGATTGTCGATGTCGATGCGCGTCTGCACATAGGCCCATGCCGCCGCATCGCTGGCGAGATTGTGGGAGTTAAGGTAAGAACACAGTTCGGCGTAGGCGACACCGTCCCCTTCCTGCACGTCGTCGCCAGCAGAACGGCCGGTCTTGATGAAATCGAGATTCTCGGGATCGGCGCCATGCCACGTCTCGAAGAAATGCTTGGAGTAGTGATGCCGAAAATTCTGGATGCCCCAGTATTCGCCGTTCAAATAGACGACGCACGGCTCATAGCCCTGCGTATCGCACACCACCCACCCGCGGAAGAGGGACTGTCCGAATGCATCGCGGAAGCCGGTCTGATACCAGTCGTTACCGCCGTTTCGAAGCAGGAAGCGCTTGAAATCCGTTTCCGGATCGTCACCGAACAATGGGTAGGTCACCTTCTTCTTGCCGTATTCCTTGCGGGCGTAGAACGTCATCGTCTTCTGGGCACAGGCACGCGAATAGCCGCCATGCATGCGAACACCGAGATGCTGCGCCACCACTTCCGCGCGATTCGTCTCGAAGAGTTCGAAGGCGACCTCCCGCTCCCAGGCGTCGCCATGCTGGAAGTAGTTCGCATACGGCAGACCGATCCCGCTCACAGCTTTCCCGTATGACTTGTAGACATCGCCCGGCACCATGAGTCCGGTCGCATCCGAAAAGAAATTCGCCTCGTCCGTTTGAATCGAAACGACGCGTAACGTATGCGCGTTCGGAATCGCCCCCACGAGCCACGTGCCGAAGACATCATTCGTGCTCGCCACGCCGTTCTTGAACGCCCGCGCCCGCAGCACGTTGACGTTCGGCTGGTCCGTCTTCGGCGCCGCCCAGCCGTATTGGTCCTTGTAGGAGCCGGACGTGTAGAACTCGTAGGGATTCGTGGGGAAAAGCGCGAGACGGTTCGGACGGCTCGTGACATCGCCGAAAACAAGCGGCGCCGTGTAGCGGAAACACGTCTCGCTTTCCGTGGCGACCGGCATGGACCCATCGAGCGTGTAGTAGATCTCCGCACCGTCGACAGGATAGGAAAGCGCCACCGTCACATTCGTGGACGAGAAGCCGGGCGGTGCCGAAAGCGTGGGCGCGGCGGGACCCTCCAGATGGACGTCCGGTACGAGAAACGCGATTTCGCTCACGTTGCAATAACCGTCCGCAGGACTCACATAACGCACATAGCGATAGAGTCCGGCAGAGGCCCCGAGGGCGACTTCAGTCATCACCCCCTCAGGCGGTTGCGCCGTAATCTTATGGAGCGTCACCGCGCCCGAAAAGTCGCGCGCATTCGCCCCTTCGAAAACACCGCCCACCATGCGATTCGCCCAGGAGGGACGTGGCGCGAAACGCAGGCCCACGATCTGCTGCGGCATCCGCAGGTCAAGTCCCGTCCAGGCCCCGCTCCCCGAAGGTGCGTCAACGTACGTCGCAAGATTTCCGTCAAACGCCTTCGCGCCCACATCGCCCTTGTCGCTCCACGATCCTGCCGTCCCGATCCATGTTCCCTGAACAACAACCGTCGGCAAAACCGTCGAAGTCTCTGCCGCACTCGGCAAAGACAACGCAAGGACGGCAAGAGCCGCCGTCCAAACGACAGCTGGAGGGAACATCATCATCCTAAGACCAGATGAATTATAACATATTACTGCTTAAAATCGCAACGGTCGACGACCACGCCCGTGGTGTCGTCCTGCACGAGCGGCGGACGCTCTTCCGTCGACCCCGTGTAACGAAGGCGCACGTTTTCGAAGCGAATGTCGTCCGCATGACGCACGTAGAAACCATAAGCCGGCAGCATCGTTCCGAACATCCGGTTCTCCGGATAGCTCTTCTCGCGTTCGGGGACGGGTCCCGACGAAGCCCGACGCGTACCGCCGCCCCTCACCGTGAAGTCGAGATCCCTGAGCACGATGTTGCGCGGGCGCAGACCCGGCACGCCGGTGATGGAACTCGCAATGAGGCATTCCGTCTGTTTCACGCGGACGCGCTCGATGAGGATGTTCTGCAGACAGCTCTTCTTGCCCGGTTTCGGCGAACGGCGGCGTCCATAGCGGATGAAGAGCGGCGTCTGTACGCCCTCCTTCATCACGAGGTCGTGCACGTGGACGTTCTCCATGAATCCGCCATCCACCACTTCCAACGCTACGCCTGCGATGCCCGTTTGCGGACCCGTCACGCCCGGCACGATCGACGGACGCCAGTTGAAGTGGCTCTTCGCACTCGGCCGCACGAGCGTGCAATGGTGGATCCGGCAATCGGCGAACCCCGTGAGACTCGCCGTGCCGAACTTGATGAAGTTGCAGTTCGAGGCGAGCGTGCAGTTCCGCACTTCGACGTTCCGCACCACGAAGCCGGGCGTGTCGCTCTTGAGGCAGATCGCATCGTCCTCCGCATCGATCACGCAGTCTTCGATGAGCACGTTCTGGGCGTCGATGTCAAT
>JAZUGW010000041.1:0-12740 GCA_045641465.1 Kiritimatiellia bacterium | reverse complement strand
CGTTCCGGACGAGGAGGTGCGCCGCGATGTCGGCGCGCTTCTCGCGGGCGCCTACGCGGGGCGCGATGCGCAGTGGTCGGCCGCGCGCGGCGGAAAGCTGCGCGCCGGGCAATGGGACGAGTTCTTTGACGGACTCATGGCGCTTTACGCGAAACTACCCTACGGCTCGCGCGAACAGGGTGAACGCAAGAACGAGTTTTCGTATCAGCGCCCCCTGTGTGCGCTCGTCGCCGCGCAGGGATTCTCCTATGACATCGAAGCGGCGCAGACCGCCGGTCGGAGCGATCTCATCGCCTTCCATCCGCGCGGCATCTACATCTTCGAGCTGAAGGTGGACGAATCCGCCGCCGCCGCGCTCGCACAGATCAAGGAGAAGGGCTACGCGAAGCCCTATCTCGCCGACGGTCGCCCCATTTACTGTATCGGTCTCAACTTCGATTCCAAAACCCGCCAGCTCGTGGATTCAGCAGTAGAGACGCGCCCCGGGAAGGTTGCGACATAAAGCCGATTATGCCAGATTGTATGCTCTTCGATCGCGATTCTGATTGTATCGCTGCTGTAGGCTTGTTGCAGGAGTAATAAGCGGTATGAAAACAATTCTTGCTTTAACTTTGTGTTGTTTTCTGGGGATGCCTCTTTGTTGGGGCGCTCTTGCACAAGGCGTGCCGGAATTCAAGTTGTTGGCTTCGCGTCGGTTCGTACTCGACAACGAACGGGTTATTGCGGAGCTCGATCCCGCGTCGACGATGGTGAAGGAGATTCAGCATCCGTTTCTTCCGTTCGGGGCGGGGAAGCGTCCGGCGGTCGCGTTTCGTGGAAAGACGGTGGAGTTTTCTTCTGGCGCGGAGCCGGCCGAGGGGGCGTTGTTTGTGGGAGGGTGGCTTCCCGGGGCGCATTACTCGGCGGACTTCAAATCCCTGTCCAAAGGCGCGGCGGCGCTCTTGACGTGGGTGGACCCTGCGGACGGTATGGCCCTGGAGGTGCGGGCGACGCCGGGGCAAAAGGTCACCTTCTCAGAGAAGAGGGGCGACCAAGTGCTCGCGGCGCGGTTGGAACATCCGATGGTTGTACCGGAGGCGCCATTCACGCTTTCAGGCGTGGTGGCGGGTCCGACCCTTTTGATCGCCGCGCGCAAGAACGGTGTGGTGAGCTATCTGGGCGCGGTCACGTTTGCCGACGAACCGGATTTGCGTTCGCGCTCCCGCCTCGGCCGGATGAAGTTCGGGGCCGGCGTCTCGCTGCCGCAGAAGGGACGGGCCGTCCTTTCGCGCGCCACGATGGCGCTCACGGCGGGTGTGGGGCAGGCGGATTTCCGCATCGTCACGGATGGCCCCGGGTGTCGTCCCTATCTTGAAAACGGACGTCTCTTCTGCACGTTCTCCGCCCGCGCGGGGTTCAAGTACGTGAAGAGCGTGGCGAGCTTCGATCCCGTGCTTTTCGACTTCCGCATGGAGGGCGTGCTCTTCACGAATTACGGTGGGACGGACGACCTTTTGCGGAACGATGCCGTGAACCATCTCTTCTATGATCGCACCACGGACTCGTGGAAGGCCTGCGGATGCGCCTGGTCGACCGTGAGCAACAATCTCGATCCCAAGACGCGGCGCGGCAGTGGCATTGTGGCCATGGAATGCAAGAAGAACCCGCTCCATGGCGTGACGGTACTCACGGCGCATCCGCTGAAGATGGAGGGCGGACTCAAAAGCGAAGACCCGTATTTCCTCTTTGATGCGACCACGAACAAGTGGCGCTTCGCCACCTCGACCTTCGCGAAGGGCGGCGGGCTGCGTCCGTGTTTGTGGGAGGCGGATCGGTGGGACGGTCCATACCATCAGATCGCCGGGCCGGGGCGGATCGATTCCACGGGATGCCAGATCATGGATTTCGGCGGGAAGAAGTTCGTCATGACGGCGAACATCGAGCGGCGACTGCCGGTCTATTCCTATCCGACGTTGGACTACTGTGGCGAACTTTCGCTCGACCTGAAGCCGTTCGGGGAGGCATGTCGGAACGGACGCGTGTTCATGGCCTTCGCCGAATTGCCCGAAGGTTCCCCCTATCGCTATATCATGTTGACGATGGATCGGAAGAACTTCCCCGGGATGCCGACGCCGAACTGGACCTACGGGGGAATGTATTTCTACGGTGCGAACTAAGCGCGGTGGGAAGGTCTCAAGGCTTGACGGACATCCCATCGTGAGCGTCGTTGATGTGCTGAAGGTTGACGGAGTCAAACGAAAATGAAGAAAGTGAAGTTTGAAGGTATGAAGTACATTTTGTTGGCGATTGTGGTGGCACCGCTCTGCTTCGGAGCGTTTGCCGATCCGGTTGTGTCCTTCAAGGATGCGGCCAAGATCAAGACGTGGGATGCCTGGGGCGATGCCGGGAAGACACCGACGACTTGGACGTTCAAGGAAAAGCGGTGCGTGCCGTTGCAGAAGATCCGTCGGATGAGCAGCGACCTTCCGCCCGTCGGTTTCCTTGCCACGCGTAAAGCGAAGGACATCAAGTCCAAGATGTGGTCCGTCGGCTGCGAGACGATGGATCGTGACTATGCCGACTGGGATCAATACAAGATGTTGCTCCCTGACCTCGGTGTCACGCACGCGCGTCTCTTCTCCGGCTGGGCGAAGACGGAGCAGGAGAAGGGCAAGTACGATTTCACGTGGCTTGATCCGCAGGTACGCGAGATGGCTGCGATGGGCATCAAACCCTGGATTTGCGTTTCGTATGGCAATCCCGTGTGGGGAAGTGACTTCCGCCTTGGCATGCAGGTCAAGCAGGTGACCGGAAACGCCGCATCGATGGCGGCCTGGCTTCGCTATGTGAAGGCGCTGGTGGCACGCTATCGGGACGTCGTCGACGAATGGGAAATCTGGAACGAACCGTTCGGGCAGCGCGAGGAGTATGCGCTTATGGTCTACGAGACGGCCAAGGCCATCAAGGAAGTCCAGCCGAATGCGATCTGCATGGTAACGGCAATTGCGTGGAACGGCGGCGATCCCAAAAGGTGTGACTACATTGCCGTTCTTGAGAAGTTGAAGAAGGAGAATGCACTGAGTCTCGTCAAATGGTGGATCTACCACCCTTACACGCCGATTCCCGAGAGCTGCTATCCAATGGCGCTCAAGCTGCGCGAACTCGTGAAACGCTATTCGCCTGACTATGACATCATGCAGGGCGAGACGGGGTGTCCGTCGCAGCTCGAGTTCGCCCACGCGATGAACTCGATCGAGTGGACCGAGTATTCGCAGGCGAAGTGGGATCTCCGGCGGGCGATCGGCGATTCTGCACGCGGCATTCCGTCGAGCTGCTTCACGTTCATCGACCTGCAGTACACGTTCATGCTGCAGAGCTTCGGCCTCGTTCGGTCGAACACGCTCAAACAGCCGGTCTATCGTCGTCCAAGCTATTTTGCGATGCAAAATGTGTATTCCTATTTCGACGACAACGTCCATCCTGTTGCCGTCGAGACGAGGACGGTGAACGGCAAGGAGATGACCATCGCCCGTTTCGAGCGTCAGACACGTACCCTGTGGTGCGTTTGGTTTTCGGGGAAGCGTCCAAACGACAGCCTTGAATATGAGCCTGCCGATCTTCGTTTCCTCGGTGCGGACAAGGGATTCCTGTGGGTCGACCTCATGCGTGGCCGTGTCGGTGCGCTGACGTCCTTCAGTCAGGTGCCGGTGTGGGATAGTCCCATCCTGATAGCTCCCAAAGACCAAGTTCCGCTCGCGCGATGAACATAGCCGGCTCAAGGGTGATGTACGGGTGACGGCCGACAAGGCTGGAAAGCACTCAATCTTCAGGTTCCGCGGAGAAACTCAGATGGCCCCGGTTTGAAGGCTGTTTGCAGGTAGGGCGTTTGGGGTTGTTTTGGGGCTGAGCTTATGATATAATTATGCACGCGTGGAATAATTCCGTTGTGGTATAATTCAAGGAGCAGCTGTGGAGTTTTTGGATCGACTTGAAGAGAGAAAGCGGCTTGAGCGTTTCCTGGCGCTTGATGAAGGTGCGGTTGCCTGCATCTATGGGCGGAGGCGCATTGGAAAGAGCCGTATTCTCGAGGAAGTTCTGGCTGATTCCAAGCAGGTTGTGTTCTATTGCGCGGATCGAAGCGAACCGTCCCTGCAGCGTGCGCGCATGGCAGCGGATCTCGCGCGCATGTTGCCAGGATTTGGCGATGTCGTTTACTACGACTGGCGCTCACTCTTTGAACGGTGGCAGCGTGAGTCGGGCCGGGGAAGCGTTCTTGTGATCGATGAGTTGCCTTATCTGGTTGAGAAATCGCCTGAACTGCCGAGTGTCTTGCAGAAGATCGCCGATGGACTTCGTCGGTCCGGACAGAAGTTGTTCATCTGTGGATCGTCCCAGCGGATGATGCAGGGGTTGGTGCTGAATGCATCGGAACCATTGTATGGACGTTGCCGTGTCATCCTGAAGGTCGAGCCGATTGACTTTGAATGGTTGCGGATCGTTTTCCCGAGGTCAACGCCGATTGAACGTTTTGAGCATTATGCCGTCTGGGGTGGGGTCCCACGCTACTGGGAAGTCTGCCAAGGTGAACGGCGGATCTGGAAAACACTTCGCGATGAGGTGTTCTCGCCCAATGGGTTGTTTCATGACGAACCGACGTTCGTTTTGAAAGATGATCTTGAAGGGTCGGCCCAGGCCTCAAGCGTTCTTGCCTTGATCGGGCAGGGGACGGAACGTCCATCGGAAATCGCCGCCCGTTTGCAAGTGCCGCAAACGGCATTGGGACGGCCATTGAGACGGTTGATGGATCTGGGCCTTGTGTATCGAGACATACCGTTTGGCAGTGATGCGAAGGGGAATAAGAAGTCATTGTACAAGTTGAGCGACCCGTTCCTAAGGTTCTGGTACATGTTTGTGCTGCCGCATTATTCAAATCCCTATTTTCTGAGAACGGAAGAAGATTGGAACACCTTGAGAGGACCGTTCCATGTATTTCTTGGTAGCGCCTGGGAGAATTTGGTGCGCGCAACGCTCTTGCGTAAACCCATCGAAGGCGTCTCGTTTCGATGGACGAAGGCGGGACGATGGTGGGGAACGGGCTTGAATCGGCGGCCGATGGAAATTGACATCGTGGCAGAATCGGCGGATGGGTCGACGTTGCTCGTCGGCGAAGCCAAACTGGCACTTACGAAGCAGGAAGCTAAGCATGTTCGCGCCGAGCTTGAGGCCAAGGTGGAACAATTGCCTTTTGTCGCTCGATACCAAAAAGTGTTGACGCGGCTCTTTGTTGCCGAAGGTGGCAAATTTGATTGTGTTGACTTGAGCTGGGTGGAATCGAATATTCAGAAGTCGGGAAGCTTTTAACTGATTTGAATTCAGAAAGGTGATATGATGACACGAGTGAAAATGTTGTCCGTTTTGATGATGGGCGCTGGTTTGGTCTGGGGCGTCGCGGCGGCGGATGTCGCCGCGATTCCGGCGGCGGAGTTCGCGAAATACCATCGCGAGATGACGGGGCGCGATCCGGCACCGGGCATGGTGGAATTTGCCGTCGATCCGAAGATTTCGAAGAGCGGAAACGACGCGTACCGTATCGTGAGCACGGCTGCGGGCGTCAAGATCACAGGCTCGAACGGACGCAGCCTCCAATACGGCGTCTACGACCTCCTCGCGCGCCGGGGCGGCTGCCGCTGGTTCTGGGATGGCGATGTGGTGCCGAAGCGCGCGACGCTTGATTTGTCCGGACTCGACATCGCCGAGGAATCGCGGTTCGAATATCGCGGACTCCGCTATTTCGCGCACCGTGGCCTCACGCGCTTCCAGGCGGAGCATTGGGGGTTCGAGGACTGGAAGCGCGAAATCGACTGGATGCTCAAGAACCGGCTCAACTTCTTCATGCCGCGCATCGGCATGGACGACACCTGGCAGAAGGCGTATCCCGACATCGTCAAGTATCCTGATCCGAACGCGCCGGCGGACGACAATCTCACCGGCTACAACAATCGCGTTTCGGCCTGGGGCCTCCGATACCGCGGCGAACTGCGCAAGCGGTTCACGGAGTACGCCTTTGCACGCGGACTCATGGTGCCCACGGACTTCGGTACGATGACGCACTGGTACTCGCGTACGCCGGTCGAGTTCCTCAAGACGATGAAACCGCCGTTCCTGCCGAATTCCAACGGACAGTACGGCGAACGCACGGGCCTCGTGTGGGACATCTTCCAGGGCGACTGGCTCAACCACTATTGGCATCTCACGCAAACCTTCATCGACGCGGGCTACGGAACGCCCGACCTGCTTCATACGATCGGCCTCGGCGAGCGGATGTGTTATCGGGACCGCGCGAAGAACCTTCAGATGAAAAAGGACGTCCTTGATCTCCTGACGAAGAAGGCGCTCTCGGCATATCCGAATTCGAAGATCCTTCTCGCGGGGTGGGACTTCTACAGCACCTGGCGGGCGGAGGAGGTGCGAGCGCTCCTGCCGCAGCTCGATCCGAACAAGGTCCTCATCCTCGACTACGAAGCCGATGCCTTGGCGCGCAGTGGTTCCGCCGAGCCGTCGCCCGCGCGTGATTTCACCCAGTGGGGCTTCGTGGGCAAGTTCCCGTATACGTTCGGCATCTTCCTCACGCTGGAACAGGGCATCGACGTGCGGGCGAACTATGACGTCATTCGCAACCGGCAGAAGATCATTGAAAACGATCCGTTCTGCAAGGGCTACATCCTGTGGCCGGAATCGAGCCACACCGATATCGTGCTCCTCGACTACTTCACGCGGAATGCCTGGCAGCCGCAGGATCTCGATGTGCCCACGCTGCTCACGCGCTTCTGCGCAGACCGCTATGGCGCGCGGGCGGACGAGTTCCGTCCCCTCTGGGAAAAGGTGTTGCCCGCCTCGCAGCTGCGCGGCTGGGACGGTACCTACTGCCGGCTTTTCACGAAGTCCGCCGGATTTACTGCGGGCGGCTGGGATAAGCCCGCAAACGCCGGGCGTCTCGCCCAGTGGGAGTCGAAGGCCGCCCTCGCAAGCGGCATCTTCCCTGTCCTTGCCAATATGAAGTGGGAGGGCGAATTCGTTCGTCGCGATACGATCGACCTCGCCCGTACGGCACTCGACCGCATCATCACGCAGCGGGGCTATTCGTTCAGCCGCGACCTCTATCTGTGGCGTGCCGGCAAACGTACCGGCGCGGATCTAGCGGCGCGTGCGGACAACATCGCCGCGCTTGCGGAGGCAATGGCGGATGTCCTCGCGCTCCACACCGACTATTCGCTGTGGGAATCCTATTTGCGTCTCGACGCGGTTGAGAAGGTGAAGAGCAAGAACTTCACGAAGGTGCTCTTCGACAATGCCTCCTGCAGCTATTGCCGCAGCCAGCAGTATGAGTTCGCCCGTCATTGGTATCTGCCGCGCGCGAAGGCGTTTGCCGCGCAGGTGTCCGCCGCTGTGAAGGCGAACGACCGAAGCGACAAGGTGCTGGCGTTCCCCGACGGCGAACGGGCCCGCCGCGCGCTCATGGAGCGTCCGCTCGAATCCCTCAAGCCCACGCTTCCCCGCACGGAAGAGACCTTCCAGCGTACGATGCGGAAGATCGCAGACCTGCTCGCGCAAAAGCCAGGAGCTTGATGTCTACGTTGATCGAGAGGTGTTCAAGTTAATCGGTACGATGTCAGAGTTTTTACAAATACTTCAATGGTTAAGGGAGGATTGTCGATGAAGAAAAATGTTCTGATGTTACTGTTGATGGGCTTGGGGTTGATGTCGACTGCTGCGGTGCCTGGACTCGTGAGGAACGAAGCGAGCATCTGGTTGGATGCGTCGTCTCTCACGGAAACAACCGGTCAGACACTTGATGTCTGGCGGGATATACGCGGGGCTAGCCACCCGACCGCCACCACCTACACGTCGGTAAAACCGCAGGTCATTGAAATCGCCGACGGTCCGCTCGCCGGCAGAAAGGCGGTGACGTTTTTCTCGCATGGCACGGACTGCGACATGCAGTTTGCCGCGGAGGAGAAGGTACAGACGGCGTTCTTTGTGGTCGACATGGACTTGAATCAGAATTCCATTCTTCTCGGTGGACCCAACGTGCCGAATCCCGGTTCCGATTATGTCTTCGTGTTCTTCCGCGGCGCTGGCGGTGCCTACCAGTACAACAATACCTATGTCAATGGCTGCATTTACTGGAACGACGGGCGCCAGGTGCCCAGTCAGACGACGACCGTGCTCCCCACGGGCTATCAATTGATCTCCTGGACCCATACGCATGCTGGACGCGTGAAACATCTCTGCAACGATCGCGGCATCAATCCCGACAGTCTTGGCGGCAAGCGGCTCTGCGAAGTCATCACATTTGCGCGGCAGCTTTCAAATGTCGAACGCTCGATCGTGGAGGGCTATCTCAAGGAAAAGTGGTTTGGCGCTCCTTCGCAGGCGGCCGCTATGTTGGAGATGCTGGGCAAGAAGGCGCAGGTCCATTTTGACGCCTCGGTTTTCTCGAGCCTGCATTGTGACATCGAGGGCGATACGGTCGGAACGTCTATTTCGCGATGGGACGACCTGTCCGGCAATAACAACCATTTGACGTCCACGCAGGTGGACGCGGAGAATCCGGTCTATGGCACGTTGGGCACGTTGGAGTCGCGTCCCGTACTGGCCACGGGCGCGAGCGGCAGTGGCGTCGACTATGCGCTGACGACGCGGTTGACGAACACGCGCACCGTGTTCTTTGTGGGCGACATCGGCACCGCCTACGAGGCCTACTGGCTGGGCGATCCTACGACCTATCATTTCGCTCGCGGGGCCGGTGGACAATATGGTTATGGCGCTACGGCTGGGCCCTTTTTGGGCCTTTATGGATCGGCCTGGGAAAACGGGTTGCGGGTGGAAAATCTTAAAAATGACCATCCGGAATCGCCTGGGGTTTTGTCCGTGTTCGCCTTGTCCATCCCCAAGGACTGCTGTTGGTCGCGCCTTTGCCAGGACCGTACGTTCAAGGCGACGACTGGTGGCAAGAACGTGGCGGAGCTGCTGACCTTCAACATGGAATTCTCGGATGCCGATCGCCGTTTGGTCGAAGAATGGTTGACCCGGAAATGGGGTCCCAATGAAACCGAGTTCGAGGCCTTGCTCGCGCGTGCGGCGGTGCATGTGGATGCGACGACGGCCGCGAATTTCGTCACGACGGACAACGCCATCACGGGGTGGACCAATGCCGGTACGGCGGGCGACCTCTACAAGGTGCCGCTTTACTATGCCGAAGGTGTCACCTATGCCACGAAGAACGGTTCCTACGGTTTCACCAATGGCGTGCCGGCGTTTTTGATGGGACCGCGCGGTTCGGACATCGACTTGGTTTTTCCGCGCCTCACCAATGTCCGTTCCGTGTTCTGGGCGATGGACATCGAGACTTCGGGCATCTCCTTCTTCCTCGGCGATGCGCAGATCAATGCCAATAAGAGTTTGGGGTACGATTTCTGCCGCGGTTTCAATGGGCCCGCCACCTATGCGGCAAGTATTGCGAATGCAGGTTTCAAGAATGGCTCGCTGGCATGTGACGGAGTGAAGGTGGCGCCGCTGAAGGATCTGCCGCCTTCGGGTACGCACATCTACGATTTGACGTCGACGGCCAATCTTGCGGCGTCGGCCCTCTCGCAGGATCGTTGGTGCTACGACGGCAGTGAACATGTGCATCGCAATGGCGGTCGCGGTCTTTCGGAATTACTGATTTTCACGGAGCCGGTTCGCGGCTTCTCGCGGCTGGCGATCCGCGAATGGCTCGCTTCGCGCTGGACCCGCGGTTGTGCGTGGGCGGGGCCGGGCGATGCGGAGTGGGGCGTGGACAAGTATCGTGTGGTTGACGGTGATTTGTCCGTGCCGAACGACGGTGTGACGATGGGAGGACTCGGCTTTACCGCCAAGTCGACCGTTACGGGCGGCCCGTTGACACTGGGCGCGGGCGGCATCTTCGTCAATGAGGGAACGCCGGTTTCCGTTACTGTGCCCGTCGCCGGCAATTTGTCGGTGAACGGCAGGGGAACGGTTGCGCTGGCAGAACCGCCCCGGGACGTCGCCGGATTGAATGTCGGTAATGGAACTTTGTTGAAGCTGCCGCTTGGCGGTACGGTGGCAGGTCCCCTTGTCCTTCAGGCGAACGCCAAGATCGAGTTTGACGCTTCGACATACGTCGCCGGACAAAACGTTGCGCTTACTTTCGAGAACCTGGTTCTACTGGCGGGTGGTTCGCTCCTTGACTATGTGGCCGTGACGGATCCTGACGAAAACTTCCTCTCGCTTTCGAATGACGGGCGGACAGTCCTCATCAATGACCCGACGATTCCCTTTGAAGCTGTCTGGATCGGCGGTGGCGATGTGAACCGAGTGAATGATCCGCGGAATTGGATCTGCCGGAATCGCGATGGCGGGATATTGCCTGAAATGACGCCGTCCATCTATACGCGAATCCATGTGGTCGGAACGACGACGTTCAACGTGCCCGAGGGACAGTCCCTTGTCTGCAGAAAGCTGACCTTTGGCGTCTGTACACTGGGTGCGGACTGCGATTGGCGAGGTCTGGGGACCGTCGACCTTGCCGATGCGACGGTCGACATGGACGGTCACCGTCTCGACCTGGTCGGTTTCAAGGGGAATGGCATTCTCGGTTCCGTGGTTCCGCCGCGGGTCGTGTTTGACGCTTCTGGCACATGGTATGATGCGGCCGACGTTTCAACGCTGCTTTCGAAGACGCAAGACGAACGGTTGACCAACTGGTCCAACAAAGGAAGATTGCAAGGTCGTTCGGAGAGTACGCACGAGGCTGGGAAGACGACTGCTACGGAACCGGGGCCTGTCTATGATACGACCACCTTCGGTCGCCCGACCGTTGATTTTGGGGCGTTGGATTGCGGAAAGGACATGACTTGGGCGCAGCTCAGCAACATCTGGATGGGATTCTGGGTGATCAAGATCGAGCCCTCGATGGATGCTTTCCTGCTGGGTTGTACGCAAACGTACTACGAATTCTGCCGAGGCGAAAATGGTGCTTATGGACATCCGGGTTTTAGTAAGTTCAAAGGTTTTTGGGATGGGCTGGATGCCGTCGGCGGCTGGACGACCACCCGGATTCCGTCCGACAGTTTCCGTGTCATCTGTGCTGAGATGAAGCAGGCGTGCCATTGCAATTCGTTCGGCAATGACCGGAATCTGGCTGGGCGTCGCGGTGGTGGCCGTCAGCTATCCGAACTTATCCTCTTCACGCGTGCGCTCTCGGCGGATGAACGCGAGAGTGTGACACGCTACCTGCAAAATAAGTGGGCGCGGATCAATGAAACGCCGGCGGAACTCCATCTGCACGTGCCGGCGGGGACGACGTTCGAAAACGCGACCGTCCACTTGACGGGCAACATGATGCTGGTCAAAGAAGGCGCGGGCGTGTACGTGTCGAAGATGTCGCAGGACCATTTGGGTGGGTTGCGCATTGTGGGCGGCACGGCTAAGTATGGTGTCAATGGTTATCTGGCGCCGCTGGGCGGCGGACCGATCGTTGTCGAGTCCGAGGGCGTGATGGATCGTAATGGCCAGTACGAGGACTGTGTCGCGAAGGTTGTGCTCAATGGCGGTCTTCTGACCAACTCGGGCGAGGCGATGACGGGGGGCCGGGCGCTCATTTCCAATTTGTCGCTGATGTCGGATTCGACAATCGACGTGGCGAATAGCCAAGGTCTTGTCAATGCGAACTACTGGGAGACGAAGTTGGATCTCAGAGGGCATACTTTGACGGTGAATCTCGCCGCGAAGCAGAACTTCTTCCTCTACAATATGGAGGCGACGGCCGGAATGATCAAGGTGACCTCGGGTGGTAGTCTGGTGTTGGACAAGACGTCCGTTCGCGCGGAGATGACGGACTTCGACCTCAATTGCGCCATGAACCAGGTGGTTGATTCCGACGTACATGATCTGACCTATCGCTTTACGTCAAATGAGGCGAACGGAACTGCCACGATGCGCGTCCATGGTACGTTCACGCCGCTCTCGCACTATTTCCACAATGTGCAGCTGTTGGACGGAGCGACGCTCGACCTCTCTGGAGAAGAGGGCAGTTGGGAGACTTTGAGTTTGAATACGGCCAATGGCGAACATCGTTGCACGTTCGCCGACAAGGCGACGGTGATGGTGAATCTGGCGGGACGCGCTGATCTGCGTGCGCTCGCACGCTCCTCCAATCCCTATGTCATCACCTGGTCAGAACCGCCGACGGATGCCGCCTTTGTGCCAGACGAAACGACGGAGAAGAAGCACTTCCGTCTGAAAGTCGAAGAGGGTGGTGTTCGGCTTGTCAACGACAGCGGCCTTCATCTCATTTTACGTTAAAGCATGATCCCGAGGGAGCGGACGCGCTTATTGTCACGCCCTGGCTTCGGCGGGGCACGGTGAGAAGCTTTTGTGCCAAATGACGGACGGAAGTGACCCCTGTGGATCCATTTTGCGTAGTGGAAGCTTTACATGTAATCTGTCAGCGGGCGTGGTGTAACGCTCGTTGGTTCCCTGGAATTGCATGACGAATTTAATTTTGGTATAATTCTTACCATGAAACCGATTTGCACAGACACAAGTGATTTGGAGGCCATTCTTAAGGCCGGGCAGCTGTACGTGGACAAGACCGCGTACTTCCATCGGCTCATCACCGATCCAAGCCGCAAGTATTTCTTCTGCGCGCGGCCGCGGCGGTTTGGCAAGTCGCTCGGCGTGAGTACGCTCAAATC
>JAZUGW010000040.1:0-25941 GCA_045641465.1 Kiritimatiellia bacterium | reverse complement strand
CCGACAGAGCGGGCAACAGCAACACGCCTACCCTCGCCAGCTTGCCCGGCAGGGTAGTCAACGCACTCGGTAGGCGTGTTGCGCAGGCCCGCTCTGCCGGGCCGGGTAGGCGTGTTGCGCAGGCCCGCTTCGCCGGGCCGGGTAGGCGTGTTGCGCAGGCCCGCTCCGCCGGGCCGGGTAGGCGTGTTGCGCAGGCCCGCTTCGCCGGGCCGGGTAGGCGTGTTGCGCAGGCCCGCTTCGCCAGGCCGGTCTCGCAGGCCCGCTTCGCCGGGCCGGGGGTAGGCGTGTTGCACAGGCCCGCTTCGCCGGGCCGGTCTCGTTAACGAAAAAAGGCCGCAAAACTGCGGCCTTTCGACTGGTGGAGATAAGGGGAGTCGAACCCCTGACCTTCTCAATGCCATTGAGACGCTCTACCAACTGAGCTATATCCCCGTAGTGGTGAAAACGAGGTATAGTATAGCGAATCTACGCCCGAAAGGCAAGTGTGAAATTCATCTTTTTTACTTCTGCCCCTGTGCGGGGCGATTCGGCCGGAAGAGATGTGCGAGTTCCACACCCAGCGCCGCACCCAGTACCAGCACACAGCCCACGAAACAACGCGGCGTAAACACGTCGCCAAAGAACAACCAGCCGAAGACCGCGCCGAAGACGGATTCCAAACTCATGATCACCGCCGCCAAAGCCGGTGGCGTGCGCATGCCCTGCGCCACATTCTGCAAAGTATAGCCGATCCCCGAGGAACCGATTCCAAGATAGACGAGCGCCCACACGGCCGCCTTGAAATTCGCCGCCGTCAAAAGCGCCTGCTCGCCCGGCAGGCACATCAACGGCGCCCCGCACAGTGCGCAGACGGCGAACATCACAATCGAAAGCGCCAACGGATCCGTATTCGGCGCCAAACGGTCCACGCAGAGAATCTCCACGGCGAAGAACACCGCACAGCCAAGGGTCCAGAGTTCACCCAGCCCGACCTTGAAGACATCCGCCCCCGTGAGACAGATCAGATAAGTGCCGATGAGTGCCGGCACCAAGCCGATCCATTCGGCCCGGGACGCCTTACGCCCGATCAAGAGCCCGAAGACCGGCACCAGCAACATGTAGTTCGCCGTGAGGAACGCGCACACACCCGGCGAAATCGCGAAGTCGAACGCCTTCTGCTGCGCGAACATCGGCACGAACAATGCCACCCCGCAGAGGATGCCCGCCCGAATCGTCCGACGCGTAAACCCGCCCTTCCGCCGAATCAACTGCATGACCAACAAGAAGACGGCCGCCAGCAAGGATCTGAATACAATGACCGCGTTCGGCCCAAGATGGGCGGCACCCAGTTTCTGGGCGACGAATCCACCACCCCAAAACAGCGTGGTGATCAAAAGAAGAAACGCTCCCCAATGTGCCGAGTTCATCATCTGTCACTTAAACGAAAAACTCGCCGTTGATCGGCGAGTTCCTTGAAATTGGTCGGAGCGGAGGGATTTGAACCCTCGGCCTTTTGGTCCCGAACCAAACGCGCTACCAGACTGCGCTACGCTCCGTGGTGAAAACGGGGTATAGTATACTCTTTTTAGCGAAGACAGTCAATGCCTCATTTTGACTTTTTTAAATTCAATGCCGTGTAGACGGCGGCAATCGTACAGAGGGTCGCAACGTTGATGGCAATGACGGACATTTTCCACCCCGCCACGTTCAACGCCAACGTCATCGCAAGCGTCGTCGTGAGCGCCACAAGGTAGGTAATCTGCCCGGCCATCACGGCCGAAGGCCGCTTGCGGACAGCGGCAATGCCTTCAATGCGCGCACGAATCGCCTGAAAGATGGGCCAGATGCCGTACATCGCCACCGCCCCTCGCGCGAAATCGAGATGCTCGGGGCGCACATTCTGGTAGACGCTGAAATACCAGTTCGCCAAAGCCGGCGTGCAGAAGGCGAAAAGAACAGCCCCCAATATCGCCCCTGCCCCCACCGCATAGGCCAGCATCCGACGATCGCCCGGATAGGCCGGCGGGAAGGCAATGGACACCGCCTGCAACCGAAGCGCGGCAAAACCAATGGGATTCGCCACGCCGACGGTCACATAGTGGATCGCCAGCATCGTCTGCGCATCGACCGACCGCCCGACAAAAAGCGCAATCGCCAACGGCGAGGCCGCAAGGATGAAGGACCCGAACGACAGCGGCAACGTGAACCTCAACTGTTCAAGGACCATCAGGTAGCGCCGCTTCGCCGCCATCAAGTCGTCAAGCCGGCTATGCCACGGGATCTGCCGCTCCTCCAAGAGCGCCTTCACATAGGGACGCGCATACCACCAGGTGACGAAATACTCAAGCAGGCACCCCATCGTCAGCGCGACCAATCCCCACCAGGGGCCCACCCACCCCAGCTTCGGAAAGACAATCGCCAAGACGAGCGTGAGCGCAATGCGCAGGAACGTTCCCATATTGGCCTTGAAGCTCTCAAGGTTGTTGAACAGCACCACCATCGGCACATTGCGCAGGAAGAAGGACGCGTTCATGATGAGCCCGCCGAGCAATGTATCGCGCGCGACGGTCGCAAGGTGAGGCGGCAGTCGAAACGCCTGCTGGAAAATGAGCGTATCGAGCGGCGGAATCGCCGGCAGGCACTGCAGCAACAGCAGAATGCCCATCATCAGGAAATTCAGCCGCCGAAACGCCCGATAGCCGCTACCCGTTCGCGCATGGACCATGCCCGTCATGACGAGTCCGCCCCCAATGGCGCCAATCATGAACATGACGGTCTGTCCCTGCGCAAACGCCGTCAACCCGTCGACCCCCAGCGGACCGTGCGTCGTGATGCCCCCCACCAGCGGGTATGAAATCGACTGCGAAAACGCCTGCAGCAGCAGCGGCACGTAGAACCACGTGACTCTGCCGATGCGAAAGGCATGACAGTCGATCTCTTCATTTTTTTCCATGGCCGCATATTATAGCACGAAATCCTGGATCTTCAATTTCCATTCTTTAATTTCCGATATTTGCCGCACCGGCGACGAGCGCGCAAGCCGTACAATCAGGATGGGCGGCCAGACAGAACTCGCGATGGATCTGAATCAACCCCTGCAGAAACAGGCCATTTCCCGCGTAAAGTGCCGGATTGTGGTCGCGTCCAAGCAGCCGATAGGCCGTCAATCGCATCGGTGCGCAAATCTCTTCTGGACAAAGCCAGTCCGGAATCCGCCCGATCCGATTCTCCGCCCGCGCGAACGGCGTGACGACATTCGCCAGCATCGCCGCCGCACGGGAAGGCCCGACGAGCCCCGACTCGCACAGGATCGTCCGCGCCGCACGCTGGCCGTCCCGCACCGCAAGATCGCAATCCCCCAAGCGCAGGAGCAATTCCGGCAAGGTCCCCGCGAAGAGCGCCGCCGCAGCCGCCAGACGACGGGTGGGTGCATTCGCCGGCCGCACGTTCGCCGTGTGCCACGGCAGGTATCGGGCGATCTCCATTTCAACGACACACGCAAGTGTCGCCTGGGCGGCGGCCGGACGACGCGGCAGGTCGCGCCACGGAATCCGTTCTGCGAGCGCCCGAAAGGCCTGCACATTGTGCTTGTAGCCAAAAGCCGCCATCATCTCTTCGTAGAAGACCTGCGCACGATCCCCTTTCCGCACAAAGAGCGCCACAAGCCGCCGTGCCTTCCCTTCCAGACGCCGCCGACCTGCCGCCGCCAGAACATCCGCTAGGAAATCGGGATGCCGTGCAAAGATTCCTTCACACGGACGCGGTGTCGCCGGCAGTCGCGCATACGGATAGGCGGCAAGGTCGATTTCGTCCGGCGAGAAGTCGGGACGCGTTCGCAAATAGTCGCCAAGACAAATCGTCACGCAACGCGGCGGCAGCGGCGCGGTTCCGCCACGATACCAGACCACATGTACGACCACATTGGCATAGGCAGGATCGGCGGTGTGGCCGTGCTGCGTCCAGTCGCCCGCGTGGAGGTGAACCTCCACATCGCCGCACAGACGCGTTCGACCGACCTCCACAACGGCGTTGCGGAAATCAGGGCCAGCCTCGAGATTCCACGCACCCGGATCGACGACGTGTACAGGCGCCCCCGCAAGGGTGCGTAAATCCTCTGGCCGCAGCGTGCCATCATACCAAAGCGCCTGTACATGCCGTTCCGAAACGGGCGGCGGCGTGAAGACGGAATCAGAATCGTTTTGATGGTTATTCATAGCGGCGCATATTTAACCATAAAATATGCGCCGCAGAATTTTCGAATTGTCAAGAAATTGTCAAGAGATTGTCGAGTACTTTTACTCGACGCTGCGGTACTTTTTCACGGCCTCGGCATAGGCGGGCGTATTGACGAAGCCGCAGCTCTTGAATTCGGGGCAGAACCCCCGATAGACACAGTCGGGCACACAGCAGGATGCCAGTTCCGGTTCCTGTTTCGCCAGCTCGTCGACGACGAGCTTCCATGCGGCCCGCGTTTCCGGACTCGCCTGCGCGCACAACCGACGCCGGCTGATGAACATCACTTCAGCCGCATTCGCAAAGCACTCGTGCTCGACCGGCGCATCCTGCTGCTTGATCGTGCGGTCTTCGCCCGTACGATCCGTCCGCTGCGTCGAGACAAAGTGTTCAATGCCGTATTTATGGCGCACGAAATGGACGCTCACCCAATACGGCAGATTGCTCCACTTCCAGGAAACCAGCAGCTTGCGAATCGGCGAATGCTCCGCCAGCAAAATGCGCTTCTTCCATTTCGGCGTCGGCTCCTTCGTGCCGGCCTCCATCCGAATGGTCGTACGCGCCGCGTCGGCGACATCGCGCCAGGTGCCGATCACTTTCAGGAACTTGACAACGGTATTCATCGGCACACGCCCCCCATTACTCGACTTTCCATTTTCCATTCTACATTCTAAATTCTTCATTTGTACGTGGTCGGATCCTTGTCGGGTCCGAACGGCGACAAGTCGCGCAGGTTCTTGATGATCGGCGGCAGCTTCTCCAGCACATAGTCGACTTCGTCCATCGTATTGTAGCGCGAGAGCGAGAACCGCACGCTCCCGTGCACCGCGATGAACGGTACGCCCATCGCACGGATGACATGCGACGGATCAAGCGATCCCGAGGCACAGGCGGACCCCGTCGAAATGCAAATCCCCGCATCCGACAGATGATACGCAATCGCCTCGCCTTCGATGTATTCGAACGAAACGTTGAGCGTGTTCGGCAACCGGTTCGCCCGATCGCCGTTGACGCGCACATTCGGACACGCCGCGAGAATCCCCGCCTCGAGCTTGTCGCGCAGCGGCGTCAGCGTACGCGCCTCGTCCGCCATGTGCGCCGTCGCCAGCTCGCACGCCTTCGCGATGCCGACAATGTACGGCACATTCTCCGTACCCGCACGTCGCCCGCTTTCCTGATGCCCGCCCAGCATGAACGGCTTGATCTTCGTGCCACGCCGCAGATAGAAGATGCCCACGCCCTTCGGCGCATGGAACTTGTGCCCGGAAATGGAAAGCATATCCACCGGCACCTGCTTCACGTCAATCGGAATCTTGCCCGCGACCTGCACGGCGTCCGTATGCACCGTCGCGCCGTATTCCTTCGCGATCTCTGCCACGTCCTTGATCGGGAAGACGACGCCGGTCTCATTGTTCGCCCACATCACGGAGACGAGCGCGTTCTTCGTTCCCTTCAATTCCGCCCGCAGCTGGTCGAGGTCGATCTGTCCCAGCGAATTGACCGGCAGTTCGACTTCTTCGTGCCCCTGCGCCTTCAACCGACGCGCCGGCTGCAACACGGCCGGATGCTCGACCGCCGTCGTGATCATCTTCATCGACTTGCCATACCAGTCGGCCGAACCGCGAATCGCCGTGTTATCGCTCTCCGAAGCGCACGAAGTGAAATAGACTTCGTCCGGCGAACAATTGAGGAACGCCGCCACCTCTTCGCGGGCCTTTGTCACATACTGCGCGACTTGTCCGCCAAAGAAATGCATCGAAGAGGGATTGCCGTAAAGCTCCCCGAAAAACGGCAACATCGCTTCCCGTACCTCGGGCGCCACCTGCGTTGTCGCATTATTGTCGAAATAGACGATCTTGTTCATATCTGCAAAAATCCTTGAAGCGAAGATTATAGCACAATCTGGCACTTTCGGCGGAAGGATTTTAAATCAATGTCACGCGCCTCATTTGAAGACGAGGCGATAGGCAAAGGCCTTGGCATCGACTGCGAGCGAAATTTGGCCGCCCATCTGCTTCCACGAAGGCTCTTTCGCCCCGGCTTCGGGTTCAAGCGCCTCCACGCGCACAAGCGTACGCCCCTTCGCGCCGACGGACGCCAAATCGATCTTCGCCGTGAACGGTTCCGTGCGCGGCAGCGGGATGAGGGTGTCGCCGTCGACGAACCGGAACGAGCCATCGGTCACGATACCGCCGAAATCAACCGCGCGGTGCGCCCGATTGACGCCCAGCAGCGCCTCGCGCGCCGAGCGGGCGCCCGCAGGCTCGCTGGGCATCCAGGTGACGAGGCGTTGGCTGCTCCCCTCCTGGCGAGCGACCTTGATGCGCCCCGCGCTCGTCCGACGGCGCGTACCGTCCTGACGCTCGCCGCCGATGTTGAGACGCGGACCGCCGCCCTTCGGCGGCCATGCGCCGAACCAGACGTCGTACACGCCTTCGGGCGTGTCATCCGGCACCTTGAAGTCGACGACCGCCGTGTGACGGCCGAGTTCACGGAAGAGCTTCTGCCCACCATGAATGCTGCCTTGGAACACAATGCCTTCGTGGTCTTTCCAGGTGGGCGTACAGATGTGCACGAATGGCTGATAGCCCTCGACCACGCGCCGCGTGTTCCAATCAAGCGTCACCCGCCAACGGTTCTCCCGCGTCGGTTCGCTGCGCACGACATGGGCGATCACATCCTGTTCGTTGCGAACCGGCGTCCGCGCATCGACGAAGAACGCCTTCGGCGACTTCGCGAACGCATACCGCACACCGTCCTTTTCCACAATGCCGCTCGTCGTTGTCGCCGTCTTCGCGTAATAGCCATAGCCCGGCAGGGTCACGCCAAGACCCGGCACCTGCCACACGCTGTTGGTCGCACGGTTGATCCACACCTCGCCGCCCGCCGAGAACGTGGCATGCTGGCGATGCACATTGTCGCCGGCGTAGACGAGGTCGAGGAACTCGGCGCGACCGAGTTCGGCGCAGGCGTCATGCTGCAGCCAATAGGTTTTCACCGCGTCGCGCGAGAACGGCCCGTCGCACATCGGATTACGCCCGCCGATGATGCAGTTGGAAAGGTAGTCGTCGGAGGCATAGCCGTGCAGTTCGCGGTCTCCGCCCTTCTGCCATCCCGGCTCCGCATAGCGACCGCCCAGGCCGCCGGCGAAGAGCACGTAGTACCCGTGCGTCACGATGTCGTGCCACGGGGTGCGCTCGGCCTCTTCGAACGAACCCGCCGGCGCATAGCGCTCGGGCACGAAGTGGTCGCTCTGGCCGGCATCCGCCACGCCGACGAGATGGTCTTGTCCCGCCTCGCTCACGCACACGGTGCGCGGATTCCGGAAACCCTGCCGATACATTTCAAAGCCCTTCGCCCAGTTTGCGGAGGTTTCGTTCTTCGAATGGAAATGCGCCTGGCGGTCGAGATAGTCGAAGGGACCGTGCGCCGTCAGAACGTCGATGAAGATCGCCTCGGGGTCGTAGCCCTCCTTCAGCAGTTTCGCATTGCACAGCGCCCACGGATGGAACGCATGCGGAGCCCAGCGATAGCTTCGCGCATGACGCCCGGCGTTGAACCACGCCAGCTGCGGCGTGCCGTCGAGATTGAAGACGACGAGATCGTACGAGTACTTGTCGGCGTCGGGATAGATATCCGTGTAGTTGTCATGCGGGCAGAAGAGAATCCCCGCCTGGCGGCACGCCTCGCGCATGAGGCCAAAGCCCTCGGGATCATCCGCCGGCGGATAGATTTCCGGCAACCGGTAATCGTAGCCCCAACGCTGCCACACGTGCTTCACGAAGATCGAATCCGACAAGCCGTACTTCGCCGCCGTCGCCAAATCAGCCGCCGCCTTGCGATAGTTGCCGCCCCACTGGTCGAGGCACATGCGCGAACCGAGCACTTCGTGTCCCGGACTCGCCTTGTACCCCGAGACCGCGCGGAACCGGCGCGCCGCGGCAAAGGACCCCTTTGCGGACGGCACGAACGTGAACGTGGCGTCATGGTGCGCATGGAGCGCCGCCACATTCCTCTCGCCGTCGCAGATGAAGCGGTCCGGCACCACGTCCACCGCCTGCACAACGGAAAGCCCGTTCGCATAGTCGACGCCGACATGGCGCGTCGACAGCAGGAAACCATTGGCCTCCAGCGAGAAACGCTTCGGGTTCTGAAGCACATTGCCGAATCCCGCATAGACGCGCTTCGGACGCTCCGACGCCGCGCCGAGGGCGAGATCCGCCAACCGCGGCTCGCCGAATGCGTTCATTTTCACATCGCCGAGCGACCAGCGGATGCGCAGAGTACCTTTCTCGGCACGGATCTCCGCGCGCGGCTCGACCGAGCGTCCTTCCGCAGACCCCTCCACCCGCGCCGTGAATCCGTTGAAGACAACGGATTTCTCGCCATCCGAAAACGCCAACGCGCCGTCGATGAGACCACGCGGACCATAGGCGACGCCCGCCCCGTAGATAGCGTCGTCCGCCACAAGCTGCCATTGTCCCGCCGACGCATCGGTACCGCCCGTACGCGCACGATTCGCCGCCGCCAACGCCTTCTGCGCAAGCGCCGCGCGGTCCGCCCCCGTGACGGGTTTCGGCTGCGGCCCGATCACGAGACAGGGCTCGCCCCAGCCACCACCGTCGCAGCAGGTGTTCATCTTCGGCCCCGGACCCGTCCACAGCCGCAGGGCGATCTTCTTCCCCGCCCACGCCGAGAGGTCGGCCGTCATCCGCGTCCACGTCATGATCTTCTTCACGCACTGCGCCGCCACAGGTTGCGGCTCCTTGCCGGCTTCGACCACAAACACCTTGTAGTCGACACCATCCGACGGCGGCTGGCCACAGGGATCGGTCAGGAAATTTTCGCAGGTGAAGACGATCGGCCCCTCGGCCGGCAGTTCCAACGGGAAGTCGGCCCAGATGATGCCCGGTCCCTTCCGCCACGGCGGATGGGTGCGGAAACCTATTTTACGTTCGCCCGCCACATCCAACGTAGCCCGCCACATCGTCGCACCCCACGCACGTTCGACGGAACTGTCGTTCACCAGACGCACGGACTCGCCGACGCGGAACGAGCGCGTGTAGGCGAACCCATTCGCCAGATTGTACGTGCCCTTCCCGAGCTTCGGCACCGACTGTGGACGCAACGCCCGCGGCGCCTTCGGATGGTCGAACTGGAAAATCGCGATTGGATGCGGGGTCTTCTCGACGACACCACCCGCCGGCGTGAAACGCGCGTGTACGGGATAGAGCGCATTGAGCGCGCTCGGCTTGGCCGTCGCGGTGAACGTGAGCGTCTTGCGCTCGCCCGCCGCGAGCGTGAGCGCACCCGAGGGCCCGGCCACGGTCCAGTCGTCGTTCAACCACACTTCCAGGCGACCCGACACCGGCTTCGCCGTGTTGTTGGCGAGCGTCACCGGGAACGCACGCACCGTTGCGCCCGTCTCCGCCGCCGCGACATGCGTGACACCCAACGGCCAGGCGTACGGACTTCCCTCCGGCCGTTCAATGGCCTGCGGAAAGGACTCGATCTCCACCCGAATGCCGTTCGACTCCTCCACGGGAGGCAGATAGGCCGAAGCCACCGCAGCGACCGCCACAACAAGATACATGAAGATATTTTTCATGCACCTATTCTAACACAAGCCACTACGGGAAACAAGAAAGAACACGCAGGCGCGCACAATTAAGGACGAGCCTTTTCCGCCGCCGGCGGGACGTTTTTTTCGGCCCCGTAGGGAAGCGGACCACCCGACACGGTTTCGAGGAGGAGAATCCGCGAGACCCACTCGTATTCGGCTTCGTCTTTAAATTTACGGTAGTCAAGCAATTCCAGCTGCGCACGGCAGATGTCGTCCGGCTGGACGGCGGACGTTTTGGCGAACTCCTCCAGACGCGCCTGCATCCGCTTGACGAATGCCACGCCCTGATCCGAGAGACGCACGAAACGCGCATCGGCGGCCACGAAATCGTCCAACGCACAGGCGATTTCGTGCTGCAGCGATTCCGCAAGGCTCTTCACACGCACATCATTCGCCTCGACGAGACTCTGCGTCGCCTTGACCGACCCGCCGAACCACGTGAAAATCGGAACCGTAATGCCCATGCGCAACTGCCAGGCGTCCTCATGGCCGACTTTGCGTCCGCGCAAGGCCTTGCCGGCGCCGCTCCATGTGCGTTCCCATGTCGCATCGTGCGAATAGGTGCCTTCGACGAAATCGAACCACGGCAGATGCGCCGCCTTCGCCGCGCCCACATTGGCCTTCGCGGCAGCGAGTTCCGCACGCGCGCCCACGAGATCCGGACGCCGCGCCAAAGCCACCTGGCAGAGCGCTGCGGCAAACGTCTTATTCGTCGACGGCGGTTCCGGCGGCGTGTAAAGAATGTTCAGCTCGCGCTCGGGAATCCCCGTGTAGAACGCGATCTGACGACGGATCTGACGGCGTGCAAGCGCGGCCTCCTCGGCCTGAGCCCGCGCCTTCTCGCGCGCCACCTCGGCCTTCAAGGCATCCAGCGGCGACTTCACCACGCCCTCGTTCAGACGACGTTCAAGACACTGCCGCACACGCTCCCACAACTTGCTCGACTCGTCCCGTCGACGCTGTTCACGGCGCAGACGCTCTTCTTCCAGACAGAGCGACTTCACTTCGCAGTAGACGGCATACTGCGCCGTCTTCCCGCGCGCCTCCAACGCCTCCACCTGCGCATCGCCCGCACGGCGCACATAGCGGTTGATAAAGGGATTCGCCACATAGAATCGTACACCCGCCGTATAGGTACCGCCATCGCCATTGGCCGGACGCTCGCCCGTCGAACGCTCACGACTATCATCCCACGTATGGCCCAAACGGAGCTGAGGATCCTTCCAGGCCAGATCGGCATCAACCTGCAGACGCTTCGCCGCGGCGCGGATGAACTGGATCTTCGCCTCGTCCACCCGTTCGCCCGCCCGCCGCGCGAGCTCATCCCATGTCATTCCCGGTGCCGCACCATAGGCAACACCGATCCCGAGAGCCACCGCAACCGCAGCCCCTATGCTCGTGTGCGACCGCTTCACCAGAACGTCTCCTTCTTCTGAGAAATCAGCACCGATTCGCCCGGGATGAACGCCGAAGTGTCACCGACCAACTGAATGCGCACCTTGCGGCCGCGTACCGGCGCCCGCGGAGCCGGATTCATCGGATCGAAGAAATCAAGCACTTCGGGGTCGATCGTCTTCACGCGGCCCATCGCCGTCACAGGCGCACGAAGCCCGACCGCCAGACGACTCACCGTCAGTTCATCGCCCACATGAACCGCGTCGACGAACTCCGCCGGCAGCATGCCCGTCACAAGCCGCGCATCCGGTGCAGACGCCAGACGCACGATCGCCTCGCCCGCCGGCACGATGTCGCCCGTACGCCGAAAGACCTGCGACACGACGCCATCCGCCAGCGCCGTCAGACGAGAAGTGTCGACGCGCTGGATTTCCTCATAGCGCTGAAGCGCCGCATACAAGGAGGCATTCGTCGCGTTCGGACGCGCCTCGTACGCCGCCAATTCCTCCTTGATTTCCTTGAGGTCGTCTTCCGCCTGCGTGAGTCGGGCCGCCAACGACTTGAGCAACGGTTCATATCCCCCCACCGTCTTGCGCAGCGCATCGGCCTTCGGACGCAGCGAGGTCAGCTCAAGTTCGCTCACGAGCTTCTTTTCCACCAACGGTTTGAGCCGCGCGATCTCGGCGTCGAGTCCCGCCAGTTCCGCCTCTTCGCGCAGACGCTCCATTCGGCGTTCTTCAAGCGCGACGGACGCTTCACGCACCGTCTGACGGCACCGCCGTTCGGCATCGCGCAGATTCTCACGCGACCGCGTCTGCGACAGTTCGGCTTCGCGGATCTTCACTTCATTCAGCGCTGCCTCCGCCAACCGCGCCGCTGGGTCGAACCGCACCAGCACGTCGCCCGCCTTCACGCGCTGTCCCGGCACAACCTCGATCGAGACGATGCGCGCCGCCTCGACGGGTCCCACATTCTCCGCACCCGAATCGACGATGCCGCGGAAGCTCACGACGCTTTCGCGTCCGAAAAGCCAGACGAGCACAAGAGCCGAAATCGACAGGATGACGAGTCCGCACACGAAGCGCGCAAAGGCCCGGAACCGCTGGCGGAGCGGACGCTTCAAGGCTGGACGATTAAAGTTCTTTTCCATCGCATTCCCCATTCACTTGGTCACAACTCCACGGTGCTTCTCTGCAACAGCAGAACCGGCGAGGCGAAATGACCCGCGTTCTTCAGCGCCACCACGAGATCTTTACGGTAGGACGGATCCAGCAACCGCACCTGATACGAAAATTCCGCAGCCTCGCCCTGCACGGCATCACAGACGCCCAGCACACAGAACGAACTGCAGTACTTGACGAGAATCGACTCGAGTTCAGCCTCTGCTTCCTTGTCACCGGTCTTCATCGAGAAACGCAGCATGCCCTCATAGTCACGTCGGCTCGCGAACGGCAGCACGTGCAGCAGGAAGGCCGTCACCGCAAAGAAAAGCGAACCCGCAACGGCGACAAGGTAGGCCCCTGCGCCGCAGGCGATACCCGCACCGAGACAGGAAAACAGGAACACCGCATCACGCGGATCGCGAATCGGCGTACGGAAGCGGATGATCGTCAGCGTACCGAGGATGCCGAGTCCACGCGCCAGATTATTTCCAACGGCCATGATGAGCATGCACGTGACGATCGCGCCCAGCACCATCGACTGGATAAACGAACGCGAATAGGTAAAGCCCCGGAACGTGAACTGGTAGATGACCGCCGAAACGAGCGCCAGCAGCAGGGAAAGCCCCATTGACGCAAAGATCAAAGCCGGCGTCAGCGTCTGCGATCCGCCCAGGAACATCGAAAGATAATCAGGTGCGTTGTTCACAATGTCATCTCCATTCAAATCAAATCGCCGAAAGGATCGCCTGCTGGGCGGCATTCGTCGCCGGGTAACCCGTGAAGGCCGCCTCTCGCCAAATGGCCGTTGAATACTTGCAATTGCCGCTGCGCTTGAGATCGAAACGCTTCACCAGCTCGATCACCCATGTCGGCACCGTGTTATACGTCTTCACCTCGAGCACCACGCCCGAGTAGGGCAACCCGAACCCCTGCGCCGTGCAGGAGTCCATACTACGCCAAATACCGCTACGGCCGAAATCGGTCCACGAATCCGTACGCTGATACTGCAACGCCCGATCAAAAGTGATGCGTACGTAGTCGTCCACCACGCCGATGTAGGATTCACGCGTATAGCGCACAAGCGTTTCAGGACGCGCCCCGGTCTCCCACACCACACGGCGGAACTTGAGGAAGTCGATTTCCTGCTTCTTGTTCTTGAAGATCGGCGGCACGCGCGTGCCGTAAATGAGGCTGGTATTCCACTCCTTGAACGGCACGCAGGCACGCGCCTTCACGATCGTGCGCTCGAACTTCGCCTTGATCTCGGCAAAGATCGGCGCGGACCCGATTTCACCGTATGTCCGCACACGCATCTTGAACCGCGCGTCAAGCTCGTCTTCCTTCGCAAAGTGCAAGGCGTAGTTCGGCGTCTCCAACTGCAATGTTGTGATGACGTATTCCGGCGGATCGCCATGCGTGTTGGGATCGGGTTCGCAAAACGGACGGACAAACTCGCGGATCCCCGCGACTTGAGATCGCGGGATGATGTATTTCGACTCGTAACGCGAAACGATGTCCGCCGCAGCTGCCATCAGTCGCTGACCCTCACGCGATAAAAGGCCTTATTGCTCGTCTGCGGCGCCGCGAGCGCCTTTGCCGCCCCCGTTCCCTCGGCCACCTCGCCGACAAGCGTCCATGGCGCGGGTGTCGTGCAATCCGACGCCGTCACAAGCTGGTACTTCAGTCCGACCCTGGTCTTAACGCCCACATTCACCAACGTGCCCGTCACATCGATCGCCGCGATGCCGTCCGTCGCCAGATCGGCATACTCCGGTGCCGCCAGGGCGTTGAGCGTCAAGTTGAACGTCTTCGACTTGCCCTCGGTCGGGTCCAAGTCATAATACGACGGCACGTTCAACACATCCCCTTCCTTCGTCGTGAGTGTATGATCCGCCAACGACGCCTTCTTTTCAAACACGATCGGCGTACGGCTGTTCACATCCGAATAGGCCTCGGCCACCGTCTTCGCCGTCGGGGCCGAAGCCGCACGACCGGGCACGCTCACGAGCAGATTGAAGTTCCGTCCCGCCGGGAAAGCCGGCAGACGCGGCTTCACAACGAACGGCACGCCATTGGTCGCCCCTTCCAGATACAGATACTTGGCGCTGTAGGCATCCGTCGCCAACGTGCCGTAGTAGGTCGGCTGTTCAAAAGCGACCTTGCCGACTTCGGAAGAGCCCGACCCGATACGCTCGGCATCCACGCCGTCCGTCGCCACGACGATGCCGCCCGTGATCGTCAACCTCTTGCCTTTGTTGAGATCGAGGCCGTGTGTCTCAAGTCCCGTCGCATACGCGCGGATGTCGCCACCCGAAATCGTCATGCCGCCGTTTGCATCCAACGCATCGTCGAAGACCGATACGGCGCGGATGCGTCCACCGGAAATCAGAATGTCGCCGTTTGCGCTGATGCAGTCATCACCCGCAACGAGGTCGAACGTGCCGCCCTTGATGTCGATGAACGTGCCCTCCGTCGAATCCGTCGTAAACACTTCGCTGCCGACAAGCGGAAGATCGGCCTCGAAATCACCGCCGTTGATCGTGATGGACGTTCCCGCCTTCACGGCACTCAGATTATTCGGATAGTAGGCCGTCGTCAGCTTCGAGGTGATGTTGGTCGTGAACACGTACTGGCCGCCATTGAAGACGATTGTTCCACCATTTACGAACCGCCCCTCGGGGCCTTCGAATTCGGCCTTCACTTCACCAGCCGTGAAAGTTGCCGTACAGGACCCCTTGAGATCGATCGCCCGCGACTTCGTCCCGGCGATTTCAGCGTTGAACTTGCCGCCATTCAGCGTGAACGTGGTACTCTTCGAATCGAAGGTCACACCATGCAGTTCGTTCGTGCAGTTCTTCTTCTTCATATCCACCTTCAGCTTGCCGCCCGTCTGAAGGTAGTTGCCCTTGAGGAAAATGCAGGACGTGTCGCTCTTGTCGGTGTCGAAGGTCACCGTGGTGTCGC
The DNA here is from genome assembly GCA_045641465.1 of Kiritimatiellia bacterium. GTDB lineage: Bacteria > Verrucomicrobiota > Kiritimatiellia > RFP12 > UBA1067 > RUG572. The sequence goes on along the minus strand of JAZUGW010000040.1, from coordinate 10,584 downwards.
CGCCCTGCACGGTGAGGTTGTTGCACACAAGCACGCCGGAACGCGTATACACGTCTTCTTCTACTTCTTCTCTTATGCGTTTTTCACTCAGGAGATCAAGAACGCCCGTACCGGTAATCACCAAGTTCGACTTCTTCGTCGCCTTGATGCATTCCTTGTTCTTACCCAACATCCGGAACACGTTCTGGGTACCGTCCCCGAGCACAAGCGTATAGGTCACATCTCCACGCAACTTGAGCGTGCAGTCGGTGAATGTCACGCCGTTCAGCAAGACCCTGGTGTTGGAAGTACACGTACGATCGACATCCGTCACATAGTTACCGGACAGGACAATATCGGCGTCGCCGCGGCAATTCCACGCGAACATAAGACCGACTGAGAGGATCATCATCAATGCTGTGGTGTTCTTCATAGCGGACTCCTTACAACCCCATATCGGCTTCATTTTTTGCTCATGGCGCGAGGGCGGCGCGCAATGAGTTCGTCAACGATTCGGCCCACTTCCACTTTCGGCGTCTTGACCGTCAGCACGTAGTGGTTCCCATTGTCGTCTTTGGTCCACACGTTTGTCCCGCGGGCATCCACGATGTCGAAGCGGCCACGCTCCGTACCAAAATACTTCTCCCAGCCGCGGATGGACGCGAGCACGGTGATTTCATCCCAGGCCTGATGGCCGTTCTTCTCCTGCCTGTACTCGCGCAAGGCACGCTTGAACGCGTCACGTACGGGATTCACCTCGTCCGTCAGGCGCGAGGCCGGCGCCCCGCAATAGACATTGCCGCCGTAGCAGACATCCAGGAAATAGATCGGCGCGGGGAACTGGCCGAACGCACGACGCGAGGACTCGCCATCCGTCGCCGAATTGTACTCGCGTCCTTTCGGGAAGCGGCACGCCATCGCATACCAGGCCTTCACCTTCTTCGCCACGAGCGCACGCCCGTCGAGCGGCGACACGGCATCGCCCTTCGTCTCCAAGAGACGGCGCAGATTCGTCGTGAAACCCGTCGACACGATCGTCACGCTGCCGTCTGGCGCACCCGCGAGCAGCTTACGGTAGACGTCGTTCGCATCCGGCACCTTGTCGCACGTCGGGTACTTGAGATTCGGACGCGCCTTGACCATATCGACATAGAGCCGGTAGGACTTGTTCTTCTTGGCGCCCGGATCGACATCCGGTCCCACGCCGACGCAATCCGGCGTGCTGCGCGGCGCGCCGATGGGCAGATAACCGCGTCCGTAGAAGTCGTTCAGCAGCTCGATCATCCCCGTCGCCGGCGCCTCGCCGTGCACGGAAGCCACCGTGCCAAGGATCTCGCACTCGCCGGCATCCGCCAACGCATGCAGCACGGCCAATGACCCCACATCGTCAAAGTCGGTGTACATGTCCGCGTCGAAAATGACTTTCGGCACGACCGCAAAGACGGATGTACATGCCAAAAGCATGCACCCAAAAAGAAAAAGGCATCTATTCATGTGTCAAATTATAGCAAAATACACGGGGGCACACAATATCCGTGCGAAAATTTCTTAATTCATTAATTCCGGGGCAAAAGAAACTTTTCGAGACCCTGACGGGGGCTAGAAATCGGCTACGATTTCAAGGATGTCCTCACCATAGTCGTCCCGCACCTGCTGGTAGATGCCGTAGATGTGCGAGAGTGCGGCAAGCGTACGCGGACGTTCGGCGACAATGGCGTCAAGCGTCTTGTTCGTCATAATGCGAAACGCCGGTACGCCGCGTTCGTTGGCGACGTTCTTCCGCCAGGTGCGCAATTCGGAGGCGAGCGCCAGGTCTTCCGGACGCATCGCCGCCGGCGGAAGACGCGGTGCCGACCGCGCGCCAGCCGACGACTCCCGCCGCGTGGCCGCCTTGCGTTCTTCGGCGAACCGCTGAGCGAAGGAGATCGGTACGACATGCGTCCGGCGCGGCCAAAGAAGCGTGAAGTTTCGCTCTTCCTTCCTCGCCACGCGCACGCCCTTCGCCGTCAGGGCGATGATGTCTTCGCCGTCGTCCGACAGCACGGCACACCCCGCACGGACGAGCGCCTTGAGCAACAGGGTCAGCTCCTCCGGATCTCCTTCCGGCAACAGACCGTAGGTCGAGAGTGCGTCCAGCGCATGTTCCGCGATATAGCGCGTCTTCGCCCCGAGAAGCACTTCCACCACGCGCGCAAGCGCATGTTCGCCCTTCATCCGCCCGACGCAGGAGAGGACCTTCTGCAAGATGAGCCACTGCGTCTCCGAAAGCGGATCCGGCAGCTTGCGCGGTCCGCAACGGTCACACCCACCACACACGTCGCCCTTGACCGTTTCACCGAAATAGTCGAGAATGAACGCGTGGCGACAACGAGCTGTGTCACAATACGCCACCATCTGCTGCAGCAGCTGACGCCCCCGCATCGGGTTTTCGCTGTCCTTGAAGAAGAATTCCTGCGTGTGGACGTCGGCATAGTTGAACAGAAGCTCGCACCAGGCCGGAAGGCCATCGCGTCCGGCGCGTCCGACCTCTTGGTAGTAGGCTTCGACGCTCCCGGGGATATCCCAATGCGCGACAAACCGCACATCGGCCCGATCGACGCCCATGCCAAACGCGTTGGTCGCCACCACAACGGGATATTTCGCGACCGTGAACCGATTCTGGACGCGTGTCCGTTCGGTCGTATCAAGGCCGGCGTGGTACAGCAGCACCTCCGACTCGCCGAGATCGCTCGCCCGCAGCTTGTCATACGCTTCCTGCGCATGCTTGCGTGTCGCCACATAGACGATCCCCGTACGATGCGCCTGAACGAGCGCACGCACGTGCTCGAGCTTTTCGTCATGTGTGCGACAGCGGCACACGGCGAGGTTGAGGTTGAGCCGGGAGAATCCCTGAACCTGCACGAAGAGCGGACCCGACGCCGAGGCGCGTCCCTCCAACTGCAGCTGGGCGATGATGTCGCGCCGCACTTCCGGCGTCGCCGTCGCCGTGACGGCCATCACGCGCATCGTCGGATGCGCGGCCACGAGCGTACCGAGGGTCAGGTAGTCGGGACGGAAGTCGTGTCCCCACTGGCTAATGCAGTGCGCCTCGTCCACGGCAAGGAAGGAAATCTCCAGCTGTTCGAGGAATGCACGGAAACGGGCGTTCGCCAACCGTTCGGGGGCGACGTAGACCAGCTTGAACCGCCCGGCCGCGAGTTCCTGAAGACGATAGGCCTGTTCCGCAGGATCGAGCGTCGAATTCAAATAGGTTGCCGGAATGTGACGCCGCTCCAGTGCCTCCACCTGGTCGCGCATCAACGCGATCAACGGCGAAATCACAACTGTCACACCCGGAAGCAGCAATGCCGTCAACTGGAAGCAGAGCGACTTCCCCGCCCCCGTCGGCATCACCACGACGGCGTCGCGTCCGTTCACAACGGCCTCAATCGGCGCATACTGGCCCGTTCGAAAATCGTCATGCCCGAACCAGCGATCGAGTCCGGCGAAAATTTCATCCTGCGTCATAGCCAACGATCACTTCCCTTTCCCGACCGAAACCGCCCCTGTCTGCTGTGTCCGCTGAAGCGTCTTGATCTGGTCGCGCAGATAGGCCGCGCGCTCGAATTCAAGCGCCTCCGCCGCCTGCATCATCTCTTCTTGCAACGCGGCAATCGTCTCGTGGATGTCGTGCGTCTCGGGCGTTTCGGCGGCCGCCGCGTATTCGGTCTTCTTCGCCTCCGAATAGACGTAGACCGCTTCGTTGATCGCCCGTTTCACGCTCTTCGGCGTGATGTGGTGTTCGGTGTTGAACGCGATCTGCTTGTCACGGTGGTGCTTGGTGATGCGCAGGAGATCCCGAATGGCGTCCGTCTGGTGGTCACAGTAGAGGATGACCCGCCCTTTCACGTGCCGCGCACAACGGCCGGCCGTCTGAACCAGCGAAGTCGTCGAACGCAGGAACCCTTCCTTGTCCGCATCGAGAATCGCCACCAGGGCGACTTCCGGAAAGTCAAGTCCCTCGCGCAGCAGGTTGATGCCGATGAGGCAGTCGAACTCGCCTTTTCGAAGTCGGCCGAGAATCGCCACGCGTTCCAGCGCGTCGATGCCGCTGTGCAGATACTCGACGCGCAGGCCCGTCTCGTGCAAATAGGCCGTCAAGTCTTCGGCGCTGCGCTTTGTGAGCGTCGTCACGAGGATGCGGTCGCCCTTCGCGGCGACTTTGCGAATTTCCGCCATCAGGTCGTCGATCTGGTTCTTGAGCGGACGCAGCTCGATTTCCGGATCCAGCAGGCCCGTCGGACGAATCACCTGCTGCGCCACGGTCTTGGAGACTTCATACTCGTACTCGCCCGGCGTCGCACTCGTGAAGACGATCTGATGGACCTTCTGCTCGAATTCGGGGAACTTGAGCGGACGGTTGTCCTTCGCGCTCGGCAGACGGAACCCGTAATCGACCAGTTTCTGCTTGCGCGCCTGGTCGCCGTTGTACATCGCCCGCAGCTGCGGCACCGCCACATGGCTTTCGTCAATGATCGTCAGGAAGTCGTCGGGGAAATAGTCGAGCAGACATTCCGGCGGTTCGCCGGCGGGGCGTCCGGTGAGTGGACGCGAATAGTTCTCGATGCCATTGCAATAGCCCAGTTGCTTCATCATCTCGATATCGTACTCGGTCCGCTCCCGGAGACGCTGCGCCTCCAGGTATTTCTTGGCACCGTCAAAATCCTTCAGGCGTTCCTTCAGCTCGTGCTCGATCCGCACGTAGGCGGCTTCCATCTTGTCCTTGGGCATCACGAACTGCTTGGCCGGCGCCACCACGGCCGCCGGCATCGACACGCCCATGTGAAAATCCGGCACGCTCAGCGCATGGATCGAATCGATTTCATCTCCGAAGAAGTCGACCCGAATGCCTTCCGTCGCGTAGGCGGGAAAGATGTCCACCGTATCCCCCCGCACGCGGAAGTTGCCAGGCGAATAGTCGAGATCGTTGCGCGTATACTGCGCCGCAATGAGGCGTTCCACCAGGTTGCCGCGTCCGCACGTGTCACCCACCGCGAACTTCACTGCAAGGTCGCGGTACTCGGTGGACTCTCCCAATCCGTAGATGCAGCTGACGGACGCCACCACGATCACATCGCGTCGCGCGATGAGCGCGTTCGTCGCCGCCAGGCGATAGCGCTCGATCTCCTCGTTGACGGAGGCATCCTTTTCAATGTAGGTGTCGGTCTGCGGAATGTACGCTTCCGGCTGGTAGTAGTCGTAGTACGAAATGAAGTACTCGACGGCGTTCTCGGGAAAGAACCCACGCAACTCGGCGAACAGCTGGGCCGCAAGCGTCTTGTTGTGGCTCAAAATCAGCGTCGGACGGTTCCAGCGCTGGATGAGGTTCGCCATCGTGAACGTCTTGCCGCTACCGGTCACGCCTTGCAGGATCAATCGCTTCTCGCCGCGTTCGAGCCCCTTCACCAATGTGTCGATCGCCTCCGGCTGGTCGCCCATCGGCTTGTAGTCGGATGTCAGCTTGAATAACTGTTCGCTCATTAGGCCAGCTCGCCAATCAGAATCTGCGGATGCGCCTCGGCGATCTTCACCGCCACGAGCTCGCCGGGGGCAAGCGGACGCGTCGGCTCGAAGACGACGATGCGATTGCCGGAGTCGCGTCCGCTCCAACGCGCGGCATTGCGCAGCGAGGGTCCCTCCACCAGCACATCGCGGACCGACCCCACGAGGCGTTCGTTACGCGCCAAGCCGCGCGTCTGCTGGTCGGCCAGCAGCACCTGGTCGCGTCGCTCCTTCTCTTCCGTCGGCACATCGTCCGGCAGGGCCGCCGAACGCGTACCGGGCCGCGGCGAATACTTGAACACAAAGGCATTGTCGAAACCCGCCTCTTCCATCAGCGTGCGCGTCTCCTCGAAATCCGCCACCGTCTCGCCCGGATAGCCCACGATGACATCCGTTGTCACGGAGAACGTCGGATCGAACGCATGCAGCTTCGCGACGGCCGCCAGATATTCGGCGCGCGTATAGTGGCGCCCCATCTCGCCGAGCACGCGGTCGCTGCCGCTCTGCACGGGCAAGTGGAGATGACGGCACACTTTCGGAAATTCGCGATAGGCGCGCACGAGTTCGTCCGTGCAGCCTTTCGGATGCGCGCTCGTAAAGCGGATGCGCTCGAGGCCGGGAATCGCATTGAGCGCCTCCAGCAAGCGCGGAAACGCCTCCGTGTAGCCGCCGGGGGATGGTTCGTCCTCGGGGAACCACGCAGGGTTGCGACGTCCGTAACGCAACACGCTCTGACCAAGCAGGCACACCTCCTTCACGCCGCGTTCGGCGAGGCAGCGCACTTCGGCCACGACTTCACGGGCGGGACGCGAGTATTCGTGTCCGCGCACATCGGGCACGATGCAGTAGCTGCAGCGGTTGTCGCAGCCGAGCAGAATCGTCACATAGCTCTGGAAGCGTGCGAACGGCGTCGCCCCGCGCTGGATGTCGGGATGCGCATCGAGTCCCGTCGGTACTTCGTTGTCGTCCGGCAGCTCCAGAAGGCGAATCTTCTTCTCGCCCGCCGCCCGGCGCGCGAGCACCTCGTCGACGAGCTTCGGGATCACGCCGAAGCGGCGCGGGCCCACCGCGAAGTCGAGTCCGGGCAGGGATTTGAAGACGTCGGCGCCCAGGCGCTTGACGGCACAGCCCATCAGGCCCACCATCTTCACGGCGCCGTCGACCCGCGGCTTGCCGCGTCCTTCCTTCACGGCAATGAGATTGCCGCACTTGCCGATCGCCTTGCGTTCGGCCATATCGCGCACCGTGCAGGAATTGACAATCACCAGTTCAGCATCGACTTCCGCGTCGACGCGTGCGTGTCCGGCCGCCTCCAGCAAGGCCCCGACGGCCTCGCTGTCGCGTACGTTCATCTGACAACCATACGTATGGATAAAAAATTTCATTGCTTCAAACGAGGAATGGGGAGAATCTTATTTCTTCGTCATTTCGACGAGCGGGGCGACAGGCGTCACATAGACATCCATGTGGCCATCGGCATTGCTCGCCGTGCTGACGACGTATTTGGCGTTCATCACGAAATGCGGATGCGGATCGGGATGCAGCTTCGACTGGTTGTTCACCGGCATCAGCGCCGGCCGCGTGGTGTAAATCCACACGCCTTTGTCCGTTTCGCGATTCCAGAAGCCCACGCGCCATTTGCAGCCGCGCCACCACCGCTCGGGTGCGACATCGGTCACGACATAGCGGTTGTCGGGCGAGCAGCTGTTGTGGCGTGCCCCCGCGAAACCGCACCATTTCTCCTGCCGGCCCGTCGCCAGGTCGCAATGGTACACCGTATCGGCCGGAATCATCGACCCCCAGCCGCACCACGAGAAGCCCTTGCCGTCGTCATCCCAGATCTCGTGCGACGCGAAATTCCGCGCCTCGGCGGGAACCAGCCGCCGTTTGTCGCCCGGCTCGACAAGCCACATGCGCGGGTAGAATCCCGTGCGCTTCTTGTACTCCTGGCCCTGCTTCTCCCACGCCATTTCCCAGGCAACCATCGCCAAGCGGTCGTTCACCGGATTCAACTGTCCGTGATTGGCCATGAAATCCGTTTCACCCCATGGTTCCCATGCGCCGGTTGCGAGCGTGAGCAGTCCCTGTACCCAGCGCAGACGACCTTGGGGCGTGCGCACGCAGACATCGAGAAACGCCTTCGTACGGTCACGCGTCAGCGTCAGGTGGGTGGCGAGCGACAGGACCTGCCCCATGTCGGACAGCTCCTTCGGCAACGCGCAGAGACGTTCGCGCTTCGTCGGATCGGCAAATGGCAGACGCCAGAAGTCGCCCCGCGCGTCGGCATAGACCGCATAGTTCTGACGGCACTCGATGAACCACGTGTACATCTTGCCCGAGGGTTCGCCGAGATCGAAGACCTCCTCCTTCAAAAGGTCGGCCATCATCACATGGCGACGTCCCATCGACGGCTTGCGCTCGTTGCCTTTCGTATGCCAGAAGAGCAGAAAGCGTCCGTCATCGGTCATCGACTTCGTGATGAAGTAAAGCGACTGGCGGTTGTCGTCCGGCGCGCCGTAGCGCAGCGCGTAGGATACGACCTTCGACACGGGGTCGATCCGCTGCTCGAACAGCTTCGAGTTCTCCGGCGTCTTGATCTCTCCAGACGTTCCCCCCAAGGCCAGCAACGACACGCCGGTCGCCAGTACCCAAACAAACTTTTTCATTTCGGATTCTTTCACCTTCATTCTAGCAGAAAACAAATCTCTCCTGATTCCCCTTTCGATCAACGAAGGATCAGCGTCAACCCATACCTGACTGAATGCATTGACACTGGCGTTCTCCTTCAAGTTTGAAACTAATTGGAATCACCCCTCATTCCCAAGGGGCACTGTAGTTTAGCAAATCAACACCTAGATGTCTATGGCAGAATACTTGCATTTCACCCAAACAGATAGAACTCCTCATCGCCGTCTGTCCGTTTCATCACCGCTCGTTGTCGCACTCGCCAATTGCCAGCTGTACAAGTGGACACCCCGAAGAAAGGAGTTCGTTGGTGACCGTCGTGAAATACCGACGTTCATACTGGTTGCATTCAACATGGCCAAGGACGAATGTCGCTAAATCGATACGATTTGAACTCATCGCGTACCCCTCTAATTTGGCTGAAAACAACTTGTCAAACATGACGCCTCCCGCCGTGTCACATTTTCGATTCCGGTAGAAAGTCGATACGGCATGGGAAACGAAACACCCGGAGGCATTTGTCGGGCAGGTCAACATCCTGTTAATATAGACGCCACAGGCTACGCCTCGCTCCGCCAACGAGAAAGTCGTTCGGTTGGTCAGAACGCCTTCAACAAAACGTGTCGAACCTTCATTCAAAGTCATTTGCTCACAGACAAACTCAAGTGCCTCAAGACGCCGTGACGACGGATAGGTTCCATTAACCGCGAGGCGGCTCACGGCGGACAATGCATTTGTATAGCCCATCGTTCGACATTGAGCGACAGCCCGCGAAGTCAATTCAAGCCAAGTTCTTCCGCCACTACCAAAATCATGCTCCGCCATTAAGCCGAGAAAACCATCGAATGCGGCCTGCCGCCCAGACGGGCTCCACCCTGGCCCCGTCTCAATATTCGAAAAGAATACATCTTGCCTGCGCAGATCAAGGACACGGTCACCAATGCTATAACCGCGACAAGGCTTCCATGAGGCCGCCCTTAACAGCGTCCGAACACATTCGTTGGATTCCGCCGGAGAATGTGCTTCCGCCAATAGGAATGGCAACGCAATCAAAAGTATACTCACAACAGTCTTCATCTTGAATTCTCCTCGATTTTTTCTGGATCCATGACCTCGGCCCCAACAGGGACCAGTTTAGCAGCTTCAGGATCGATATGTTCGGCAGGCATACCATAGACTTTGGAAAATGGGATGTCACATCCCTCTTCAACGTCTTCTTCGCCTACGCCAAGCATCAACAATTCCTTCGCAACCATCCCTAATGTATCACTTCGTTCATAAAATCCGTATCCTGCCTCCCGTCCCCAATCGTGAATCAAGTCGGCAAAATATTTCCTGCCAACTACCTTGTACTCATCGGGAAAAGCGATCTTCGTCACCGTGCTGTTCGAGCTTCTGACAAGTCCCATGTAAATGTCGTCCAATCCGAGGACATGTCCCAGCTCGTGGGCAAGAACGCGACCAGAACTCCCCTTTGTAATAAAGACACCACCCGCTTTGACCATTGCGATCCGACCGCTTCCCGACTCGCTTCGATAAAATGAAAGATCCCCTATGTAATACAATTCCAAAACATTTTCTGCATTGAATGTTTTGACGAATTTCAAGAACTGCTCTGTCTCTTCCTCAAATTCGACCTCGCCTACTGCCGAAGAAATCTGCTTCGTCTCATAGACAGTCATGTTCCAGTATTCTCCGTCACTCATAACATTCGTTGTACTATGGATTTCGAAGGCATAACCGACCTGTGCAAACACATCGTTGACTTCCTTGATTTGTTCCCGTATGTCATTCATCAACCAAGCATTCTTTTGCAAGTGGGCAGGCGGATCCACGACAACCACCCGAACCGGTATGACACGACGGCTGACAATCGGGAGAGTCCACTGTGGCTGGAGTTCGTCATCGTTGAATCGTGCTTCGATCTTGAGTTCGCCTGAGTTTGTTGTGGCGTTGATTGAAGCATACCAGTCATTGCCAGTCCGCCATTGGGCCAGAATCTCCCCTGAACCAGACACACGGCGGAAAACCTCGTTAGTCAATGATAACGAATCGCCAGGCGCCAGGTTGACACTCACTTTGAGAATGGCATTCGTCCCATAAACCAGCCGCGAGGGGTTCAAAATCGGTCCTGTTTCATTATAACGTTCCGAAGTGATCAGCTTGCGGATCGGCTCGATCACCTGATAGTCCGACTCATCAGATTTCACATCGCCTTGTTCGGGTGTCCAGGTCGCGCGGAGCGTGCCGCGACCCAGCACGGGGCACGACATGTAGACGGTCTTCACGCACTCGCGCGTAAACGAGTCTTCGGCCACGTCGAGGCGGATGCGCGTCGACGCGTCGATGCGGTTCGTCACGCCATCCTCGACTTGGAAG
>JAZUGW010000039.1:0-40511 GCA_045641465.1 Kiritimatiellia bacterium | reverse complement strand
GATCCGCATCGCGTCCAAACGCGACCTGCACGTTGTTGGAAGGCGTCGCCGAGAACTCCAGGTCAAACGTCATGAACCGGCCGCCGGGTCCCCCGACCGCAAAGGCGGCATTGGTCGAGACCTCGGTGTCCAAATGGTCCCAGGCGGGAAGCGGCCTCAGGCCGACCGGCCGACCGGCAGAGACGGAAACCGCAAGCCCCAGGCCCGCGGCAAACAATAGATCGCGCATGAACATTCTCCTCTTTGTTAAAACAAGAATGGGAGAATTTTACCAAACGAACCTCTAAAGAACCTCTACCGAACCTCTAAAAGTCTAGAGGAAACCACCGGCGACGCCGGCCTCCGGGACGGGAAAAACTGGCGCTCCGGATCGTCGCAGAGGAATCCGAAGCGTCTTTGGAAATGCGCAGGCCTCCTGCGACGCGAGCGAACCGATCGACGCCACCGAATCCACCGCCGGAATCACTTCCGCCGAAGACCTCCGTCTTGGCACCGCAACACACCATCACCATACATCATGCGCCATTTCACGAGTGTCTGTAAAACTTGCGGAATCGATTCTCTCCCTATTGTCCTCGACAATCTTTGCGAACGCGATTTCTACAGACAAATGCCGAGTAATCAATCCGATAATTTAAGAAAGCGAACGAAAGCCCGCGCAAAAAAGCTGGCTTTCGTTTCTAACATGGAAAGTCGGGCTGGTGTACCAATAAGGTCCGACCCTTCACATTCAACCATAAAACCGGACAGTAGCAATGATTCGCAACCACGTTTACGGCCGATTCTCTTCAATAGTAAAACCACCCGGGAAAATCATCATCGTTTTAGGAGTATCGTCATCTTCATTATTGCAGGATGATATTCGAAGAACAACGTCAATTGCCAGAGTCAATGCAAATATTGACAGCAGCACCGTCGCCCATAGCTTATGAACACAGCGCAATATCATCACACTAGACGCAAAACCCATCAATTCACATGCAACCTTCATGACAAACAAAGAGCAAAGAATCTTCCCATTGTGACATAACACGGCCGGATGCAAAAAACCTGTCTGCCAGTGGGAAAACCACAGGAGAACATTCAAAAATAGAAGAGCGTAAACACAAGTTTTCATCTAGCATTCCTCCTATTCCTTCCAGTGGTGGACCATTGGAGCGGAGCATGTTCAACAAAATGGAGGTCGCCATGGACTTTGTGCTCGCCCCAGTAGATGAAGCACTTGTGCAAAAGCCCGTGGGATGTCCAAACTGGAACCACAGGTATGCCGCATGAATGACATAGGCAAACGCAAAGGCAGCAAACAGGGCGACAAACAGCTTCTTCACCAGCCCAGTCCTGTTCGTCTTGCCGCCCGACGATCCATATCCTGGAACCTTCTCCCATTCGTAGCGGTGCCTCCACGCAGACAAACCATTCAATTCGTCCAGGAAGATTCCTTCGATCTCGCTTGCAGAGACACGTCTTCTGCAATGCAACAACGGACTTTCGCTCCCCTCGCGATACTCGAGGTCAAAACAGCCGTCATCCGTCCCCCCGACCTCATCGAAATCGCACGCAATCTGCACATACGATTCCTCGTCGTCGTCACGCATCATGATCATGTACTCACCGCGCTTGGCCCCATCCCTGACCAACTCGCGAATCAACTCGGGCGTTGCTTCGTACTCCTCGATTTTCTCCCATTCCAGTCTCATGTCGAAACTCCTTCATGTCCGCGTTCGTGGACTCGTCTGGCGTATTCACGAATCTGTTGTGCTCCATCAAAGTTATCCTCATTTGCATTCCCGTGCGCAACGCGGGCAGGCGGCTATCATAAAGCAGGACAGGGACACAGTTGATCAGTTACATTTTCTCCAGTATTTTAAATCACTATCCGAAAAGCCCTCTACAATAGCTGTCTCAATACACAAACGCGAATCATTATCTCCGTTTTCATACACGTCGTGAAGCATCTGAATCAAATAATGTCTTCCCTTTTCATCATATCCTTTTATCCCATTCCCATTCGCCAGGAATGGGCAGAAATCTAAAGCAGCCTCATATCCATTTAATCCAATAGCAACATTAGTGTCCTTTGGATGCAAGAAGGCTTCACGCCAGCATCTTGCAAGAAACTTTTTAATCTTCGGCCAGGGAGGGATCCCAATAAGATTATTTAAACTCCCACTACTGACCAGCATCATATATGTTTTTCTAATATGACGAGGATCATTGCTATCAATGCCGCACCAAAAATCATTTGCCATGGATTCTTTGTTCATAATAATTAAATTTGAAGTTCATGGAAGAGCTGCCGACACACAAACACCGACCGGCCCTAAAGCGGCGCCAGCAGCGCATGTACGAACAAACTTGTATACACCATAGGCAGCCAAACATGCACCAGAAGTCAAGCCAGCAGCATACAAAACACGCTTGCATTCGCCATTCTGACATATATCAGTCGACTTACACTTCTTTTTGGGGTATGGGTCTAATGTTGGGGGGAATCCAGGACAGCCTTTGTAATACCAAATCGTGCCGCACTTTGCAAAGGCGTTATACAAAGATGCAATTTCCGACGCATGCCGTCCCCCCCCTCGCCCAACCGGAGCCAGACAATCCCACCCCACATGAGAATGTATCATTTTATTCAGCAATGTCATTTTCGCGATAAGTGATGAACAATTATCAGCCCGAGTACATGACACGTGAACCCCTTCAGGCGGATGCCAAGGCCCACCACCTGCCAATCCTGTCCTGTCATAACTGCTAGACGAGTAATTGGACAAGAATGTGTAAGAATGCTTTTCAAGACTGCCAAACGGTTCTACATCCTGCCTGCCAATCTCAAAAAGGAATTTAACAATTTTAGCACCACCTCTAACAAGTAATAAATCATAAGCTGGATCTCGTGACAACCACACACCGAGTTGAATATTGTAGTGGCGGTAGTTGTAGTAGACCGTCGTCGTCTCATCTTCGGCATATTCGGACGAGAAGCGCCAGGGATTCGACATGGCGGATTCGCCGCGCTGGACCGTCAGTGCACCGAAGGGAGCGTACTCATAATGCGCAATGATGTTGTTGTTAGAGGCAACGACTTCGCTCACATTCTTGTTGCCATCATGCGTATAGTGCGCAACAGAAGTGCTGTGAAGCCATGCAAGCGGTCTAGTGGCGATTGGCTCCGTAACATCCCACACATACGCATTGCCGCTATTGTCCGCTATCTGCAAATAACCATCGTAGACAAACCGCTTGTCGTTCTTCGTCACACGTCGGCCCATGCGGTCAAAGCTCATTGGGATGACCGTATCACCCTGTGTCCACTGGACCGGGCGGTTCTCACCATTGTAGGTGATCTGCCAGATGCCAGTAACAGTTTTTACTATGGTCTCATTACCATCGGCGTCGTAGGTAGGCGTGAAATCATCAACGGCAGTATACTGATTGAGATTGTTGGCCATGTACTCTGCACACTGCACTCCACATTCTAAACTGCTTCGCCGATTGCCGATGTCGTCAAAGGCGTAGCCATAGCGGTAGTCAGCATCGACAGTGGCGATTGCGTTCGTGAGCTCGCTGCGCGTGTTGTATCCATAGTTGATAGAATCAGACTGATCAAATGCCGCACCGCTCTTCTCAACACCAACACGGCGACCGGCAGCGTCGTAGGTGTAGACAAACCTCGAGACCGAACCACTCGGAAGCGCATTGTCGACTCCGAGGAGCTCGCCGCGGTTGCCGTAAGTCCAGGAAGCCGTGAGACCGTTGGGGTAGGCGAGCGAGGACTTGAGGTCGCTGCCAGGGAGGTAGGACCACGTGAATTGTTCGATTGTCCGATTGTTCGATTGTTCCGCCGGAACGGCCATCGAACTGATTCGGCCCGTCGCAAGATCGTATCCGAGCGTCGACTGGCGGACTCCGTTGAGCGCATAGCCGGCGTCGCGACCGAAGGTGTCGTGGAAGCGCTCGAGGATGTTCGTGCCGGCAACACCGACGACGGTCTCGTTCGTGTTCGCGCCGAAGGCGTCGTAGACGAAGGTCGTGACGCCAGCCGCATCGCGGGCCTCGATCTGACGGCCCATTGCATCATAGGAAAGTGCAATCGTCGGCGTTGTGTCGGAGTAGGTCGTGTTCGTGAGGTTGCCCCAACCGTCGTAGGAGTAGAACGTGTCGATGCCGCGCGCCCAGGTGCGCTTTGCAAGCTGGCCATGTACGTCGTAATCGTATTTCGGCCCCTTGCCGTCGGCGTAGATTTTGTTCGTCATGCAGTTGGACGCTTCGTCGTAGAGCCAGCGCGTCGTGTCGCCCGAATCGGCTCCCTGCGACTCGTCGCGGTAGGTGGTCATCGCGATCTTGTTGCCGAAGACGTCGTAGGCGTACCGCACGGGATAGGTCGCGCCGCCTTCATAGGTCTTGCGTCCGCACAGATCGTACTCGTAGACCGTGGCATTGCCGAGGGGATCGGTGACCGAGGCGAGATTGCCGAAGGCGTCGTACGCATAGGCCGTGCGCGCGCCGATGGGATCAATGGTCCGCACACGTCGGCCGCAGGCGTCGTACTCGGTGCGCGTCGCGTTGCCGCGGCCGTCGATGGTCGCGCACACGCGGCCAAGCGCGTCGTAGACGGTCGCGTTCGTGACCGCCGAGAGCGAGACCTCCTCAAGCGCAATGCCGTAGCGGGAACGCGCGCGGGCGACGTTCGTCGCCTCGGGGACGCGGCGCTTCGCGGTCGTGATGCCGTCAGAGAACTCCGACCAGTCCTCGGTCACGTTGCCGCGGACGTCGGTCGTGCGCGTGCGGTTGGGATTGGCTGCCGTGAGGCCGGTGAGCTGAGTCGCGCGCGATTGGACGAGCGGGGCGATGGCCGCGTCGGAGCAGGAGGCGATGTTGGTCTGCGTCTGCCAGACCGTACCATCGACAACGGCGTAGGCAAGCCTCGTTTCGCTGCGTCTCCATTCAAACGCGCCGTCATCGTCGCGGGGCGCTCGGAGAGCGCCCCCTACCGTGCGCGTGGTCGCCGTGCGGACGCCCCGGGCGTCGTAGGCGTATTCTGTTGTCGGCTCTCCGTCGGCGGAGGTCGAGACAAGGCGGCCGCAGGCGTCGTAGGCGTGGACGGTGGCGAGGATCGCGCCCTGGAAGCCGCTGCGCTCCTCGCGGACCGTCTGGCCGAGGAGGTTCTCGTAGCGCTTCGTGAAGCGCCGCGACGACGCCGTTTCGCCCTGTACGGTCTTCGTCCAGCGCGTGCCGTCGGGGAGGACGCCATACGTGTGGAACTCGGGCGTCACGCCCGTGCCGGTGACGGAGAGCGTGTCGCCGTCGGCGTTGCGGCGTGTGATCGTCAGCGCGCCGTTCGGGGCGGTGTTCGTGACGATGAGTCCACTCGAAGAGTAGGAGGTCTGGGACGTGCCGCGGCCGGGAATCGAACGGGACGTTACGCGACCGAGGGCATCGTACGAGGTTGTTGTCGCTGGAATACCAATATGCGCGGTGGTGTTGGTCATCCAAGTCGCAGTCTGGCGGCCGAGTGCATCATAACTATAGCAGGTCGTAAGCCACGTTACATTTGTCATATCGAGAGGGATGAGTCGGGACGAGGCGATTACGCGCCCTTCATCATCGTAATCCCATGTCGTAGTCGAGCCGTCGGGTCCGGTTTCGGAAACCTTGTGACAGCAATCCCACGCCGTGGTCGTGACCTGCCCGGCGAGGTTTTCGGATGTGATGCGCTTACCCTCGGAGTTGTATGTCATCTGGTTTCAGGAGATAGGATACCAAATTCCATTGATGTACGCCTCAGTATTCTGCTCAAGGATTTCGCCGCTTCGACATTGCGAGAATCAAGCGTCTCCGCGTTCAGTTCCACCGCCTTAACGCGCTCCGCGGCGGGCGACACCGCAACACTCGCTTCTGGTTTGGAAAGCACCCAACGACCGCACAGAGCAATTGCTGGAGCAACTCAAATCAGTAGCGACGCCCCGCAAAGTCTCACGATAGTTCCACCGTGCATCTTTGAAAGCATATCAGAGGTGTCACTAGAGTTCACTGTAAAGATATACCCGTGCTAAGATTTTGCGAGTTCCAAACTTTGCATGGGATAATGACGGCCTTTCATTCTTATCTATGTCAACTAGCAATCCCTTATGTGCAAACCCTCCGCGCAGCTGAATATCTATAATATTATCTTGTCTAAGGGTGATGAACTGCGGCGACAGAAATCTCAATGAACATGCGCACTCTCGCCCATCAACAAGTTCAACACCTGCTTGTTTCATCGCATCGGCCTCAACCTTGCAGAGTTCCACAAATTTATTCACGTCTCCTATTTGCAATTTCAACTTGCAAGTTGAATTTCCCCACATTAAATACACAATAGACAATACACCTATTGCAAGCAACACTTTAAGGCCACGTCGTAGGAAATCCATTTCTATACCCTCCCCGTTTTTTATCACACGGTTTACATGACCGATACTTTTCATCGACATCAGGAATAGGTTGCGGCAGCTTTTCATTCATGTCTCTTCCAATTCTAGCCCATTCACGAACACCATGGGTGTACTCCCATTCATATTTTTCAGAGGTCACAGTTTGTATAATTGTCTTCATTACAATCTTATGCGCCGCAATCATTGCCTCCATTTGAATTCGACAAATGTCGCACAGCTTTGATATCTTTCCAAACAAAATATAGTTAACCTCCCATTTATCATAACATTGCCCATGTACCGAAACTGTATCCGCACATTCTCCTTGTGCACAACCGTGTGGAGCCAGCGGGAATTTAATATCCCATGTTACCGACAAGTGGAATCCCGTGCATATCCACCATGCCTTTAGCAAAGATTTTTTTCTGAGTTCATTGTACTTATCTTCTACACGTTTCATCGTTTTTTCCAAAAAATCCCCAACTTCTGGCCCGCATTTGCATCCTGTCTGTCCTAATAAATCAAAATTGTCAATCAAATTGGACAAGGCAATTTGATATAAATTAATATTCCCCGTCGCCGCTTCTAAAGTGTCACGGCACAACCAGCATCCCATTATCGGCTCATAATGTCGATAATTGTAGTACACGAGGCCCAACATATCGTCTGAATATTCACTGGAAAACCGCCACGGATTCACCGTTGAGGAGGCAGAACTCTCCACAATTAAGGCGCCGAATGGAGTGTACTCATAATGCGCGCCTACGCCGCCGTCAGCAGTTACGACCTCGCTCACGTTCTTGTTGCCGTCGTGAGTGTAGTACCAAGTTGAGAAGTTGAAAGGTTGAAGAGTTGAAGAGTTCCACACGAGCGGACGGGTTGCTATGGGCTCGGTTGGATCCCAGATGAAGGTTTGAAGTTTGATGTTTGAAGTTTGATGTTCAAAGTTGGCAATCTGCAAATAGCCATCGTAGACGAAACGCTGGGCGTTCTTGGTGACACGACGCCCCATGCGGTCGTAGGACATGGATATTGTCTGATTGTTGGTGATTGACGGATTGTCTGATTGGGTGCATGTCCAGAGAATCGGCCGGTTTTCGCCGTTGTAGGCAACCAACCAGATACCGGTTACAGTTTTGACCAGCGTCTGGTTACCGTCGTTGTCGAACTGGGGAGTGAAACCATCGACCGCTGTGTATTGATTGAGCGAATTGGCTGTGTAGACGGAATTGGTGCCGCGCTCGAACGAGGTTTCGCGGTTGCCGATCTCGTCAAAGTCGTAAGCATAACGGTAGTCAGAGTCAACCGCCGCCACGGCGTTCGTCAGCTCGCTGCGGGTGTTGTAGAGATACGAATTGGTGTCGGGCGTCGTGAACGCCGAGCCGGACTTGTCGCACCCAACGCGACGACCCGCAGCGTCGTAGGTGTAAACGTATCGGGAAATCGCTCCAGTGGGCGAAGCGTTGTTGACTTCGAGAAGTTCGCCTCGGTTGCCGTAGGTCCAGGTAGCGGTGAGGCCATTCGGGTAGGCAAGCGAGGATTTGAGGTCGCTGCCAGGAAGGTAGGTCCACTGGAAGGTGGAGAAAAGAGGTGGAGGTGGACAGTGGTTTTGTTCATCCTCTATTGCGGGAATCTGCATGGAGGCGAGACGACCCGTGGCGGGGTCGTAGCCGAGGGTCGACTGGCGGACGCCGTTGAGGGCGTAGCCAAGCGAGCGGCCATAGTTGTCCCAATGTCTGATGATTGTGTTCGTGCCCGCGACGCCGACGACAGTCTCGTTGGTGAGAGAGCCAAAGGAGTCGTAAATGAATGTGGTTATGCCGGCGGCATCGTGGGCTTCGGTTTGACGGCCAAGGGCATCGTAGACGAGAGAGACCGTGGGTGTATTATCGGAGTAGACGGTGTTCGTGAGGCTGCCCCAGTTGTCGTAGGAGTAGTCGGTGACGATGCCGCGTGCCCAGGTGCGCTGAGCAAGTTTGCCGTCTGGCGTGTAGCTGTATGTCGGGCCCTTACCGTCGGCATAGACCTTGTTCGTCATTGCGCCGGAAGCGATGTCGTAGAGCCATGTGGTTGTATCACCCGATGCGGACGAATCGGGAACAAAACCTTCGCGGAAGGTTGTCATCGAGGCCTTGTTGCCGAAGATATCGTAAGTATAACGAACAGGATAGGTTGCGCCATATTCCAACACCTTGTTCCCGCGAAGGTTGTATTCGTAGATCGTTGCGTTGCCGAGTGGATCGGTGACCGAGGCGAGGTTTCCGAACTGGTCGTAGGTGTAGGTCGTACGGTTGCCAAGGGCATCGATAGAGGCAGAATGTTGGCCAAGGGCGTTATATTCCGACTGGCGAGTGTTGCCACGGCCATCGATGTTGGAGATTTGGCGACCGAGGGGATCGTAGGCAATGGTGTTGGTGACAGCGGAAACAGAGACCTCCATTAACAAGACGCCGTAGCGAGAAAACGACAGCGGCTTGTTTGTAGCGTATGGGACGGTCTGGCGAGAGGTGACAATGGAAGCATCAACCAGCATTTCATTTACCGTGACATTGCCGCGGATGTCGAAAGAGCGTGAACGTGCGGGCAACGCAGCGGTGAGGCCGGTGAGTTGGCGAGCGAAAGAAGTGACGAGCGGCGCGATGGTGGAATCGGAGCAGGAGACGATGTTGGTTTGGGTGAGCCAGACGACGGAGTTGTCGAGGATGAACGAAGAGAGCGTTTCGGTTTTGCGCCATTCAGTGTTTTCAGATTGCGGCGCGGTGGGATCACCGCGCCCTACCATACGGGTGGTCGCTATGCGGTTGCCGAAGGTATCGTAGGTGTATTCGACAACGGGCTCGTAGTCGGCAGAGGTGGAGACAAGGCGACCAAGGGAGTCGTAGGTGTGGGTCGTTGCAAGCACCGCGCCGCGGAAGCCACTGCGCTCTTCGCGGACGGTCTGACCGAGGAGGTTCTCGTAGCGCTTGGTGAAACGAGGGGAGCTGGCCGTTTCGCCATGAACTGTCTTTGACCAGCGCGTGCCGTCTGGAAGGACACCATAGGAATGGAACTCGGGTGTTATCGCGGTGCCGGTGATGGAGAGAGTATCGCCATCGGCGGAGCGGGTGGTGACGCGAGTTGAGGTGTTGGGATTGCGGACGAACACAGTTCGTCCATCTGGACTATACTCCGTCGTGGTTGTATTGCCCAAGGTGTCGACACGCGCGATTACGCGGCCAAGCTGATCGTAGCGGGTGCGGGGAACAGGGAGCCCGACTTGAGCCGCAAGGTTGGTTTGCCAAGTCGCAATTTTGCGGCCAAGGGCGTCGTACTTGTAGCAAGTTGTGAGCCACGTCACGTTCGTCATGTCGAGCGGAACAAGCCGCGACGAGGCGACCAGGCGGTCCTCGTCGTCGTAGTCCCATGTCGTCACGGAGCCGTCGGGACGCGTCTCCGAGACCTTGTGACAGCAGTCCCACGCCGTCGTCGTCGCTTGTCCGGCGAGGTTTTCGGTGCGCACGCGCTTGCCTGTTGAATTGTATGTCATAAGGTCGCGGGCAACAGTATACCATATTTCTCCAATGAACGCCTCTGTTTTCCGCTCGAGAATTTCGCCGCGGCGGTTCGTCGCCGTGACGTCGCGCGTCGTCCTGCCCGGGACGGGTTCTGGGGACTGCTCGTGGAGATGCGTCGCCGTCTCGGTCCAGACGCCGTCGGCGAGGGCGTAGTCGTAGAGGTCGAGCCGGCCGTCCTCGTGGCGGACGGATTTGATGCGCCCGGTGCGGACGTCGTTCGTAACGGCGGGGTAGAACGCCGTGACCGTGCGGAGCGCGTTCGCGCCGCCGTAGGCCGCCCCCTGCGAGCCGGCGCGCTCGACGACGTTCGTGAGCGGCGAATAGACGTAGTAGATGCGTTCGCACTCGACGCCGTCCAGGGTCTTCACGACGGTGCGCGGACGCGCGTCGACGAAGCAGGCGGCGTCGGACGGATCGACCGGGGCGTAGGAATAGGTCGTCGCCTCCGCCGCCATGCCGGGGCCCGAGCGGCGGATCGACTGCTCGCGCCCTTCGGCGTCATAGGCGTATTCGGTCAGCAGCCCGGCCGGGGAAAGACTCGTCTTCACCTTGCCCATGCCGCCGCCCGACGTGTAGTAGGTCCAACCCGTCGTCCGCGTCAAGCCGCCGAAGCCCTCGACCTTGTTCGTCATCGCATAGCCCCAGGACTCCCATTTGTAGTTCATGACGGACTTCGAGAGGAGCGTGTTGTCCAATGAGCGGACCTCCTTGGAAAGCCGTGCCTTGACCGAATCGTCCGTCAACCGGTCCTTGATCTCCCGGACGCCGTTCGGACGCGTCAGCGACCAGTCGCCCGACACGTACTCGAAGACGTACCGTTTCGGGTCGGATTCTCCCGTCTTCAGCGTCACCACTGCCTGCTTGCCGTCGTTCGCGGACCGGACGGAGAGGAACCGGTGGGTCGGGGCGTCGGGCACGAGATAGAGCCCGGTTGCCGGATCCTTCGCCGGGACGGACCGAAGCGGGTAGATCGCAACATCGTAGCCGTCGCTGACAACGCGCACGTCCGCAAGCCGCGAAGGCGTGAGGAACTGGCGGACCCCGTCAGGACCGTAGACAAGGTCGACACCCATGTCCGCAGGCGTCGTGACGAAGCCGCGCGCATCCGTGGCCGAGACAAGGGCCCCCATGCGCCCGACGGTGTCCGAGGCGAGGAAGCGCCGGACCGTGCCGTCCGTCTCGAGGAGGTCCCAGTAGACGGGGGCATGCGCCGTCGCCCGGCCCTGCGCGTCGACCATCCGCAGACGCTCGTCCATCGGCACGTGGACGCCGGGATCGGGACGGCCAAGGGTCTCTCCCTCCCTGAAGACGAAGTGGACCGGCTCTCCGTCAGGACGGGAGAAGACGACTTCTGCCGCGGTGACGCCATCGGACAACACCGCGTTGCCGAGGCGCTTGAACGCGTGGCCCATGACAGGGCAGAGCGAGTCCGGCGTGAAGACCATCGGCGACGAGTCGTCTGCAAAGACTTTGAGCGCCAGCGGCTGCGAACCCGTCCATGGGGTCGAGCGCCCCATTCCGAGCAGTACCTTGGTGCAGTCGTCAGACACTTCCGCGTCATCCCCCCCGTTCCCCGAGCATCCGCAGGGCGACTTCGCCTCGCCCTCGGTCGACTCGGGCGGATTGCGCTGAAGACAGCCATCCGCAAAACTGTCGGTCAGACAGCATGCAAACGCGACGGCAAGCACACAACTGATTGACTTGAATTTCATTCGCCTCTCCTGATCTTACTTGTTCGTGTAAAGAAGTTCGCCGTCCTGGTAGATGTAGGTCCGGTGGCAGACGGACGTCGTCACGCCGCGCGCCTTGACGAACCGGACGACGCAGTGCCCGTTCTCGTCGAAGTCGGCGGGAGTCAGCGTCCTCGTGCGCGTGCCGTCCTCGAAGCAGACGCCCGAGACGAAGATCTCCAGCGCGACGGTCATGTTCTCGGCGAGCGCCCCCAGGAGGAGCGAGACCTCCACGAGCTGCGACCCGTCCGGGTAGTTCTTCGCGACGCGGTAGTAGGTCCCGTTGTCCGCCCACACCGACGTCACCTGGACGGCGTCCGAGACCGGGCCGCCCTCGTCCAGGCGCGAGACGAGCCCCATGTCGCGGTCCGCATGCGCGAGGAGCGACAGGTCGACGCCGCCCGACCCGCCGGGCCTTGCCGACACCTGCAGCGCGGCGTCGTGCTCGACGAGGTTGCGGGGCGCGAGCCCGGGGCAGGGAAGGCGCTGCTCGCGGTCGATCATGATCGCGGGATTGCGCTTCGGGAAGCGCGAGGAGACGGCCTCGACCCGCGCGTAGCCGGTCTCCTCGCCGAGCAGCAGGCTCCGCCGGGACACCGCGACCAGATACGTTCCGGGCCGGTCGAAGCGATAGGGCGTCGCGGCGGCCTGCGTCCAGTTCGTGACGACCGTCCAGTCCGCGCCGTCGGCCCGCGCCACGGACACCGCACCCTCGCCGGCCACGCGCAGCGCGTCCCCCGTGCGGACGACCAGGGCGTTGGTCGCGAAGTCCTCGACGAACACGTCGAACGGCTTCCAACTCACCGCGAAGGCGTTGGTCAGCGACCTGTCCGCGAAGGAGATGCGGGTCAGCCCGGCCTCCGCGAGCGGGATGTCCGCGTAGAAGCCGTCGCCGACCGTCTTGACCGCGGCGAACACGCCGTTGCTCCCGCCCGCGACATACTCCGCGCCGATCTCCAGGACGTCGCGCCAGAGGTCCCTGCCTTCCACGCACAGCGGCGAGACGAGGCTCTCCAGCGGAAGCCCGTCGAATCCGGAGGCCGACGCGTCGCGGTGGTCGCGCCAGTCGGGGACGCCGTTGCCGTCCGCGTCGGGGCCGCCGAAGGACACGAAGCGCAGGTCCTTCACGGCCAGGAAGGTGTTCACCTCCCAGTTGTGCCACACAAGGCGGAACTCGTGCTCCCCGCCGGGGATCTCGGGCAGGAAGAAGTACGCCTCCCCGCCGGCGCCATAGGGCGCCTCCACGACCTGGCGGCCCACGAAGAGGCCGTCGACGAAGAGCTCAAGATCGAAGGAAGACGCCTTCGAATGGAACTCGCGCTGCGAGATCCGCAGGGCCAGCGCGTCGACCCCGCCCGTCGGCACGGCGAGCCGCCAGGTGAGCGAGCCCGCGCGTTCGGCCGCGTAGACGGAACCGTCCGCGTCCGTCCGCCAGGTCCCCGTCGAGGAGACGAGCGCGTCCGCCGCCGCCGTCCCGCCGACGGTCACGGCGGAACCCCAGTCGATGTCCGCGACGAGCGGATTGCCGCGCACGTTCTTCACCTCGGCCGCGTCGGGGCATCCGTCCCCGTCCGTGTCCGCGGCGAACGGATCCGTGCCCGCCCGGAACTCCTCGAGGTTGTCGAGTCCATCCCCGTCGGGGTCCTCGATCGCGTCCGCGAGGATCGGCGCCGTCCCCTTCTCCACCTCCCAGGCGTCCGGAAGCCCGTCGCCGTCCGTGTCGGACCTGGTCGGACACGTCCCCGCCCGGAACTCGGCCAGGTTCGACAGCCCGTCGCCGTCGGAGTCGAGATCGGCGTCGGAGGGGTCGGAGGGATCGAGCCCATGTTCGCCCTCCCACCAGTCCGGCAGTCCGTCGCCGCCCGCGTCGAGGACGCCGACGGCATGGAAGAGGCAGCATCGCGGCACCGGCTCCCCGACCCCGTCGGGACGCGTCCAGGAAAGCTCGAGCCCGGCTTCGCCCGCATTCTCGAAATATTCGATCTTCATCTCGTGCAGGCCTGCGGGCAGCACGACCTCGGCCGACTTCGCGGACATCGAGTGCACGCCGTCGTGGTCGACGACCAGGCGTCCGTCCAGCCAGAGCCTGGCCCCGTCGTCCGAATTGACCGTCAGCACATGCCGGCCGGAATCGCGGACGCGCAGCGCCCCCGAAAAAACGGCGGCGTAATGGTTCGTCAGGCCGGCGGGCGCGCCCTCCCACTCCCCCGCCGTCTTCGCGAAGGCGACGCGGTCCACCACGCCCGAGGCGGCAACCGCGGCATCCGAGACGTCAGGCATGGCGGACAGGTCCTCCGCCAAGGCGTAGTAGGCGACGACGAGCCCAGGCGCATGGGACAACGGCCAGGGTTCGACATGGACCGTGCACGACGCCTCCGCGCGGGCGCCGGCGTCGTCCGTCGCCACGACGCGGATCCGGTGCTCGCCCGCGGATGCGTCCGCCAGGCGGAGCGATTCCGCCGCGGCGCCGGCATGGTCGACGAGGACGTCCCCGTCGTAGAGGTCAAGCGAGACGATCTCGCCGTCGACGTCCACAGCCGCCACGGACACGTCCACCGCGTCCCCTTCCATCCAGCCGGACCCCTCCGCGGACAGCGAGACCAGCGGAGCCAGATTCTCCGGATAGTGGCAGAAGGCCGCGGGCGGGACGATTCCCCTGGGGACGCCCGGGCCCCGCCAGCCCAGAGACAACACGGCGCCTCCGCCGTTCTCGTAGTAGCGCAGCAGCAGCGGATGCCATCCGGCCGAAAGGACCCGAGAGCCCGACGTCTCGCGCGCCGAATGCGGCGTCTCGTCGGACGTCAGGGTCTCGCCGTCGAGGACAAGCTCCGAACCGTCGTCCGACGTCACGAAGAACGTGTAGCGCCCGTCGACGGGAATGCGGATGAACCCGGTGAACTGGCACATGAAGTTGTCAGCCCTGCGGAGAACGGGTTCCGGCCAGTTCCCGTCGTCGAAGTCGACGCTCTCCGCCACGGAGACGGCGAAGGGCTCCAGCCCCGCGAAGTCCGGCATGGCCTGCGCGCTGCCCGAGGTCTTCCTGAATTCGGCGCGCAGCCCCGGACGCGCGCGGCGCGGGTCGGGCTCCGGAAAATGCGGGTCGGTGCCGAGCCGATGCTCAAGCTCGTTCGGAAGCCCGTCGCCGTCGGCGTCCATCCGCGCGTCCGCGGGATCCGTCGGAGACAGCCCCCGCCGGACCTCCCAGACGTCGGGGAGGCCGTCCCCGTCGGTGTCCGCGGCGAACGGATCCGAGCCGGCGCGCCATTCCTCGGCGTCCGTCAGGCCGTCGCCGTCGGCATCGCCCGTTCCGTCCCGGCCGAGGGAGCCGAAGACGGCGATCTCCCATTCGTCGGGAAGCGGGTCGCCGTCCGAAGACAGACCGAGCGGACGCTCCGACGTGACCCTGATGTCGTCGACATTGCCGCTGCCGCGCATTTCGAGACCCGAGAGACGTTCGACGGATCCATGCATGGCCAGATCCCTGAACGCCAGCACGCCGTTCACATAGCAGTCCCAAAGACGCCTCCCGTAGTCCAGGCGGCATGTCCACCGCATCCACTCGCCTTCCTCGACCCGAAGCACGTCGTTGGTGCGAACCGTGTTCCCGTCAAGGGCCTGAACCTTCCCGTCCGGCCCGACGGTCATGGCGAGCGCACCCCGGGGGGCGTCCGGGTCAAGTCCGGCGGAATGGTTCGACAGAACGCCAAGGTCCAGCCACAGGACGTCGGCGGACGTCGAAACCCCGTGCGAGACGCCCGCGCGCGCGTCTTCCGGCACGCTGAAGCGAAGCGCCGCGCTCCCCGAGCGGACAAGGCCCGTCTGGACGTTGGCCGTCGCGTCGTCCGAGACGGCCCAGCCGTTCTGACCGCCCAGATCGCCCGGACGGACAAGCGGCGGCTCGAAGCCCTCCGTCCAGGAAAAGGCAGTGCGCCAGTCGGCGGCAAGCGGATCGTCGCGCCAGGCGATCTCAAGCCCGTCCGGGACGCCGTCGCCGTCGGTGTCCGCGAGAAGCGGGGAAGTGCCGTAGACGCGCCTTTCGAGCTCGTCGGGGATGCCGTCCGAATCGCCGTCGCGCGAGGCGTCCGCGACCAGGTAGAAGACGGAGCCGACCCCCTCGAGCCTTGCGGCGAGGAGCGGATCCCTCCAGGCGAATCCGGCCTGCGGCGGCAGGCGCGCGAGATGGGTCCAGCCCGCCGCGTCGAAACCGTTGGACGAGACGAGGCCGAGGACATCCGTCGGCCGGCCGGCCGAGTCGACCGAAAGTTCTGCGGCGGAACCGTCAGGGGCGACGGAAAGTCCGGTCACGGCCGGTGCGCCCGCCGACGGAATCCCGTAAGGGCGCCTGCGGACCCACGAGACGGCATCGGGGGCGGCATTGGAAATCCACAGGGCGGAACACCAGGAGAACGGGTCCGCCGACGACACGGGCGCAATCCCGGGAGGCAGGTCGTTCGTCGTGACCACGTACGGGTATCCGAAGGAGACGAGATTCATCCCCGGCAGGAGTTCGTCCGCCAGGGTTGCGGCGGAAGGCACGCGGCCGAAGACGTGGAAGCGAAACGGCCCGGAGGACGGCGCCGTCTCCAGGACGAAGGCGTCGCCGGGGGCGGCGGGAAGGACCGATCCGAGGGTCCCGTCGCCAGGGGCGATCCAGCCGGCCGCGGAACGGACGGCGCCCGTCACGGAATGCCCGAAGAAATGGAGAAGCCTGTCCGAACGGGCGTCGTCCCCGTCTCCGACGAACGGGCCGGACAGGAACGCCCCGGGGCGGCCGTCGCCGAAAGGCTCGAACGGCAGGGCGAAAGGAACGGGGGCGGAACCCGGGGCGGACACCGCCATGACGCCGACGGCATCGTCGGCAAGGACTGTCCAGACGCCGGCGGCGAACGCCGCGCAGGCGATGTAAAAGGTGTTTTTCATGCGATTCTCCTTCTGCTCAAAACAAGAACGCGGAGAATTCTATCAAACGAACCTCTAATGAAGCTCTACTGAACCTCTAAATGTCTAGAGGAATCGAAGAAATGTTGACACGCCCTCTCTCTTCGGAAATGAAATCGTCCCTTAAGTCCGGACGTCCCTTGCGTCCGGACGTCCTAAACCATGTCCCTTCCGTCCCAAAATCTCCCACCCATCGCCGCAGGTCGCGAACCACGGAAACCGGCTCCGCCGGACACGGAAGACAATTGGAAATTTTCGCTTCGCGCCTCCATCGTCCCTTCGCCCCAAGTCCATGTCCTGCGGGAGGATTGCCAGTACCAGACCCGAAGGGAATTTCTTCAAACTGCCTTCCGCGTCCCGCAAAGCGGGTTTCCGCGTGGTCCGTGGTAAATCTCGTGGGGACTGTCTCCAGCGAATCCTTCCCCTAATGTGCAAGTGTGTAAATGTGCAAACGGTCAATGTGCGGTGGTGAGTGACAAGTGCCAGTACACTTCATAGCCCCAATCGAACAATCCGAACAACTTGTCCTCCGTAGCTTTAGCGAAGGAGGATCGAACAAATCAGAGCGGGATCTCACGCTCGTGCGCCACTTTGACGACCGCCATGAACTTGGCGAGTACACCCCGCCCCGCAACCGAAGACGTGACCGCGGCATCGTAGCATGCTGGATAATGCCGCATGAACGAGTCGAGACAAGTCTCCAGATAGATGTCGAAACACTCCTGGAGCGTCTTTCCCTTGACCGCCCCCGCCTGCGAGAAGTCGAGCATGAGCACCATGTACTTGTTGCGGTTCGCCGTCGGATGGGCGCCGAGCCAGAGCCCGCCGAAGTACTTCTCGAAGTTCTCCTTCTCGCGCCGGTCGTAGTAGCACTGCATCATGCTGATGAAGAGCGACTTCCCGAACCGCCGCGGCCGCACGAAGAACACGAACCGATCCCGTGACTCCAGTGTGGAAGGTTTGGATTTTTCGAGAGATGCGATGAAACTACGATATTGGCGTTGATGACTGAGAAGATTATACTTCACTCTTCGCGAATTTGCATCGGCACACCTACATCGAGATGGAAATCAAGGGTGTAGCACCCCACCTGTCCTCAAAAACCTGCTTTTTCATGTTTACGAAACCGATCTGCACGCAGGGCCCTTGCTCACGACCATACTCAAGCCAATTAACGATGCCTAACTGAAATACAAAATCACCTCTTAACGATGCGCCTGTCCTATTCCAGTTCCAGAATCCGCATTGAACAACCGCACCGCGATTGTCTTCAAATTCCGTGAAATTGACCAAACCGATTTCCATCGCAAAACCGTCTCGCTTCACCTCCTGCGCATTGACAAGGCCGATTTGCAATGCAAGTTCCGAACTGTTCAGATTTATCGCCCCCACTTGGCCCCCAGTGACAGATTGTGTCAGGAATTGCCTGTCATCCGCATTGAAGACATTCAGAAACCCTAGTTCCACGCCCTTGTAATCTGACACAAAATTACAGACACCACCAAACAAACCGCCCCCGAAAGAACACGAGCTCGCAAATCCGCCTTGAAGCCCATAGACTTCTCTCTTTCCTCCCACGGAAACGGCATCTACCTCCAAACCGTACTGTCGATATCGTCTAAGGCCTTTAACATCAACATCATAGAGGCCAAATCTGGCACCAATCAACACTCGGCTCCGAGCATCAGAACCACTAGCTCCAATATGCATTCCTGCCTCTGCGGCAAGATCAGGGTCATTCTGCTCAGCGGAAAGGTTCTGGCAAAGAACAAATGCCGTCAGAGCAACCAAAGATATTCGTCCATACCGATGCATTGTCATCTATCCTTCAATCATAATCTCGTGGGGACTGTCCCCACCCAAACTGCCGCAAACGCACCAGAAAGAACTACTTGCCGTCATTCAGAATAGCCGCATGACAGGAGATAGTCCCTGTAGTCCCAGAGCGAGATATTGCCCTCCAACGCGTGGAGGGCGAGGACACGGGCGGGTTCCGTCAGCATACGGTCGGGATCTGGCATGATTCCAACTCGCGCCAAGTCGAGGCGATCGGCATCGACACAGGTGTCGACCGTAATGTCGCCGGTTGGGGATTGCGCGGATGTGTGAACCTCGCAAGCACGAACGAGAAGTTCGAACCGGCGGTCGTCAAGGTTGTAACGAATACCGCGCCAGGCACGCGCGAGCTCGCCTCCGCGAAGACCGTGTTCTGGATCCGTACACTCGTTCATGCGCCGCGAATCGTGAAAGATGGCGAACAGACGAACGACCGTCGGATCCGCACCTGTTTCACGCGCAAGCAGCTCTCCGTTGAATGCCACTTGCCGCCAATGGTCAAGTCCGTGTACGGAGTCCTCATCGAGGCTCATCTGCTCCCGTACTGCACAAAGCAACGCCTCATAGTCAATCTGTCTAGCCATGTCACCTTCAACTGCGAATCAGATCGCGTTTTCTCCGGCCTTGAGCGGGATGACCTTTCCGCCGAACTCGAACGTACCGGAGACCGGCGTCGAGACGCGTCCCTTCGCCGAACCGTTCTCGAACGTGAGATCGACTTCGATCATCTTGCCCGACGGATGCGGATAGGAGGCCTTCACCGTCTTGAGCGAGCCCGGCTGCGGCGCGATGCGTACGCGCGCGAAGAAAGGCGCCGCACTGCGGATGCCCGCGAGGCCCGTGCGGAGGAACCAAAGCGGATGCGCACCCCAGGCGTGGCAGTCGCTCCGCGCATCGTGGCCGGGATACTCGGGCGATTCGATCGTCGTCGTCGCGCCGATCTTCACATAGCCCTTCCACAGGTCGAGACGCTTCTGGAAGAGGTCCGCACGATGGAACTTGAAGTAGGTTTCAAAAAGATAGTAAGAGAAGTAGACGCTCGTGGGGCAGAGGTCCTTTTCAGAGACGAGCTTCTCGAAGAGAGCCTGCGCCTGAGCGCCCTCGAAGACGTCCGTCAGGAGCGCAAGGCACTGCGCGTGTTCGGACCACACCGTGTGCGCCGCATCGCTCGCGAAGAGTCCGCGTCCCGGATTGAAGAACGTCGCCACGATCGCGGGCTTGAGTTTCGCGGCCTTCTCGCGCCAATGCGCGGCGAGGTGCGTGTTGCCGAAGGCCTCCTCCACCTTCGCGCCGCCCTGCAGGGCGGCAAGATAGAAGAGATTCATTTCGGCATTCGCGCCGCCCTTGCGGGAACCCGGCGCCCAGCCGCCTTCCCAGCCCTTGTTCGGCACCCAGTCCATGAAACTCCAGCCCGGCATGTTTTCAAGAACGCCATCCGACGCACGCTCGTAGAGTTCGAAACTGCTGAGCGTATCGCGCATGCCCGGGAGGCGCGCCTTCAACCACGCGCGATTCGCATGGTTCATCAGATAATCGGGATACATCCCGAGATAGCAGAGCGTGTAGGAGGCACCTTCCTGCGTGCCCGTCGTCGGGAAGTTGAACGGCACGTTGCCGTCGTCACGCCGGTTGATGTCGTAGATTTCGATCGCCCGGCGGATGATCGCGTCATCGGACGTCATGGACGAAATGACGTTGAGCTGCACGCGCGTATCGCCCGGATACATCTGCTGCTCGTAGAACGGGCAGTCGAACAGCATCTCGTGGCAGCACATCTGCATCGCGCGCGTGGAGATGTCCTGCACGCCCTTGAGCGCGGGATCCTCGGGCGAAACGAATGCCGTTTCGCATTCGAGCGGATAGCGCGATTCGATGAGCGAGAGGTCTTCGATCGTCACCGGTTCCTTGTCGGCCGTCACCACGAGCTGGCACCAACGGCCGCAGCGGAACCACGGCGGCTGGAAGACGGCGCGTTCACGTCCGTCGAACACGAAGCGGTCGCCGAAGCCGTTGAAGGACTTGCCCTTCCATTCGGCGCGGTTGCCCTTGAAGTTGCCCTTGATCTTCGGGTCGGACGACGGCCCGCGCAGCGACTCGGCCCACTGCCAGGTCATCTTGCCGCCCTTGCCGCCCTTGACGACGGCCTCGGGGTAAGCGCAGATGTAGCGGTCGAGATCCCACAGGATCTTCTTCGTCTCGCCCGGCTTCACGGTGAGCGGGAACTTCATCTCGGCACCGTCCACGAATCGGCCCGGACGTACCCGCACCTCGATCTGGTCCGGCAGCTGCGAGGGGAAGAGCATCCAGCCCTTCTGCCGCGTGCCGTAGTGGCTGCCCTTCCCAAGCGCACGGCGCACAACCGCCGGCGTGAACCATTGCTTCGGCTGGAAGTCGTAGATGCCGGTGCCCTTCTCTTCGTACCCTTCGCCACCGCCCCAGGCGCCGCCGGAGCGTCCAATGCCGTGCATCCCGGTAATGGAACCACACTGCCAGGGGCCCTTGCCCGTCGTGAGCGTCTGGTCGTAGGATCCCTCCGCCTTCAGACAGAAACCGAGGCGATGGGACATCTGGGCGAGCGGTGCGGAACCATCGGGCATCTTCCACACCGTCGCCTCCATCACATGTTCGCCCGGCTTCAGCTCGGCGCGGTAGGTCTGGTAGGTCCAGTTCTCCACCGTGCCGCGGTGCGGACCGCGCGAAACAAACTGACCGTCCAGAGTCAGGTAGAACCGTTCATCGCCTGTCACGTCGAATTCCAGCGGCGTGCCATCGCTCTTGAACGTGCAGCGGAAGCGCACGACGCGCGGCATCGGCACATGCTCGATTTCGTCCTTGACCTCAGGATGCGTGAGCCACGCGGCCTGGTCGATGGACTGCACGGGCAGGATGCTCGTATTGCCACGCGTGTAGCGCGGCGCGCGCATCACGCGCGTCGTGTTCGCACCCCAAACGGACGCCACGGCGAGCGCGGCGATGAAAACGATTCCACCCTTCATGATGTCTGACTCCTGGATGAGGTTGAATTAGATCAGCGACTTGTAGAGTTTCGCAATGTCCTTCACCGTGCATTCGCGCGGATTGCCCGGACGGCACGCATCCGCGTAGGCCGACTCGGAGAGGAACGGGATGTCCTCCGGCTTCAAGACGCCCTTGAGGTCCGCCGGAATGCCCACGTCCTTCGAGAGCTTTTCGACCGCCGCGATCGCCGCCGTACGCGCCTGAGCGAGCGTCATCTTCTCGACGCCCTTCACGCCCATCGCAATCGCGATCTGACGATACTTGTTGCCCGTCTTCGGCGCGTTGAACTTCATCGCCGTCGGCAGCAGAATCGCGCAGGCCTTGCCGTGCGGCATGTCGTAGAGCGCCGAAAGACCGTGCGCCATCGAGTGGTCCACGCCGAGGCCCACGTTGGAGAAGCCCATGCCGGCGATGTACTGTCCGAGCGCCATGCCTTCACGGCCCGACGGCTTGTTCGCGACCGCGTCGCGCAAGTGGAGGGAGATGAGGCGGATCGCCTCGAGGTGCATCATGTCCGTCATCGGGCAGGCGGCCTTCGTGATGTAGCCTTCGATCGCGTGCGTGAGGGCGTCCATGCCCGTGAACGCGGTGAGGCCCTTCGGCATCGTGGACATCATCTCGGGATCGACGAACGCCACCACCGGGATGTCGTGCGGATCGACGCACACGAACTTGCGCTTCTTTTCGACGTCCGTGATCACGTAGTTGATCGTCACTTCCGCGGCCGTGCCGGCCGTCGTCGGAACGGCGAGGATCGGCTTCGAGGGCTTCGTCGTCGGCGCGCAGCCTTCAAGCGAACGCACGTCGGCGAACTTGGGATTGGCCATGATGATGCCGACGGCCTTCGCCGTATCCATCGAGGAGCCACCGCCGATGGCGATGATCGCATCAGCCTTCGCCTTCTTGAACGCCTTGACGCCGTTCTTCACATTCTCGATCGTGGGGTTCGGCTTGATTTCGCTGTAGACCGCATACGTCACCTTCGCGGCATCCAGCAGATCCGTGACCTTCTTCGTGACGCCGAACTTGATGAGGTCGGGATCGGAGAAAACGATCGGCTTCTTCAACCCGCGATGCGCGAGCTCGTTGACGATTTCCTTCACGGCGCCAGCGCCATGATACGAAGTTTCGTTCAGAATGATGCGGTTCATACTGTCTCTCTCGTTTCTTGTTTTTTGTTGCCCCGTCCTAAACGGGGTGTTACAAGAGAGTATTATAGTATAAATCGCGTCATCTGTCTAAAGTTTAATCATCCCCTCTGCACGCCGGGACTCAAAAGTCGAGGCACTTCAGCGTGGTTCCGTCGAAGTAGCCGAGGGAACGCGACGAACCGCCCTTGGGCAGGGACACGGAACCCGGATTGAAAATGGTGAGCCCGCATTCGAGCTTCTTCAATTCAGGCACGTGCGTGTGGCCGTGCGCGAGTACGGTACCGATTCCCACCGGCGGCAGCTTCCATTCGTTCCAGAGATGTCCGTGCGTCAGGAAGAACGTTTCCGTCTCCGTTTCAAGAATCGCATAGTCGCTCATCATCGGAAACTCGAACATCAACTGGTCGACTTCGGCGTCGCAGTTGCCGCGAACCGCAACGATCTTGTCCTTGAGTCCGTTGAGGATCGACGCCACCTTGACGGGATCGTAGAAGCTCGGCACGCCATTGCGCGGACCATGATAGAGCAGATCCCCCAACAGCACGATTTTGTCGTACCCCAATTCGGCGCCTTTCGCCAGTGCCTGCTCCAATGTGGACGGCACCCCGTGGATGTCGCTGATAAACAAAAGCCTCATTCCGGTCTTCCTTCCCATTCATGCCATCGCGGCAACCATCAGCATGCCAAGGGCATGCGTGACGGCCTGCGCGCGGACACGGTCCCGATCCCCGCGGAAGATCGCCTTCTCGGTGCGTACGCCCGAAGGCGTCGCCAGCCCGAACCAGACGAGTCCCACGGGCTTTTCCGCGCTACCGCCGTCCGGACCCGCAATGCCCGTCAGCGAAACAGCCAGATCGACGCGCAGCAGCTCGCGCGCGCCCTTCGCCATCTGCGCCGCCGTTTCGCTCGACACGGCACCGACCGTGGCGAACGTTTCCGCCGGCACGCCCAGCACACGCTCTTTCACGTCGTTCGCATAGCTGATGATGCCACCCGCGAACACCGCACTCGATCCCGGCACGGCCGTGATCGCGCTCCCGACGCCACCGCCCGTGCAGCTTTCCGCCGTCGCACAGGTGAGACCGTTCGCCTTCAACAACTCGACCAGCTCTTCCGCGACCGTCATCGGAACGTTTCCTCAGCGGGTCGGCACGAAGAGCACCCTGCCGTTCCGCAGGACCATCTCGACGTCGGAATCCTTTACCTGGCGACCGCGGCTCGTGGACTCAA
Organism: Kiritimatiellia bacterium; assembly: GCA_045641465.1. Taxonomy (GTDB): domain Bacteria; phylum Verrucomicrobiota; class Kiritimatiellia; order RFP12; family UBA1067; genus RUG572. Next base: position 16,638 of record JAZUGW010000039.1, on the reverse strand, counting down.
GCGACTTGCGCACGGCATCGCGAAACGCGTTGCGCCCCAGTTCGTCGTCCAACCCCATCTCCTTCACGAAGACCGGATCCGCCAGACCGCCACCCTTGAAGGACACTTTATACTTGAACGCCGTCTTCGTGCATCCCAACGAGCGAACCGCATCATAGAGCGAACCGAAGTCCTCCTTCGCAGGCGAGAACATAGAGTCCGCACTTGGACACGGCACGAGGTTCTTGAACCCGCGCTTGCCTCGCGTCGGGTCAAGGAAGTACGCCTTCACATCTGCACGCGCCGCACCTGTATCCAGGCCGCGATCGCGCAGAATGAGACTCGGCGTCGACTTCAGTTTCGCCGAGAACGCCTCCTGGCCAATCGATTCGGCCTTGCCGTCTTCCTTCAGCAGCACCGATTCCATCGGACCATCGGCCTTCGTGCGGATTTCGTAGAGGTCACAGCCCGAACCACCCCCCGGCATCAAGCACACGAAGAGCGCTTCCGCGCCCACCTTGGACGGATTCTCCGCGTCCACCGCGTTCTTGAAGTAGTCGATTTCAGCCCCGCGAAACGCCGCCATCAGCGCCTTGATGCGCTGGACGGCCTTGTTGGCCTTCTCCTGCGCGGCCCGCTTGGCCTCTTCGGCCGCCCGCTTGGCTTCGCGTTCCGCCTTGAGCGCCGCGGCCTTCGCATCTTTCTCCTTCTGCATCTTCTCGCGGCGGGCGAGCTCTTCCGCGCGTTCCTTCTTCGCGCGTTCGGCCTGCGCGGCCTGTTCCTGCATCTCGTACTCGTGGGCCTTGCGCGCCATCTCGGCCTTGCGGTCCATATACGCACGCCAGATGAACCAGCCCACGGCCAGCACGAGCAGGAAACCGACGATCAGCATGATCTCGTGCATCAACGCCGAACGATCCGCCTCTTTCTTCCGACGCGCCACGGCTTCGGCCGTATCGGCCAGCGTCGAACGCGTACCACGGGACGGATCGGGCGCAGGGGCTGCGCCTTCACCGGCCGGCTGGGAGGTGGGATATTTCTTCGGGGGTTGACGCGGCTGGGCCGGCGGTTCGCCACCAAAGAGTTCGTAGTCGTCCATTTCGTTCGTGCTCATTTTGACCTCCTCACCGTGATCGTACGCGCCTCAAGCGAGGCCGCGCGCTTGTTCCAATCCTTCAAATAGGCATCGTAGTCGGCCCCGAGCTGCGTCGCTTCCTTGCGCGCGGCCTTGCGGCTGACCGTCACATGCAAACATCCGTCGACGACCTTCTGCGTCACCGTATTCACCAGCCAGGTCTCGTCTTTCTTCGTGGGGTTGAGAATCGTAAATCCGCGCGGAAGACTTTCGATCTCCGTGTAGCCCTTCGGGAACACGACCTCGAAGACGTCTTCATCCGGATTCATTCCGCCCACCGCAATCGGCGACCGCCGGCGCGCACTTCCACGCAGACCGAACACGTTGCCCTGGAAAGCCGGAAGCTCGAGCGAAATCGTCTCGCCCTTCACCACAGCGTAGCCCTCGGCATACGCGGCGAACGAGAGCGAGAAGGGATAACCTTCCACATCCGTCTCGAGTTCACGCGTCGCGGACGCGTTCTGCGCGAGGTTCGAGATCAGCCGCTGATAGAACCGCGACCGGTTTTCCGGCAGCAGTTCGCGGAACTGCTTGCGCAGCGGCCCCACCGACGCGCCGTAGGTCGCATTCGTCACCGTGAAGTCGACCGCGCCGTTTTCACGCACGTTCATCACATAGTGGCCCGTCGTCCGCGGCATCCAGTTGCTCGCGCAGGCGATGCGGCCGAACGTATCCCGCTGCGGGTCGTAGATGGAATCGTCGGCCCAGGCCGTCGCGTTCACGGGGGTGAACTCGTTCTCGCCGCCGTAGACAAACATCTCTTCATCGCGGAAGAACGGCATCCAGCCGCTCCGCCACACGGCACGCAGCAGCAGAGACGAAAACGCCCCGACGCTCGGCAGCGCACGGCAGGTCTTCTCACGCTTGCGGAAACCATGCGAATCGTCGGCCGCCAAGATGTACGAACATTCGAAGCCCGCCGCCTCAAACATCGCAAAGGCGAGGTTCATGCGGTCCGCATCGGAACCATAGCCCTCCGCCAGCACCGTGTCGGGCGCCGTGAACGCCTGGTCGAACGGCAGCTCGAAGAGGCCCGGACCCGCCACGCGCAGATGATGCGCAAGATAGGTACGAATCGCCAGCTGACGCGCCTCGGGCGTCGTGCAATCCTTCACAAGCTCCTTCGCCTTCGCCCGCACCTGCTCGCTGCCGGCCGCACGCGCCGCCGCAAGGGCGTCCACGAGTTCGCGTCCGTACGAGGGCCAGTCCTGCGCCGAAACCGCCACGGAAGGACGCCACCGCGTACTCGGCGGCTGCGACGGTTCGTTCGGCTCGCGCGCCGGATTCTTCATCCCCCAGGTGAAGACGCGTTCTGTCGCATTCGTCACCACCTTGCAGATACGGCCTTCGGCCTTGAGGAAGGTACGCGACTGAATCGGCGACGCAAAGCGCATCCCGTTCGGCACGTGATACTCGTACTGCTCGAAGTCCACCGGGCTGCGTCCGCCAAATGTCCACGCCCCCGCGTAGGCCGTGGGCGCCTTCGTCACCGTGCGCACGACGACCGTGCGAATGACGCTGCCGATCTCGACGCCCGGCAGATTCACCACGAGAATCTTCGAGGCCGGATAACGCGGCGCCGAAGAGGCCCACCCGCAGTCCATCTCGTTGATTTCCTTCGGCGTGACGGAAAACTTCTTGCCGTCCTTGTTTGTCACCGTGGCGGACACGATCTGAACCGAACGCGTCGACGGCGCATAGGTGAACTTGAGTTCGCTTGAGGACTTCTTGCCCTCGTAGGTCAGGATTTCCTTTTCCACGATGTTCGTCTGCACCCAGGCGGTCGGCGACTGGAAGTGGACGATCGTCTCGTCGTGCAGCACGCGGATGTTGGCGTCGTCATTCGCACGCGCCGCGAAACTCGGCGTGTCGCGTTCGCCCGTTTCGGCGAGCTCACGCGCCAGACGCAGATCGGCATATTCGCGCACCGTGAAGTCCACGCCCGAAAGCGCCAGCTTGCGCGACGCGCGCAGCACGCCCTTCTCGCACGCAACCGTACGCGTAAAGGCGTATTTCGGCGACGCCTTCGTGCCGCCGGCCGTCAGGTTCAGGTCTTTCGGCAAGGAGGCCACCGCACCCACCGAATCACCCATGACGAGACGCAGCGTCTCCTCGGTACCGGCCGTGTAGGAAAGCTCGAGGGGGAAGCGCCGCTTCGCCAGCGCCGTGTTCTTGTCCAGCTGCCGGTTCGCCAGGTTCAGCACCGTCGTGAAGAACGGCAGATTGAACGAGTCGCGCGTCTTGCCGCGCAACACGAACTCCGGAATGCGGGCAATCGTCTTCGCCGTCAGGGGCGTCTCGGTATCGCGCAGATCCGTCGGCTCCAGCTCGAGCGAGAGAAGCTCCGCCCCCACGCCCAGCGCGCGCAGAAGGCCTTCGAACCAGCGACGACGCTCTTCGGGCGTCTTCTGCACAAGCCCATGCCGAACGGCCGTGTCGTTAATGCCGCCAAAGGCAAACGAGGTCGTCAAAAGCAGCGTGCCTTCGGCATCGAGCGTACCTTCAGACGCCACCTTCAGCGCATTCACCGTGTAGGGCGTCACGGGCGAAGTGAGCAGCTGCTCGCCTTCGGGACGCGCCACGAGAAACGACTTGTCGGACAAATAGGCAGGGCACAGATCCTTCGAGCTTTCGTTCGTCGGGTCCATCAGCATATAGTCCTTCCGCCCCGGCAGTTCCACACCGACGATCGCATGGTTGAAGAACGGTGTCGGCACGTCGGGGTCCATCTTCGCGCCCGCGTGGATGAGCACCGGGAACGCCTTCACGCCTGCGATGCGCAACATCGCCGCCAAAAGTGCGGCTTTATCGCGGCACACGCCATAGCGGTTCTCGAACGTCAGATTCACATCGTGCGGCTCGTAGCCGGGCGCATCGCCTTCGAGCGTGAGGCCCATGTAGCGGACCTCCTGCGACACGAACTTGTAGAGCGCGCGGATCTTGGCTTCCGTCGTCGTGCAGTTCTTGACGAGCGCATTGACCTGGTTCGTCATCTCGGGCGTCGTCTTCGCCAGATGCGGTGCGCACATTTCCCAGTACCAGCGCGAGACGGTCGGCCAGTCCTTGATCGTCGAAAGGCGCAGCCCCTGCACGCAGCGCGAGAACGACGGCATGCTCGGCTCGGGGAATGCCTGCGGCACACCGGTCGCGGTCCACGAAAGACGCGTGCAGCCATTGTCGAGCTTCACGTCCGGCGCGCGCGTCACCGTGGAGCCGAAGGGATTGCGCACAACGGCGTGTACGACCGGACGCGCCGCAGGCTGGTCGACGGAAATCGTCGTCGAGAGAATCGGACGCGTCAACTCCAGCAAGTTCATGTCCGCCCACGTGTCGTGCATGCGGGCCTTGCGCGTACGGCGGTACGTGCGTACGTGGCGGATCTCGCCCACCTGCAGACCCGGCACCGCACAGGACCCTTCCTTGTCGAGCGGGTCGTAGATGTTGGAACCCATGGACGAATTGTCCGTGGCGATCTTGAGCGTCTGCGCGAAGTCGACCGTGCGCGCCACGCCGTTCGTGCCGATGATCTCCACCTTGAGGATGCCGGCATCGCCATAGCGCTCGGAGAATCCGAACGTCACCTGCGCAAGCGAACGACGGCCCTTCTCCGTCAGCACCTTGATCCATTCGTCGTCCCAGGTGATGTCCGAACCATCCGCCTCGTACTGCGTATGGATGCGATCATCGACGATCACACTATCGGCATCGGGGAAACGCGCCGTTGTCGCCTTCGCCGCAGCGGCCACCACGACGGCCGGATCGGGCAGACAGGACTGCGGCATCGCCGGCACCTCGGCGGCACCGGCGAGAACAAACGAGAACACAACTGCAAGAATTGTAACTTTCATAGGGAGGATATTTTAGCATATCCTCCGCATTTGCGCAAATCCGACAAAAGGCAGGGACAGGGCAGGGGCTGTACCCCTGTAATTTTCAATCTTCAATTTCCTATCTTCAATCTTCAGGTCTTGTTGAAGACTGAAAATTGAAGATTGAAGACTGAAGATTATTTAAGTTTCCAGCCGTTGTAATACGGCAGGCGGATGAGCGCATCGGCCGCCGGGTTGTTCGTCACATGCAGCGTCTTCGGATCGAATGCCACCGACTCGCCTGTCCGCACCGCCAGATTGCCCAGCAGCACGAACTCGGTGATGTACATCGCCCAGTCGAAGTTGCAGCCGGCCTTCTCGCCGCCCTTGCACGCCACCAGCCATTCCTTCCAGATGTCGCCACGGCGCGGCAGGGTCCGCGGCAGCGATTCCGCCTGCTTCTGCAGCTTGTCGTTCAGGATGCGGCAACCACCCTTGCCTTCCATTGCAATGAGCATCTTCGCCTTCGTGCCCACGTACATCACGCCTTCCTTCGGCATCGGCGCGCCGTTGAGTTCCTTCGGCGTCGGCGGCTTGATGAGTCCGTCATACCAGAAGAAACGCATCTCGGGGAAGTGCCCGCGCTTCGGATAGTCGTACGTGACGACGCTCGCAAGCGGAAACGCCACTTCGCTGCGGCGCGTGCAGCTCGCGGAAATCATCGTGGGATGGCCGAGATCCAGCGCCTTGTAGATCGTGTTCGCCCAATGGCAGCCCATATCGCCGAGCGCACCCGCACCGAAGTCGTACCAGCCGCGATGGTTGAACGGATGGTAGACCGCGCGACCGCTCCAGGCTTCCGGACACATCTGCGGAATCGGATAGTCTTCAGGCCACTTGTCGGCATAAGGCCGCTCCGCCGCCGATCCAAGCCACAGCTTCCAGTCGAACGTCTTCGGCACGGGCGTCGTGAAGGACGGTGCCTTCGGCATGCCCTGCGGCCACACGGGACGACGCGTCCACGCGTGGGCCTCGACAATGTCGCCGAGGATACCGCTCGCAATGATTTCGCGCACGCGGCACGCGGCGTCGTTCGTGCACGGGGTCGCCGTCACCTGCGTCGCCACACCCGCCTTCTTCGCCTCTTCCACAACGAGATAGCATTCTTCCATCGAACGCGTGAGCGGCTTCACGCAGCACACGTGCTTCTTCGCCCGCAGCGCGGCCAGCGTCACGAACGCATGCGTGTGGTCGGGCGTGCCGCAGTAGACGGCATCGATCTTGTCGCCTTCCTTCGCCAGAAGGTCGCGGAAGTCGCGATAACGCCGCGCCTGCGGGAACTTGTCGTACGTCTTCTTGCCGTGCACATCGTCGACATCGCACAGCGCCTCAACCTGGAACCCCGCCTTCGCGAGCCCTTGGATCTGCCCGTGGCCCACGCCGCCAATGCCCACACCGCCCAGCGTGATGCGTCCGCTCGGCGCCGTATAGCCTTCACCGCCCAGCACGTGGCGCGGCACGATGGTCGGCACCGCCGCAGCCATCAGACCCAACTTCACAAACTTTCTACGTTCCATCATCAGACTACCTCCTTGTTTGATTTGCAGAATTCTTTTCCGAATGTCCCCATCGCTGTCTACTATTCTACCAAAAAATCACACGCCTCGGCTAGTCTTCGAGCAGAATGCGGAAGCCGACGTCGTGGACCTTCTGCCACGGACGGTAGCTCACCGACGCACCGAAGGCCGCGTCTTTCGGACGGCTCCAGCACGAACCGCCCCGCGCCACGGCACGCGTTTCGTCGTCGGGCGGTTGCGCCGTGGGCCGATGCGACACGCTGTCGCTCGTCCACTCCCACACATTGCCGTGCACATTGCGCAGTCCCCACGCATTCGGCGCAAAGACCGTCACCGGCGCGGTCACCCGGTAACCGTCGTCGAAACGGGTTTCGGCGGGACGCCACTCCGGCACCGCCATGCCCGGTACGTTGGCGCGGAAGCGGTCCTGCCGGCGGAATGTCTTGTCCGCCAGATTCGCCACCTTCGAAAAGTCCGTCTCCCGCGAACCATACCACAGTTCGTTTGTCGATCCTGCACGAGCCGCCCATTCCCATTCGGCACCTGTCGGCAACCGCACCTTCGCACCGGTCTTCGCCTCAAGCAGACGGCAGAAGGCAGCCGCCTCGTCGCGCGAAACCCGCACCACCGGCTGATCGGGTTCGTTCAACGCATAGCCGCGCTCCTGCTCGGTGAACTGCATGAACTCGCCGCGTTCAAGCTTGCTGTCATGTTCCGGCACCAAACGCGTGTAGTGGGTGTTGGTCACTTCGTCGACGCCCATCCAATACGACTTTCCGCCTTTCGGCGCCGGGATCTTGACGAATTCCATCTTCACGCCGGCGCCCAGGTCGAGCGTGCGACGCGGCAACGACGCCGCTTCCTCGTCCGAGGCGGACAGCGGCACAACGCCGCTCCGACGCACGGGGACATTCAATCGAGAAAGCGCCGGTGCCTTGAGCACGGCCTTGCCGTAGGTCTTTTCGTGGTCTTCTTCGAGATTCGCATAACGGCGCTGAAGATCGGCGCGACGCTTCGCGAAATGGTCCACGCGGTTCGTGCCGACGGTCTCGTGCCACGTACCGTGGCCCATCCGGTTGAGATCGATCCAGGTGTTGAGGCGGCCCCAGCTTTCCGCATCGAGTCGCACGCCCTGGTGTCCGTTCTCCAGCAGCTGCACCAGCGCCGTGGTATCGGCCGCCACATCGCAGGGCGAGAGCACGTCGTTGTCGCCCTCCTGGGTATGGTTGCGCACATAGGAGCAGAGTTCGATGTAGCTCGGCGGGAAGAGTCCGTCATTCAGATAGTAGACGTCCTTCGACTTGATGCAGATGTCGGGACGGTCCGTGAGATTCGGCTTGGCGAGTCCGCCGCGGAAGGCTTTTCCCGCCGGGGGCTGTCCCTTGCCGTCGTGGCAGCCGATGCAGTAACGGTCGAGCACGGGCTGGACCTCGCGGCGGAAGTCGAAGCCGCGTTCGGGACCATACCACGGCGTGATGTCGCTCGGGGCGCGCTCCATCGCCAGCAGACGACGGTTCGGACCCGCACTGGCCTGGTTTTCCTCGTGGCAGCCGCTGCAGCTCGCCATTTCGCCGGGCATGGCCTGGGTCCAGCTGCGCATCAACTGCAGGGCGCGCCCTTTGCCGTCGAGGGGCTGGATCGACACCGGCACGTTCGCCGGCACCTTGAAATACGCGGAACCGTCCGGTTCCACGGGCACCGTGCCCAGAATACGTTTGATATCCCACGGACCATCCAATCCGTGATGGTCGGTCTCGCCGCCCATCCAGCGATAGGCGAACGAATACGTGTAGATGCGCAACGCCTTCACCGTGCCGCGTGGAACGCCTTTCAGGCCAAGGCCCTCGTAGACGTCGGTCACCTTCATCAGTCCGGTCTTGTCTTTCGGCGTCACCTTCGAGGCGATCACGCGCGGCGGCGGAACCGGTTGCAGCGGAATCGGTTCGAAGAACAGATGCTCGGCATCCTCGACAATCGGTGTGAGGTTGTCGAAGACATCGGCAAGGTAGAGTCCCCAGCCGTCGTGTTCCGTCGGTCGCGCCGCGACCACGACATAGTTCTGCGAGAGCGGCCACGGATGGCAGAACTTCGGCCACGAGTAGTCGGCGAGACGGTCGCGGACAATCGGCTCCACCTTCTGTCCCCGTTCCGGGAAACGCTGTACCACGCCATGCGCGAGCTTGCGCCCGAGGTTGATGTCGAAGAGCACCAGTTCGCCGTAGCGGGGTTGTCCGTGATGGCCGGTGACAATCGCCGTGAAGCGGTCGGGATTGTCAGGACAAACCCGCGCATTGAAGAGCGCGTTCGGCCAATACGAGTCGCTGCCGTAGTAGGCGCGCTGGACCGTGCCATCGGGGTTCATCGTGAAGAGGATGCGCGAGACATAGTGGGTGATGTCGGCGTATTCCCAGTGAAGGAACATCACGCGGCCATCCGGCATGACGTTGGGACACCAGTTGTTGTCCTGGTCGAATGTCAGTCGGCGTACCGCGCCGTCGGCCTCGCGCCGATAGAGGCTCGCCACCCAGCTCGAACCCACCACGCAGGGAACGCCCACCATCGACGCATCCGAAAGGAAAAGCATCGCGCCATCGGGCAGATAGCATCCCGCGTAGCAGTTGACGTCAAGGTCGGGAATGCAGGGGATTTCACGCGGCGAAGCACCGGCGACAAGGTCGAGTTCATACACGCGGTGGACACGTTCCGTCGCGCGGCTGCCGCGGACCTTGGGCGGATGGTCCACCCGGTCGGTGCGGCGGGTGTACATCACGCGCGTACCGTCCCAGTGCAGACAGAGTTCGCCGAGGTAGCCGTTGCCGTCGGACTTGTCCAACACGGTGAAGCCCGGCTTCGCGCCGCGCAGATCCGCCAATACGCCGAGTTCGTTCAGACACCCCGAGACATCGCGCGGCTGCTGCCAGTTGTGGTGAAGTCCCATCTGCCCGGCAGGACGGCGGACCACCAGCAGCCTATCGCAATCGAGCAGCGGATTGGCGAGCAGCCGCGTGCGAAGGTCGTCGAGAAACTTCTCCGCGCCGGCAACGGGCGGAAGCTCGCCGTAGTAGGGTCCCCAGTCGCCCCGAATGGCATTGAGCAGACGTTTGCGATCACGCGCGAACGTCTGCAGCCACACGGGATTCGCCTCGAAACGGTCGGGCCAGCGCTTCGCCATATCTGACCACGCGAGCCGCACGTTTTCCGGTTCGACAGCCTCGAGACGACGCAGCACCCGCGCTTCGCGGCTTTCTGCGACAGCCTCCGAAACGACGGCCACGAACAGGATGAGAAGAAGGCGAATCAGCATTGAGCAAGGAATGACTTTGCGGTTTCGAGAGCGTTCGCAATCGACTTGTCGATGTCATAGTACTTGTAGCCGCCCAGACGGCCACCCACGATGAGTCGCGGCGACTTCGCCGCCTCGGCCTGGTAGCGCGCCAGCAAGTCGCGCGACGCCGGCGTGTCGACGGGATAGTACGGTTCGTCGCCCGGCTGCCAGGTCTTCGGATATTCGCGGCAGATGATGGTCGAGGCCGAACCCATCACCTTCGCGTCTTCGGGATGATAGTGCTTGAACTCGTGGATGCGCGTGAACGGCACATCCGCCCCCGTGTAGTTCATCACGCTCGTCCCCTGATAGTCGACCACGTCTACGCGTTCCGTCTCGAATCGCAGCGACCGCCACGGCAGCGCACCGAACTTGTAGCCGAAGAGCGCGTCGATCGGACCCGAATAGAACACGGGCACATCGAGCGCCGAAGTCGCGTGAAACGCCAGCCAGTCGGTCTTGCATTGAACCGTGATGTTCGGATGGTCCAGCAGCCGATCGAAGAGCGAATTGTAGCCCGTAAGCGGAATGCCCTGACGCGTATCGGAGAAGTAGTTGACATCGTAGCTTGCGCGCACCGGCAGACGGCGGATGATGTCCGCCGAGAGGTTCTTGGGGTCTGTCCCCCACTGCTTGCGCGTGTAGTCGCGGATGAACGCCTCGTAGAGCGGACGCCCGATGAACGAGATCGCCTGCGTTTCGAAGTTCGCCTCGCCCGCCGCCGGCACACCGCCCTTCGCCGCCTCCTGCGCAATGAACGCCGGCAGCTCGGCGGGCGTGAGATTGAGTCCGTAGAACTGGTTCACCAGCGTCAATCCCAACGGCAGGAAATACGTCTTGCCGTCACGGCGCGCCAACACCTTATGCTGATAGCCGTTGAACTCGATGAAACGGCGCACAAAGGTCCAGACGTCATCGAGATGCGTATGGAAGATGTGCGACCCGTAGGTGTGGATTTCAATGCCCGTTTCGGGATCCGTCTCGCACCGTACGTTTCCACCCACGACCGGACGCTTCTCGAGCACGAGCACCTTGCGCCCCGCCTCCGCCAGAACCCGTGCGACCGTGCATCCCCAAATGCCCGCCCCTGCGACAAGAACATCAACCTCTTGCATACATCTCCTCATTAGTTCCAAGATTCAAATGACATCGCATCAATGAAGCGATTCGCGAAATCCGACGTGCCCCCCAGTTCGACGAGATGCGCATGGCGCGCGAGTTCGAGCGCCTCGGTACGGCGCGCCGGAAAGAGCAGCAGTTCGGCCGCACCCGCGAGAGCCGCATTCCCGAGCGGCGTCTTGCGCGCGGTCGCCACCTCGGGCAGAAGGCCAATGGCCGCCGCCGAAGCCGGATTGAGTCCGCAACCGAAACCGCCCGCAAGGAAAATCTCCGTCAGGTCGCGGGCGTGGATGCCGGCCGTGTCGAGCATCACGGAAGTTCCCGCCGCAACGGCCGCCTTCGCCATCTGCACCGCACGCACGTCGGCATTCCGCAGACGACGTCCGTCGGGCAGAACGAGCCGCTCGGGGTCGCTTTTGCCCGACTCCTGCACGATGCCTTCCGCGAGGAAACGCGCCAGCGCGTCGAGCAAGTCGGAACCGCGCACGCCCGTACCTTCGAAGGCAGGCCCCGCCGCCGTCGATGTCGTATACAGCACGCCGTTCGCGCGCAGTGCGACTTCGGCATTCGTCCCCAGATCGCAGAGCAGCGCGGTCGGCCCCTCCGGCGTGAAGTTGCCCGCAATGAGCGCGGTCACGTGGTCCGCCCCCACGAACGCGCCCACGCAGGGCGGCAGCCACACGGGATGGCCGAAAAGTTCGATCGTCTCGCCGGCGAGCCATTCGGCATGGAACGGCGCGTGTCCGAGCGCATCGGGGTCGCGTCCCGTCAGCAGATGCAACATCACCGTGTTGCCGGTCACCACGCCGTCGACGAGTTCGGCCGGCGTACAGGGAACCGCCGCACACGCCTCGGCCAGAAGCGAACCGAGCGCATCCATCACCAGATGTTGCAACTGGTTGAGTCCGGACGGCGACGCAGCCGCCGCGGCAATGCGGCCGATCACATCGGCGGCAATGGCGGTCTGCGGATTACGGCAGCCCTTCTCCGCCAGAAGCGCGCCCGTGCGCAAATCATAGAGTGCGAGGGCCAGCGTCGTCGAGCCGATGTCGACGGCGAAGCCGATGCCGTCTTCCTGACGCGCCGAACTGTTCGGACGCTTCCCCGCCAGCAGCACGGGCGACGAATCCGCGGCTCGCCGCGTCGGACAGTGTCCTGCACGAGGACACCGCGCGCACAATCCGGCACAGCGATGACCGGAGACCTGGTTCTGAACTTTCTCTTCCATTTCCATTGCGTTTACTTGGTTTCAGCCTTGGGTTCGGGAACGGCTGGAGGTTCGTAGTTGCGCGCGCCGTTGCGCTTGTTCCAGAACTTCATAAAATCGGCGGACAGCGAACCTTCCAATCCCTCCCAGGCGATTTTCGTCGCCTCGGACGCACTTGTTCCCGCCGCCGTCTCCTTCAGGTAGGTCGGCAGCACCTTGCGGTAGGCCGCAAGCTCTTCAAACGAAGGCACGCCCTTCTCGAGGAAGTAGGTGAGCGCCCATGCGGCCGTGTACTTGTCGTTCACCACCGTGAGGTTGCCGCTGTAGAATTCATTGTGCGACATCGGCAGGATTTTCGCCAGCATGTTCGCATACTTCTGTGGATTCGCCGTCACCAGTCCCACCCGCGTATCCTTCACGTCCTCGAAGAAACGCACCGTGTCGCTTTTCGGACTGTACAGAATGCTCTCGAAGAAAGTCGCGTGTCCCTCGTTGAACCACATCGCGTGGTTGCCATTTCCCGTCGCATAGTGTAGATACTGGTGGAAGGCCTCATGGCGCAGGATTTTCATCGTCTCGCGCCGCTCGCTGACGCTCTTGCCTTGGGTGAGGATCAGCAGCTCTTCGAGTTCCGGATTCCAAAGCCCGATCGAATCGAGCATCCCTCCATTGCAGTTGTTCTTCAGATAGTCGACGTAGTCCGCCTTCGTCGCGAACGCGCGAATCGTACAGTCCTTCAGCACGCGTTGCGGCGGCACGTACCGGCGATAGGCCGCCCGCATCGCCGTCATGATCTTCGACGTGTCTTTCAGAAACGCCCCGCGCTGTCCCTTGGGAAGGTCCGTCTTGAAGACATAGCCGGGGATTTTCACCGTCGTCCACTTGCCCTCGACGAGTTCCCCGCCCATGCCCGCCGCCTTGGCGGACTTGTCCACAACGACATTCGCCAGGAACGTCTTGAGCAGACGCTCCGCGTCTTTCGGCTTCGCTTCCTGCGCGAAACGGAACTCCACAAAACGCAACACACCGTCTTTGGACTTGAAGAACGCACCGCACCGCGTGCCATCCTGCCAGTCGACAAGCCGCGCTTCCAGCACACCGCCCGCCGCAAACGGCTTGATCGCCCCCGCCTCGACGTTCTTTTCCGAGAACTGCGAAGCCCATGTGGCCAGCGTCTCGTTCGTCGGCTCCTTGAACGACGCCGCGCTTTCCGCCAACGCCTTCTCGATGACGGACTTGTCCTCGTGGTCGCCGTCCGGACACAGCGCCTTCACCGTGGCGAGCGTAAGCTGGTTGCCCTTGCGGTCTTTCCACTGGCAGCCCCAGGCGTCCTGCAACCAGATTTCGCGCGGGATGTAGTGCGTCACTTCGCCCGTTTCATCGCCGCGCGTCCATTGATAGTGCTGCGCCTTCGGCGTCGCGGCAGGAATCGCCTGCGACCCACTGAACGCACGCACCTTCAGCCCCGAACGACCGGCCGGTTCCGCCGAGCCCTTGAGGGACGGCACCGCCGCCGCCAGCGTTCCAGCGAACAACACGCCCGCCGTCAGAATCCAAACTGTCTTCTTCATAGGAATCTCCCCGTCCAGCTTTCTTTACATTTCTTGATTGTTTCCGGCGTCCCTTCGCACACCAGATTGCCACCCGCATCGCCGCCGCCCGGCCCCAGATCGATGATCCAGTCTGCGCAGCGCATCACATCGACATTGTGTTCGATGACCACGACCGTATTGCCGTTTTCACGCAGCTTCAAAAGAAGCTTCATCAACTTCGCGATGTCGTCGAAATGGAGTCCTGTCGTCGGCTCGTCGAGCAGATAGAGGGTGCGTCCCGTCGACCGGCGCGACAGTTCCGTCGCCAGTTTGATGCGTTGCGCCTCGCCGCCCGACAGTGTCGTCGCAGGCTGACCAAGGCCCAAGTAGCCGAGGCCCACGTCGACGAGCGTCTTCAACTTCGTCGCAAGTTTCGGCACCTTCGCAAAGAACTCATACGCTTCCGCCACGGTCATTTCAAGCACGTCGGAGATCGTCTTGCCGCCGTACTTGACCTCAAGCGTTTCCTTGTTGAACCGCTTGCCGCCGCACTGTTCGCACGTCACATAGACATCGGGCAGGAAATTCATCTCGAGCTTGCGTACGCCATCGCCGCCGCAGGTCTCGCAGCGCCCGCCCTTCACGTTGAAGCTGAAGCGGCCCGGACCGTACCCGCGCGCCTTGGCCCCTTCGGTCTGGGCGAAGAGATCGCGGATGTCCGAAAAGAACCCCACGTAGGTCGCCGGATTCGACCGCGGGGTGCGTCCGATCGGACTCTGATCGATCTCGATGACCTTGTCGATGTGCTCGATTCCCGTCAGCTTCTTGAACTTGCCCGGCTGCGCCTTGGCATGGTAGAGACGCCGCATCAGCTCGCGCTTGAGCGTCTCGTCGATCAACGTGGACTTTCCGCTGCCGCTTACGCCCGTCACCACCGTGAACGTTCCCAGCGGAATCTTCGCCGTGATGTTCTTGAGGTTGTGCTCCGTACAGCCGCTGATCGTGAGCCAACGCTGTTTCGCGCCGACGGCCACACGCGTCCCGTCGCCGTTGATCGCCTTGCGTCCCGTCAGGTAGTCGGCTGTGAGCGTCGGACTTTTCAAAAGGCCCGCATAGTCGCCCTGGTACATCACGCGGCCGCCTTCGCGTCCCGCGCCCGGACCCAAGTCGACGATGTAGTCCGCCCGGCGCATCATCTCGCCGTCGTGCTCCACGATCACCACCGTGTTGCCGCGTCCCTGCAGTTCGTGCAGCATCGTGATGAGCTTCTCGTTGTCGCGCGGATGAAGACCGATCGTCGGCTCGTCGAGCACGTAGAGCACGCCCACGAGACCGCTGCCGATCTGCGATGCAAGGCGGATGCGCTGCATCTCACCGCCCGACAGAGAGGAACTGGCGCGGTCGAGCGTGAGATAGTCGAGACCGACATCGTTGAGGAAACCGAGTCGCTTGACGATTTCCTTCATCACTTCCTTCATCTCCGGCGGCGCCTGGAACGTCTTGAAGAACGCCAACGACTCACGTACGGGCATCGCCATCACCTCGACGATCGTCTTGCCCGCCACCGTCACCGCCCGCGATTCGGGACGAAGCCTTGCCCCGTGGCAGTCGGGACACGGACGATCCGCCCGATACGCCTCGAACTTCTCGCGGCGCTCGTCGCTTTCAGCGTTCTCCATCATCCGCTTGACCGAGTCCAAGACGCCGGCAAACGGCTTGTCTTCCTTGCGCCAGGGCAGAATGAGATCATCGTCGAAACCGTGCATCAGCTTGTGGCGGAAATCGGCCGGCAGCTTTTCATACGGCGTCTCGAGATTCACCTTGTACTGCTTCGCAATGCGCGCCAGAATCTCGTTGTAGTACATGATCGCCATGTGGCCCGCGCGTCGCCACGGATGGATGCATTCGCGCAGCGGCAGCGTCTTGTCGGGCACCACGAGGTCCTCGTCGAAATAGAAGATGGACCCCAATCCGCCACAGGTCGGACACGCCCCGTACGGGGAGTTGAACGAAAAGGACCGCGGCTTCAACTCATCGAAGGAAAGTCCGCACACGGGGCACGCGTTCTTCTCGCTGAAGACGGTCTCGCACGCCCCTTCGCCCAGCGTCTCGATCGTGATGAGACCCTTGCCCGTCTTGAGGCCGAGTTCCACGGAATCGGTCAACCGCGTCACGAACGCCGGATCATCCTGCCGGATGACGAGACGGTCGACCACAACGTCGATCGAGTGGTTTTTCTTCTTGTCGAGTTCCGGCACCTCTTCGATGGGATATGTCGTACCGTCGACACGTACGCGCGCAAACCCCGCACGCTTGATTTCCGCCAGCGTCTCTTCGTGGCGGCCCTTGCGTCCGGCTACAACCGGCGCCAGGAGAATGAACTTCGTCCCGGCGGACAGCTTCAACAGCGTCTCGACGATCTGCTCCGCACTCTGGCGCTGCACGGGACGACCGCACTTGGGACAGTGCGCCACGCCGATCGACCCGTACAAGAGACGCAGATAGTCATGGATTTCCGTCACAGTCGCGACGATCGAACGCGGATTGCCGCCGCTCGTGCGCTGTTCGATGGCGATGGCAGGGGACAGTCCCTCAATGCGCTCGACATCCGGCTTCTCCATCTGGTCGAGGAACTGACGCGCGTAGGCCGACAGCGATTCGACGTACCGCCGCTGTCCCTCGGCATACAGCGTATCGAACGCCAGCGACGACTTGCCACTCCCGGAAAGCCCCGTGACCACCGTCAACGAATTGCGCGGAATCCGCACATCCACATCGCGCAGATTATGAACCTTCGCGCCCTCAATGATAATATCGCCCATGCTCATTCCTCAAACTTTTCACCTCTTCATCCACAGGGCGAAATCGTATTCCAAATCTTCCATTTTCATTTTACGTTCTTCATTCAAACATTCTTCTCATTCGAACATTCAAGCATTCGACCATTCGAACATT
>JAZUGW010000038.1:0-5818 GCA_045641465.1 Kiritimatiellia bacterium | reverse complement strand
GATCACGGGCTTGTCGCTCACGCGCTCGAAGTGGATGCCGTCCTTCGAGGTGGCGTAGCCGATGCAGCTGACGTGGCCCCTCTTGGTATCCTGGCCCGTGTACCACATGTGCCAGGTGTCGCCGCGCTTGACCGTGGTCGTGCGGTTGACGATGCGTTCCCAGTCGTGCTCCGGCTTCGGCGGCAGGCAGGTCACCGGCTCCTGGGTCCAGGTGAGGCCGTCCTGGCTGAACACGCACGCGATCGAACCTTTGGGACGCCACGAGAAGTACATCGTGAACGGCGCGGGACCGTTCGTGACCACGTTGATGTCGAAGCAGGTGCCGAGACGCGCATTGCCCAACACGGGATTGTCCTCGTACTTCGCCCAGGCGCGCGCCGGCGTTTCCGCGGCGGACAACTCCTCCGCCGGTGCCTCGCCCACATAGAGGCCCGCACGCGTCGCCACCAAGGCGTCGCTTGCCGCCGCCAGCTTGAACGTCACGCCCGTCGGCTTCCGGCGCCACGAGACGAGACGCTCGCCCTTCGCGAGCTTGCGTCCCTTCACGTCGACCGTGATCGTCGCACCGGACGCGAACCGCAGCGACTTGCGCGTCTGCGTGCTGAAGGCGGCATACGTGCCCGTCACGCCCGAGAGGTCGAGCGTCGCGCCGTCCAGCAGGCAGAAGTTGTGCAGGTAGCCGGAGACCGGCTTGAAGGTACGGGCCACCTTGAGGATGCCCGCACCTGTCGCACGCGTGCTCGCCGTGCGCACCGTCAGATTGCCCACGGTGCCATCGGCCGTGAGGCGAACGGGCGTCGAGAGGTCGAACGTCGCCTCCGCAGCCCGCAGGCCACCGTTGAGCCAAAGTTCACCGTCGCCCTTGGTCTGCAGAACACCGGCCTTCACATCGGCGTTCCAAAGACGGAAGTTCTTCCCCGCCGGCACGGTGAGGGTGAAGACGTGTCCGCCGAGATCGAGCAGCGACGGGCCGAACTTCGCGCCCACGAGGCCAAGCGAGGCCGCCGATTCGAAGGACGAATCGGCCTTCAGCCAAATCGAGTGGATGGAGTCCCAGTCGTCATGAATGTCGGTTTTGCTCGAATTCACGAGCGCGCCGCCGTCGAGCGTGAAACCGCCATGAGCCGCGCCGTTGCTGCCGTCCACGTTCTTCGAGTCGATGTCGAACGATCCGCCCGCGCGGATGAGGAGTCCGTCCTTGTGCGTGTAGGCATGGCAGCTCGAACTCATGAGGCCGCCCGTGATTTCGGTGCCGCCCGTGTAGGCGTGGCCGCGCTTCGTCGGCTTGAACGCACCCGGACCGTCCTTGACGAACCGGAGATTGCCGCTGAACACAACTGCGGCGTTGCCATAGGTCTGGCCGGCCGGCACAACGACGTGCAACTCGCCCGGCTTCCCGGCGGACGAATCGGTGATCCGCCCCGCGCCCGTCAGTTCACCCACGTAGAGTTTGTGTCCCGCCAGGTCGATCGTCGCGCCTTCGGCAAACACCACGGGACCGCGGTCACGCCAGTCCAAGTCGCCGGACAGCGTCATCTTCTCCTTCACCGCGACCTCGCCCCAAACGGCGGCCCCGACCAGGGAAACCAACGTCAACAAACCAATTCGACATTTCGTCTTCATCATCGTCCTCTTCCTGTTGATTCTATAAATCCTGCACACACGACCCCACGATGTCGAGAATCGTTGTCTGTGTTTATTATACCATATTCCGAGAGCCGAACGATCAAGGGCGTGGAGCGTGGCGGCTCGGCAACTCGCGCACCCAGATGTTACGGAAGCGCACGGGGCAGTGGTGGCCCTGGAGCCGGATCACGTCCTGGGAGGATCTCGGTTTCACCTGGTAGGTCCTGCGGCAATGCCACGTGGGGCCTTCGAGTTCCCAATGGTCCTGCACGAGAACACCGTTCAAAAACACCGTCATCGTTCCAGGATGCACGCAGGTGTTGTCCTTGAACACGGGCGGGTGGAAGACGATGTCGTAGGTCTGCCATTCGCCCGGCTTGCGCGTGGGGTTCACAAGCGGCGGGTTCTGTCCATAGATGGAGGCCGCCTGGCCATCCGCATAAAAATGAAACTTCATGTCCGCGGGATTCGTCTCATAGCTCTCGAACACCTGCACTTCATACAGGTCGCCGAGCAGGAACACACCTGAATTGCCGCGGTTCATCGGATTCGTCCCCGGCTCGACCGGCGTACGCCATTCGACGTGCAGCTGCACATCGCCGAACGTTCGACGCGTGCGAAGATTGCCCGCTCCCAGCGTGGCCTCGACCGCCCCGTCCACGCATTTCCAACGCGACTTGTTTCCCCGATCGTCGCACCAGTTGGCCTCGAGACTTTTCTGCGTTCCGTCGAAGAGAACGATGGCATCGCTCGGCGGCTGGCCCGCCACTGCGGCTGGCGTCACACGCTTCACCGCTGGCGCACTTCCCGCAGATTTCACCGAAGTGGCGGACGCGTTTCCAGAGGCAACCGCACCTGTCGCAGCCATCGTCGCCATCAATCCCCAAAGGGAAAAGAGTATCGCGTGTTTCATAGTCAGATTGAATAAGGGGTTACGTGTCACAGCTCTTTGGCCCATTCGCCGAGGGCGCGCGTAAGGGAGACATAACGCGCAAAGAGGCGATTGTATTCCGACTGGGCCTCGGGATCCGGCGCGTGCGCATCCTGCGATTCCGTAAAGGCGTCCACAACATCGAAATTCGGCCAGAGTCCGCAGCCGACACCCGCCAGTACGGCGGCACCGAGCGCCGCAGCTTGCTGGCCGATCGCGGTTCGCACGACCTTGAGGCCATAGACATCCGCATAGATCTGCCGCCAAAGCGGCGCCTTCGCGCCACCACCCACGAGGATGAGCGGTTCGGCCACCGGCACGAGACGGCGCAGTTCTTCCAGCGCCTGACGGAGCCCGAATGCCACACCTTCCATCACCGCGCGCACCATGTCACCCCGCGTGTGGCGCAGATCGAGATTCGCAAATCCGCCGCGCATCGCCGGCGTCACATCGAGCGAACTGCCGCCCGCCAGCGTCGGATTGAAAAAGAGTCCGTGCGCACCGCGTCCAGCCTCCTCGGCCAGACGATCCATCTCGGCGTACGGATTTTCAACACCGGGGAACAGCACATCCCGAAGCCACGTGTGGCTCGTGCCGGCGGAGAAGATCGCCAGCGCGCTGGCATACTGTCCCGGCACCACGTGGTCAAACACATACGGCTTCGTCCGCACGTCAATGACCGGCTGCGCACTCGAGAGCGCGATCCAGCTCGACGAACCGAGCGAATTGTAGGCGCGTCCTTCCTTGAAGGCACCCGCCCCCAGCGCCATGCAGCTGTTGTCCACACCGCCCGCGACGACCTGCACCGACTGCGGCAGACCGAGTTCCGCCGCAGCTTCCGCCGTGAGCGTTCCCAGCACGTGCGTTGCCGGCACGATCTCGGGGAAGAGGGACGCGTCAAGACCGCTCGCCGCAATCAGATCGGCATCGTAGCGGCGCGCGCGCAAATCGTAGACGCCCGTGCCGCTCGCGTACGAGAAGTCCGTTGCGCGCACGCCCGTCAGACACCAGTTCACGTAGTCCTTCGTTCCGAGGATCGTCGTCGCCCGCGCGAACCAGTCCGGCTCGTGCGCACGGAACCACATGAGCTTGAAGACGGAGTAGAGACCGGGCGGGAATCCGCAGCCGGTCTTCTCGTACCACGCGTCGGCAATTTCGGCGCGTGTCGCCGTCGGACGCGACCAGATTCGGGCAAGCGCATCGAAGAAGACATCGGCCTCGGCGCCCGCGCGCGAGTCGCTCCAGATCGGCACCCGGTCGCGCAGCAGCGTCCCGTCGGCCGCCAGCGGCACCACGCCGAGGGAATGTCCCGAAATACCGATCGCCCGCACCTCGGCAATTTGCTCGGGCGTCAACTTCGCCAGCAGCAGATGTGTGGACTCGACCGTCGCACGCCACCAGTCTGCCGGTGCCTGCTCGTGGAACCCGCTCGCCGGGTAGAATGTCTCGTAAGCCGCAAAACCGGACGCAACACAGCTACCGTCGGCGGCGAACAAGGCCGCCTTGATGCCGCCTGTTCCAAAGTCGTAGGCGATTACACTTGCTGCCATGTCGCGTCCTTTCCTTGAGCGTGTTTAGTCGCAGAGCGCGGTGAGAATCTTCTCGCCCCACGTCATCGCCTTCGCGAACTGGTCGAGTCCGTAGGATTCGTTCGGCGAGTGGATGCGATCCTGCGGCTGCCCCCAGCCGACGATCAACGGCGCCGCGCCGCTGACCTGCTTCAAAACGGAGACAACCGGAATCGACGCGCCATCCCACTGGAAGACGGGCCCACGCGGATCCATCTCCTCCAGCACGAACTTCGCGAGCCGGAACACCGGCGAGGCGAGCGGAAGACGGAAACCGCCGGCTTCGCCCGAAAGATCCTCGACGAAGAGCTTCATGCCGCGCGGGGTATTCCGCTCCAGATGGTCCACCACGCACTTCATCACCGTGTCGGGGTTCTGTCCCGGCACAAGGCGCATGGACACCTTCGCCAGCGCACCCGCCGGAATGACCGTCTTGGAACCCGGCCCGCCGTAGCCCGTGTGGATGCCGTTGATTTCAATCGTCGGACGGAACGAATTGCGTTCCGTCGGCGTAAGGCCGACCTCGCCACCCACCGGCGGACAGCCCATCTCCTCGGCATAGCGCTCGTCGCTCATCGCCGCCGCTTCGGCCGCCTGGCGTTCTTCGTCCGTCGGGGCTTCGATGCCGTCGCAGAACCCCTTCACGGCGATGGAACCGTCCGGATTGTGCAGCGAGGCCATCAGCTCCGCAATGCCCTGAGCCGGATTCGGCGCGATACCGCCGAATTCGCCCGAGTGCAGATCATGGTCGGCGGCTTCGAGGCGCACCGTGAAGTGGCTCACACCGCGCAGGCCCGCGATGATCGCAGGACGCAGATCCGCCGCCGCGCCCGTGTCGCACACGAGCAGGACGTCAGCACGCAGCTTCTCGGCGATCGTCGGCGCGAGGGCCGAGAGCGCACCCGAGCCACTCTCTTCCTGCCCTTCGAGAACAATCTTGATCGTCGGCACCGAACCACCCTGCGCGCGCTTCTCAAGGAACTTCCTGACGCCCGAAAGGCACGCATACCACTGGCCCTTGTCGTCCTGCGAACCGCGGCAGTAGACGCGACCGTCGTCCTTCAGCGTCGGCTCGAACGGCGGCGTCTGCCAGGCCTCCAGCGGATCGGCCGGCTGCACGTCGTAGTGTCCGTAGAAGAGAATCGTCATCGCCCCTTCCGTGCCCGGACGGATGGCATAGAGGACCGGCGGCGTCCCGAGCTTGTCCGGCGCCTGCATCAGTTCGCTCGTAAATCCCATCGGCGCGAGCCAGTTCTTGATCCACATCGCGCAGTTCACGCAGTCGCGCAACTTCGTGGGATCGGCACCCACCGTTTCGAACTTCAGCAGTTCGAAATAAGACTTCATAATCTCTTCCGTCAATCCACTCGGAATATTCATGATCGCTCCATCGTTGTTGTACGTTTTGGTTTTTCAAGATTATAGCACAACCATCCCTCGCCCCGCAAGGGAAACAACTTACCGGGGCTTGACCCGGATTGTCATGACGCCGTTCTCGACTTCGGCGACACAGCCGATTTCTCGGCAGCCATTTTGAAGCGCATCCCAGATCGAGACATTCGTACTCGAAAGGGACTCGCTCAGCGGCTGCGCGGACTTGGACCGTTCGGGGAAGACCTTCCTGGCCGCAGCGTCCGAACAGACGAACTTCACGCCACGCTTTTCTTTGGCCAACGCAGGGTCTCCGAAATCA
>JAZUGW010000037.1:0-24417 GCA_045641465.1 Kiritimatiellia bacterium | reverse complement strand
GCGACGTTTGGCCATTTCCTCCTGCTTCTGAGGCGTCACCCGACTCCGTTCGCTCGGTCGCGTAAAATCCTCAACCAAATCAGAACGGAACCAATCCTTTCGGTCGGCGACAACGAGCAACGGCAATCCAACGATCAGCGTCCAAACAAGTACAACCTTTGCCAAGCCGGCAAAGAGGACGCGCGAAAGAACAAAATCCTCCTTCGCGCAGTAGCTCGTCATACTATTAGCACCCCGTTTCATTTTCACTTCACATTCAACCATTCGATCATTCAACCATTAAAACATTCAAACATTCGACCATTCGAACATTCGATCATTCGAACATTCAAGCATTCAGACAAGCGAGATGTCTGCCGTGATCTTTTCCATGGCCCCTATTATACCAAAAATTTCGCCCCTACGGAGGGGACGGAATCACATTGTGGATTGCGCAGGACGTATCGGTTTTTTCACCACTGAACACGCGGAAACCCGCTTCGCGGGACACGGAAGGCAGTTTGAAAATTTTCCTTCGGATCAACTACTGGCAATCCTCCCGTATCCAAATGAACTTGGAGCGAGGAGCCGATGGAGGCGTGAAACGTATTTCTTCCAATCGCCTTCCGTGTCCGGCGAAGCCGGTTTCCGTGATTTCAGTGGTTTGACCACACCCCGGCCTGCGGCGCAGACGGAGACACGGAGACACGGAGGCGGTGAGGAGGTGCTTCGCGGGCCCTACCGAAAACTCAAGTAACTTATGGGTTTTAGTTTTTAAGGTGCGATTGGGAATCGCGAAGCGACTCCTCAATCCCTCCGTGTCACCGTACTTATGCCTGAAGCCTCTAAAATCCTCGTGTCAGTTCTGCGAACAGACATCCTTTGCCGTGACAATGTGTACGCCCTGGACAACTTTCGGCATTCCCGACGCCACAGCCGAGAGGAAGAGCACATAGGCCGAGACGGCCGGGAAATGCGACGGTATCGGCCGACGACGCAGATCTTCGGCCAGTCGCTTCACTTCCGTCAGCGAATAGGGTTTCTCGGACCATTTGACCTCGCCGACAAGTACCCGTCTGCCGGTACCATCGAACGACACCACATCCAGTTCAGGCGAGTTACCGCTCCACCAGCGCCCAGCCGGCAGCCAAAATCCACCTTCCCCCGCGAGCGCGGAAAGCCGCGCCGAGACCGCTACATGGTTCCGAGCAAGTTCTTCCCATTCAGCGGCATACAAGGCCGCACTATACGACCGCCACAGAGAATTCCGCACAACGGCCGGCGCACTGTCGAACACGCTGCGTCGAGGCGCAACGACCTTGAACCATAAACGGCAGAAAGGATCGGCAATCCGATAGAGGGACTTCTTGGAACTCTTTTCATTTTCACCATAGGGGATCTCGCGCTTGACGAAACCTAGATCCACAAGACGCGCCAACGGCTTGGAGACCGTTGTGGCGGGAATCCCCAGACGACCGGCGATCTCACTCATCCGATTGGCACCAAGACCAATGGCATCCAAACACGGCTTCAACGAAATCGCGCTGGGTATCTCACTTTGAAGAAGCGTGTTCGGCTCCTCGTGGAACACGCCCAAGGGATCCAAGACCAGTTCGTCCAATGCACGGTCCAGATCGTTGCGGTAGCGTTCGGCGGCCACCCAATATCGTGGCACACCACCCCAGACGGCATAGGCCTTCACGGCATCTTGTGCAGACTTGACCCCCAGTCCCTCACGAAGATACGGAATCCCGATCGGCTGTAGTTTCAGTTTCTCGTCCGCCCGTCCGTAGATCGGCGAATCCGCATCCAATACCAGTCCCTGCATCATGTGCTGGCTCGAACCGGCAATCGCCACCAGAAGTCCTCCCGCTCTTTTCTCGGCGTCAATCCAGTTTTGCAGAACCGACACAATTGTTTCATCGGCCTCGATCCAATACGGAATCTCGTCGATGGCCAGCGGCCCCTGCCAACATGCCGCACGCGCCGCGCGTGACAGGGCGTCGAACAAAGCCCTCCAGGTCGGATAGATCACCGCATCGAATCCAGGCAGATGCGTCGCCAGCGCCGAAGCGAAGTTTTGGCGCTGAACCACCGACGACGAGCGATCGGCCACCGTATAGAGTCCATTCGCGCGGCGGCACCACTCCTTCAGGAGTTCGGACTTGCCAATGCGCCGCCGCCCCCAAAGGACAACCAGGCCCCCCGTCCTCGCATCGGACAACCGCATCAAACGGGCCATTTCGGAAACTCGATCCAGAAATTTCATTCAGTAGCTCCAAAGATTATTCCCACAAACATTATTCCTTGAGGAATATTATATCAAATCTCCAAGCGAACTACCAGTCAGCATGTCGAAAAGTTTCATGCCAAAATCCTGCCGAGGCAGCGAGAGCGGAATCGCCGTTGTGGATTGCGCGGTACAAATCTGATTTTTCACCACTGAGCACACGGAAACCCGCTTCGCGGGACACGGAAGGCAGTTTGAAAATTTCCCTTCGGACCTACCACTGGTAATCCTCCCGTGACGTATGGACTTGGGCGAAGAGCCGATGGAAGCGTGAAACGCATTTTTTCCAATCGCCTTCCGTGTCCGGCGGAGCCGGTTTCCGCGTGTTCAGCGGTTTGACCTCCCCCCCGCCTGCGGCGCTTAACACGGAGCACGCGGAGGCAGGGTGACACGGAGGGAATGAGAGGTTGGTCGACACCGACCATCATTCTAAATCCAATTGAAGGCCTCCCCAATTCTGTTAATTCTGTAATTCTGTTCAAACTCTTTACTGGTCGGGTTTGAACAGAATTACCGCCACCCCTGCGTCTCAGCGTTCTCCGCGTCCTCCGCGTGAGACATCTTCCTCACGCTGAGAACGCAGAGTGCGCAGAGTCGGGCTTGTCCACGGATTGATTAGAATTACGTACCGAGTCGGGGAGTACGCGCGGAGCCTCGTTTCGCTGCCGCGGGCATCTTGCAGGAGGGAAAGAGGCAGGAGACAGGAGAGGATTAGGGAGGCGCTGGCGCGTTTCCCAATCGCCGCAGCTCCGACAGACAGATAGAAGATTTTCAAGTTTAGGGGGTACCTGTGCAGGGCGCGAAGCATCTCAAAACAGATCTTCATTCGACACGCGTCTGCCGGGCTTTTGCTCCGCAAACCCGCGCTCCGCGCGGGACGCCACGGTCAGACGCTTCTCACCTTTGCTCCGCTACTCATGTGGTCCTGCGGAGCAGAGGAGGCGGAAGCCGATGTCGTAGTAGCGGCTGCCAGGCCTGAACCAGTTGCGACTCGCGGAGCGGCAGTCGCGGGTACCGTTGTCCCAGCCCCCGCCGCGAAGGACACGGGACTCGCCCGAAGCTGGTCCCGTCGGATCCGTACTGTCGCCCTCGTAGGTACCATACCAGTCAGCACACCACTCACACACGTTCCCGTGCATGTCGTACAGGTTCCATGCGTTCGGCTTCTTCTGCCCGACGGGATGCGTCTTTTCACCGCCGTTATACGAACACCTGCCCATCTCGGCCAAGTCGCCCGTACCCGCAAAGGGACCCGTCGAACCTGCACGACACGCGTACTCCCACTGCGCCTCAGTCGGGAGCACAAACCGCACGTTCTTCACCACCGCATTGCACTTTTCGACGAACTTCTGACAGTCCTCCCACGAAACACGCTCGACAGGACGATCGTCGTCACCCCTGAAATTCGAAGGATTATCTCCCATCACCGACCACCACTGCGCCTGCGTCACCTCGTACTGTCCCATCCAGAACCCTTTCGTCAGCGTCACCCGGTGTTGGGTCTCGTCGTCATCGCGTTCATCCTCATCCGTCGGACTGCCCATCGTGAATGAACCGGGCGGGCACCACACGAACTTCATCTTCACCCCGCCCGGCAGCTCGAGCTCCTTCACGTCACCCGCCTTCGGCTCCTTGACTTCCGACAAGGCGAGAGCCAATGTCTTCGGCCCTATCCAGTCGACGTCGATGGCCGCGAACGTCTGGCGGTAGCGCTTCCCATCCGTCTCGTACGAGGCCGAGAGAGAGGCGAGACGACTTCCCTTCTCGAGCTTCTTCAGCTCGACGGGCGACGTATAGGCCTTGCCGTCAATCATCACCTGTGCGCCCTCCACCTCGCGCCCCTCGACCTTGACGACAAACTTCAGCGACGGCGAAAGATGGGATTCGGCCTCCGACTTCAGCTTCCGGGCGTCTTCGCTCGTCGCGTCCCACGCGAGCGCGCGTTCTGCGGCCGCAAGCGCCTTCTCCCACTGTGCGGCACCCGCATACGTACGCCCCTCGTCGAGCGCGAGCTTGAGCTGGAACGCCTTTGCGGCCGCCACGGTCTCGACAAGCTTCGCCTTCGCCCCGCCGAACATCTGCGCGGCGGACTCGAACGCGCCGTCGGCCAACAGCTTCCGTGCCTCCGTCTGCAGCCGCCGACCTTCGGCGAAACGCGCCGGCACGGCTTCCTCGGCCTTGACGCGCACCAGCTCCGGTTCGAGGGACGCGATCTCGCCGTCGATCGCCTTCGCCTTGTCTCGCGCCGCCTTGTTCGTCTCGAGCCACTTCAGTTCGACGGCGACGGTGTCCACGGCCGACTGCAATCTCTCCGCCAGCGCCTTCGCGCCAGACACGTCAGCCGGGTCTTTCGCATTTTCCACTTCCTTTGCAGCCGCGTCGACCGCGGCGAGATGCGCCGCAAGACCATCGGTGTCGTCTCGGTACGGCGCCACTTTCTCGACCGCCTCGCGCAGTCCTGTCCGCTTGATGTCGATCAGCGTCCGCAGCCGCCGCAGTTCGGCGATCTTCTGCTGAACCTCCGTTTCGTCGACGGACTGCGGCTTCGGCTGCTTCGCCTCCGCTTCGGCCTTCTCGCGTGCCGCCTTCTCGTCGGCCAGCCGCTTCGCCTCCGCTTCGGCCTTCTCGCGCGCCGCCTTCTTTTCGGCCTGCCGCTTTTCCTCCTCCGCTTTGGCCTTCTCGTCGGCTGCAACTTTCGCCACACGCGCAGCCTCTTGCCTGTCGACTTGATGTTTATAGACGAGACCTCCGCCTGCCAGGAAGACGAGGAGCGAGGCCACCGCGATGGCCTTTCCAACAGGCCGCTTCGGCACGACACGCACCTTGCCAGCAAACGCGGCAACGAACGCCGCGCAGGACGAGAAGCGATCCTCGGGCTTCTTCGCGAGGGCCTTCGCCAGAGCCGCGTTCACGACCGACGAGGCCGTCGGGATCTTCGGCGCGGGTGCATTGAGGACGGCCTGACAGAGGACGGTCAGGTCGTCGCCGTCGAACGGCAGACGACCGGCAAACAGCTTGTATGCAATCACGCCAAGAGCATACTGATCAGCCGCCGATTCCTGGGGTTGCCCGAGCCACTGCTCAGGAGCCTTGTAGCCGGGCGTTCCGCTCGTCGAGAAGACGGCTCGGCTCGTACGGCTCAAACTTGAACGGATCTGAGCGGCGAGGCCGAAGTCGAGCACCTGTACTGTACCGTCGTCCGCGACAATCACATTCTCGGGCTTCACGTCGCGGTGGATGATCTTCCGCCCGTGAGCGTAGTCGAGCGCGCTTGCGATCTGCCGCAAAATCGAGATTTTCTCGTCGTCCGTCGTTTCGTGATGCTGTCGCAGCCAGCGGTTGAGGTTCACACCGCGCGCAAGGTCCATCACGAGATAGTAGTCGCCACGTTCGTCCTTCTCGAGCGTCTTGATACCGCAGATGTTCGGATGGCGCAGCCCCTCGACGAGAGAATAATTGTCGCGGATCTCCTCCATCTCGTCGGCGTTGTGCGAGACTTCGGGCGGCAGGCCTTTCACAGCGACTTCCACGCCACCGACCTTGTCGAGGCACTTGTAGACGACGGCCATGCCGCCCTGGCCGAGTCCGCTTTCGACCACATAACGCCCGAGGATCTCGTCCCCGGACCGCAGGCGTCCGGCATTCCCCGCCGCCTCGTCGCGTATTGTCGGCGCGTCATTGATTGTCGTCTCGCTCATCTACGAACCACTCTCATTCTACATTTTCCGTTTAGCGCGAGAGGCGGACGAGCGCCGGTTCGAGCGGGGCGAGTTCTACCGCGAGCTGTTTGTTCCGCTCGGACGGAATCAGCTTCGGCGTCGGACCGAACACGCCCGTCGCCCGCGTGAAGGACGGGTCCCACACCCACGTCGAAACAGGCATTGCCTCATCGTAGCCATTGACGAAAAGTACGTAAACGTCTCCATCTTTCATCCAGGCACGAAGCGATACCGGGCGCTTCGGTCCCTTCCATTTTTTCGAGGGTACGCCCATTCCGAGCCCGCCCACCACACGGTATGGCGGTGGTTCAGACAGGAGAATCGGGAAATATTCACGAATCTCCGCGCCGACGCGACAGCACTCCGCCCAGCGCTTCGCCACGGGTTCGCCATTCGGTTGCTTGTAGAGGTCGAAAAAGGAATAGAGGATGAGTCCGTTCGCACCTCGGGCAATGCACTGCCAGCACATCGAGCGCAGTTCGGCTTCCGTCGGCGCACGGCATTTCGCCCGCTCTTCGGGCGTCTTGCGGTAGGCCGCCCAGTTGAACGCCTGCGGCACCTGCCACACAGGTTTGCACCCAAGGGTTCCCCGCACCGTAGCTTGCGTCCACTCCGTTGCCACGGCCGCGGGTTTAGCCGGAATCGGATAGGGGTCTGTCCCCACCACATCGAATGTCGGCAGATAGTCCGCAATCTGCGTCCACTGATAGAGCACCACCCAGCCGGGATGGGACGGATCCAGCTTTTCCATCAGATCGCGCCGTGCCGTCAGACGGTCCTTCATTGTAATCGGAAGTTCATCATTCAGATACCACGCAAGCAAGGCGGGATGGTCTTTAAAACGAGAGACACGATCTTGGATGTAACGCGTTTCATCGGCCTCCGTCTCAATGCCCTTCGGCGCCCATTGGGTACCATAATAGACATCCTTCACGCTGTAGATGACCTTGAGTCCCTTCTCGGCACAGAGATCCATCAGATCGCGCGAATTGGGCGCCTGATACGGCATCAGGCAGTTGAACGGACCCTTCGCGTAGGTTTCAACCAAGTTCGTCGTCACCGCACCCCAGTACATGCCCAGCGGAAAGAACGGACGCCCCTGATGGATCGTGCGACCGTACGCATCGAACCAGGTCGCGCGTTGGGGCATCTGCGCGAGTCGCGTGAAACGACACGTCTGTTCGCCGAGACAACGCTCTCCCTTGTACAAGGCGGCCTTCACGAGCTGTTCGCCCAACTTGAGAGACGCCACCGGAATCGTCACACGATTAATCAAGGAATTGGTCGCCTGAACAGACCGGCAGATTCCCGCCGCGTCCTGATACGTGAACCGCACCGAAAGGTCCGGACCGCATTCGTCCGACGGCAGGCCAATCAACGTGTGGAACCTCACTTCGCCCTCGACCGCCTGATTGCGGTAGGCCGAGGAATAGAGTCCCTTGAGCGGCTCCGGACGACGCTCGCGCACGACCACATCGTCGAACCACGCCTTGCCGGTCATGCCTTTGCGCACATAGGGACAAATCCGGCAATTCACCGCACCGGCCGGAATGGGCTCCGTCACCCCGGCCAGACGCGTCCAGTCCTTCGTGCCCTTCATTTTGACGCCGGCCAAATAAGACCCGCCCATCCAGCGACCGTCGGGACCATCCCACTCGATGCAGAGGGAAGCACCCGATTCATCCCCCACCAGGTTCTCGGTACGGACCCACACTTCGTATTCGTACACATGGCCCGCCTTCAACGAGAGCTTTTGCATCGGGAAGGTATAGAATTGCGGGTCGCTGTTTTCAAAGCAGAGGGCACGCGTTCCACTCCGACCTTCGCCATCCCGATAGACGTAGTGCGAACCGACCTCACGCCATCCCTCGGTCTTTCCATCGACCACGCGCTCGAATCCGCCATTCGTCACGAGTGCCGAATCCGCCCCCGCAGCAACGAGGACGAGCACCGCAGAACCAATCAAACAGGCGAGTTTCATTTTTCCTCCTCCGTGACGAATGACAGACGAACGACACGCGACTTACTTCGCGGTGCGGCGGAAAGTCGCCGGCAGCGCGTTCAACCGCGTATAGATGACCTCCGCGAGACGGCGATGACCTTCCGAATTCGGATGCAGCAGGTCGCTGTCCGCATTGCGGAAACACTTGCCGTACGCACCCTTCTCCAGCGGAACGAGTCCCGCCTCGGCATTGAGATCGATCACCGGGCACCCCCACATCGCCGCACCTTCGCGGACGGCCTGGACATAGGAATCCAGATAGAGTCCCAGCGTGTTCGGCCAGTCCATCGACGGCTGCACGTTCGTGGGCGAGCACTGGAAGAACGCGCGCGTGGTCGGCGTGAGAATGACGATCTGCGAATCCGGATAGCGCGTCTTCAGCTTCTTGAGCGAAATATTGATACGCCCCTTCACAGTATTGGGATCGAACGAAAGCTTGCGCTGCTTGAGCGTACGCATCTTGCCCCACCAGTTCACCTGGCCTTCGACATAGTCGTACCATTCGCCCAACGGCACCCCGCCGGCGAAATCGTTCGTGCCCACAAAGATGAAGACGGCATCCACATTGTCGCCCATTTCCTTGACCATCCGGTCCGTCTGGCCCGGGATATGGCGCCACTGGTGCCCCGAAATGCCATAGACGTGCGTATCCCAGTTCAGCCACTTCGTGAGATACTGCCAATAGACGTTGTTGCCCTTGATCTGGTGCTTGTCGGTAATCGAATCGCCCAGCACGCCCACGCGCAGATTCTTCCAGCTGCGGGGCGGCGTCGCGAAATCGCCGACTTCCTTGTCGGCCGCCGAAGAGACGAGAACGCTCGCTGCGACAAGCGCGAGCGAAAGAAACTTTGCGAATTTCATTGTGAACTCCTTGTGATTGATTGTTGACTCAAATTCAGGGCTGTGGATGAAGCGTGAGCACGCTGATTTCCGCCGGCACGCCCAGACGTAGCGGGAAGCCGGCCCACTGTCCCGTACCGGGGCAGACATAGAGCGTCGTGTCGCCGACCTGATAGATGCCGCGGACATGTCCCTGGTTCATCCGCTTGACGAGACGGTCGAGTCCCCAAATCGCGCCCCCGTGCGTGTGGCCCGAAAGCTGAAGCCGTACCCGGGCCGCCGAAGCCAACGCCAGATTGATGGGCTGGTGCTGCAAGAGAATGCGGCAACCGTCCGGCGGCGCACCGGCAAAGGCCTTCGCCAGGTTCGGTCCCGCCATCACCCGCGTGGTATTCCAGAGGGCCACACGGTCCGTCACGCCCCCGACGACAAGTTTGCCCTGACCGCGCGTAATGACACGATGCGCATTGTCGAGCATCTGTATGCCCCAGGCTTCATAGATCTGTCCCCAGAGCAAATAGTCGTGATAGTATTCGTGATTGCCTGAACAGCCGAGTACGCCATGAACCGCCTTCAGGTCTTTCAATGGGGACAAATCGTCTGAACGCTGCTCGGGCGAACCGTCTACGGAATCTCCCGTAATGCACACGAGATCGGGCTTAAGCGCGTTCACGCACGCGACGATTCCCGCCGTGCGGTGCTTGCGCGCCGCCGGACTGCAATGCAAATCGCTGATCTGGACAATGCGGAATCCGTCGAATTCGCGGGGCAATCCCTTGATGGCAAGGGAGACGTTCCGAACACGCGGCACGCGCACGCCTTCCCAGATGCCCCAGCCTGCAATCATCATCGCCACCACGGCACAGGCGAGCAGCACCACGCAGTCTCGACACACACTCGTCGCTTTCCGCGTCCGACAGACGCAGCGCCGTACGAGACAAATAGCCCACCAGACGCAGGCGAAACCGAAAAGAACCATGCACGACGAATACGTCCAGCCCGTGACGTTCACAAAGCGCTCGGGCAAGTCGGGCACAAACGAATCGCCGCCGAAAACCTTATAGATCAAAAACTTCTGCGAGAGCAGAAGCAGGAAAAGACCGAGCGCGCAGGAACCTGCGCGCCCGAGCCGTAGGGGCCGCACGAACGTCAGCAGAAGACCTGCCCACGCCAGCAACGGCCCGTACTCGAAAACTTGACGAATCACGTCTTACTTCGCGATCTGTCCCGACTTCGCGAGCATCTTGGCTTCGACGCTCTGGATTTCCGCGAAGCCCTGGGAACTGTGCGGATTCAAACCGTTCGAAGCTTCCATCGAGCTGTCGGCTTCGTTGTAGATCGTCGCCTTGAGGCCCTTGAGAGACTCGAAGAAGATGTTGCCCTTGTAAAGGCCGAGCGTGACTTCCGCGGTCGCCTTGTCGGCCCAAACCTGGATGGCCGCACGCGCCGCCTGCGTGGCGGGATCGTACCAGCGGCCGTCGTAGATCTGGTCGCTGACGAGCTTCGAGAGCTGCTGGAAGAGCAGCGTCGAACGCCGGTCCATGATGCCCTCGTAGATGTACTTGAGGCCCCAGCTCAGCACTTCCATGCCCGGAGCTTCATACACGCCGCGGCTCTTCGTGCCGATGATGCGGTTCTCGAGCGCATGCTTCATGCCGATGCCGTTGCGGCCGCCGACCTTGTTCATTTCGAGCATCACTTCGTACGGCGTCATCTTCTTGCCGTTGACCGCGACGCAACGGCCCTTCTCGAACTTCAGCGTCACCTTCTCGACCTTGTTCGGCGCCTTTTCCGGCCACACGCCCATCGTGGGCTTCACGATGCGCATCGACGTCTCCATCGACTCGAGGTCTTCCGCTTCGTGCGAGAGGCCCGCGAGGTTCGCATCCGTCGAATATTTCTTCTTCGTGCCGACGAACGCCGTGATGCCGCGCTTCGCGAGGAACGCCACCATCTCGGTGCGGCCCGGGAAGAGCTTGAGAAGATCGGAATCACGCCACGGGGCATAGACGCCGAACTTCGGATCGAGCACGTTCGTATAGCGCTCGAAACGCATCTGGTCGTTGCCACGGCCCGTCGCGCCGTGCACGAGCACCGAGCAGCCGGCCTTCTTCATCGCCGGCAGCAACGCCGCAACCGTCACCGCACGGGCGATACCCGTCGAGTTCCAGTAGCCGCCATCGTACATCGCCTGGCACTTGACCGTCTCAAAGCAGATTTCGGCCATTTCCTTCGTCACGTCGACAATCGTCGTGTCGACGCCCGTCGGCGCCATCTTCTTCTTGATGTCGTTGATGTCCTTTTCATCCGGCTGACCGACGTTCGCAGAGAACGCCTTCACCTTCACGCCCGCATCCTGCAACACGCAGCAGATCGTCTTCGAATCAAGGCCGCCCGACACGCAGACGCCTACCGTTTTGCCTTTGAGATCAGCAAGTTTCATTTTTGCACCTTTCTTATTTCCCCTTCAAAGAGGTACGAATAGTATAACACAAATCATCCCGCAGAACAAGAACCACGCGCGATTAACGTAGATGGATGAAGGATGGGGCAAAGGAGGGGCGGACGAATCAGAACTGGACACTGACCGTCTTGCCGTCATAGGCAACGGACTTCTCCGGTGTACCGCTGCCAAAGAGGGTGATACGGAAACGACGTTTTTCCAGCATTCTGGGATAGGTGCCCTTACGGTTGTCGATGGTCAACTGTTTCGTCCCCTCATCCCAACGGAAGACGATTTCGGTATAACGCCCCTGTTCGTAACCATAACCGTCCCCCTCGTCTTCATAGAGGGTGAAGGAACCGTTTGCACCCGGATAGACCGTGATTTCGAGGTTGTCGAGAGTTTTCTCGTCGGACCACTGAACGTCGGGTCCGTACGGCATGATCGAGCCGGCGCGCACATAAAGCGGGAACTCGTCAAGTTTCGGAGGCATGCCGACCACACGGCCACCTGTCACACGCTCTCCAGTGAAGTAGTTCCACCAGTCCGTCCCCTTTGGCAGATAGATGCACATCTGTTTAGGATGACCGATCTGGACAGGTGCGGTAATCAACGCATGCCCGCAGAGGTAGGTTCCACCATCATTCCAGGTTTTCTCGTCTTCGGGGAAATCCATGACCATCGCACGCATGAACGTGCTGCGATAACGCGAACACTCCCACGCGACCGAGTAGAGGTAGGGCAGCAGGCGATAGCGCAGCTTCACCGCCTTGACCATTGCGTCGTATACCGGCTCGCCCGCCTTGCCGAAGAAATAGAATTCGCGCGGAAACCTCGTGCCATGGCTCCGCATCATCGGCAAGGTCGTTCCGAACTGGAGGAACCGCACATAGCGCTCAACGAAGTCCTTGTCACTCCGGTTCGCGAAAAATCCGCCGAGGTCGCAGTTCCAGTTCGGGTTGCCGGTGAGCGAGAACCCGAGACCGGCGGGCAGTTGTTTGTGCAACGTCTCCCATGAACTCGACGTATCGCCGCTCCACACCTGTGCGCCCGTGGACTGCTGACCAGCGAAAGCGCTGCGCGTGAGGATGAACACACGCTTGTCCGGCGCAACACGCCGCGTGTTCGTCGCAACATTGCTGACCGTCATATAGGGGAAGGCGCAGCGCAATTCACGGAACGTCCCACAGCCGAGCGAACGATCAAGGTCGCGTTCGGACATTTGGAACTCAGGTTCGGTGTCGTCCATCCACCACCCATCGAGACCGACGGACCAGAGTTTCGAGAGGAAGTCCCAGTAGGTCGCACGCGCGGCCGGATCGTAGACGTTGTGGACGCGCGTCGTCCGTTGAAAGCCGGCACCGGGCAGGAGCTGTCCCGCCTGTTCAAACGCCGCATAGGGCTTCGTCGTGTTCCCGAAATTCGGCCACACCGAGATGATCAGGTGGGCATGAGCGGCATGTACGGCATCGGCCATGCCCTTCGGGTCATGGAACCCCTTGTTGAGAAACTCCGTCGAGTTCCAAAGCGAATCGCGTTCGCCCCAATACCGCCAATCCTGGATGATGCCGTCGAGCGGAATTCCGAGCGAACGATAACGCGTCACCACCTCCAGCAATTCCGCCTGGCTCTTGTAGCGTTCACGGGACTGCCAGAATCCGTACGACCAGCGCGGAAGCATCGGCACGTCGCCCGTGAGCTCGCGCATCCCGGCCACCGTTCCATCCATCGTGCCGCCGTAGATGAAGAAATAGTCGATGGCATCGCAGCACTCGCTGGAAAGTCCAAACCCCGCCTCAAGGCCATCGTAAGTCGTAACCGACGTGTTGTTCCAGAAGAGTCCCCAGCCCTTCACAGTCTGGATGAACGGGATGCCGTCATCAAGATTGCCGGGACACATGACCGTACGCCCCATGCGGCGATTGAGCCGATCGTCCTGAATACTGCCGAAGCCATACATCGGCAAATGCCGGTCGAAGAGAAACCACTGGCGATTGCGCACGCTTGGACCGTCTTCCTTCAAAAGCACCGCGCCGTCCTTCAATCGAAACGTCACCACGCCCTGCGCATCCACCTCGACAGTCAACGGCGACCTCGCCGCAGCGTCCGCCGCCGGTTTCAACCGCACGACATCGATCGGCTGCACAAGAGGCCGCCCCTCCGTCTTCGTCACACGCACGATATTGGTCGCATAGAACGTCACCTCCGTCTTTGCAACGGCTGTCATCCCAACCAATGCCAAGAACACCATCACACTCGATTTCATACTCATCAATATTTTCTGTTTTCTAGAACCACCGTATCTGCCAACCTCTTATCCGACAAGGTGTATTGTCCCCGCCGACCAGGGTTCGTCGAGGACATTCACCTGAAACCTTACCGTAGGAAGATGATCGTGTTGTTGGCAATGCACCGCAAACCTTCCTCTGTCGACTTCACGAGGAAACTCCGATTGTCAAGGAGTTTGAATGTCGCCACCGGGGGGGCCTTCCCCTCCCAGTCGATGAGGAGCATGCCGTCTTGAAGCCGACGGTCCCCCACCTTCACGCCCACGATGGCGCCTTCGGCAAAGGTCACGCCGTTGCACTTGGACAGAGCGCTCTCCAACTTCCAGTTCGGCAACTGTGCGGCGAGGTTGATCGTCGAACCGTTCTGCATCACAAAATTGCGCGCATAGTTCTTCGTCGCCGAAGGAGTGAAAACGCCGTAAATCAACATCCGGCCATCACCTTCCGCCCAATCGGCATCGTACCGCATGGTGACATCCCGCACAAGCATGTCGCTCCCCAACGACAATGCGCAATTGAAGGTGAAATCCACCGTGCGCATGTCCTTCGGCGTCGTCATCGGATGGAACCATCCCCCGCTCGTGACCGTGACATGGCCGTTGCTGAAAACGCTCGATCCGTCAAGGAAGAAATGCTTGGCGTTGGCAATCGGCATCGTCAATTCAGTACCTCCCAAATCCAGCACGCCGGCGGTATGGCGGGTATTGTAGTTGACCGAATAGGTACTGTTGGTGATCAAGAGCAGCATCCCGTTCGCATCAATCTTATCCGCCGTCCCCTTGGTCATGTCGCATCCGCTGTTGATCAACACGCCTCCGTTCAGCACGAACCGATGGCACGTATAATCGTAGTTGCCCAATGTGTCGAATGTCGCACCGGTCACCACCGTGATCGGCCCGCTCGCGCCCCACAAACGATGGCTCGCCGCATACGTGGTACTCGCCGAACCACTCAATGTGGAAGTCGCCTTTCCAGCCGCCACCTCAGTACCGCCCACATAGAGCTGATCGTTGAGCGCGGCAACGAAGACACCCGCGCCTTCTTTCACCAACTTCATTCCACCTGTGAACTTGAGCGACGTGTTCGTCACGGTCTTTCCATCCGGCACCTCAAGATGCACCTCGCCTGCCGCCACCGTCTGAACATCCGCGCGTACGGCTGGACCAGCCCCCAGACTTCCCGTGCTGTTGGCTTCAAGTGTGTAGAAGGTCTCGCCATTGGCAATGTCCAACAACCCCACCACGCCGTCCGCCGTCCGTATCGCCGGCACGAAGTCCCGTACGAGCGTCGTTCCCTCGTACACCTTGAACGTGTAGAGGCGCACAGCCTGTGGACGACGGGTCGTTCCGTTATTGTTCCCGCAGAACAGGCGCATCTCGCTATTATACGGAGCGTTCACCGTCGTAATCGGATAGGACGTCCCATTGATTGTCATGCTTCCAGACTGCAGGATCACGTCCACGTCGGTGTTCTGAAGATCCACGGCCGTGGTCGCCTCACCGTAAGTGGCGTTGCAGAACAAACCATTAATCGTTCCCGTATTACTATAATAGCGTAGCGCCACCGCATTCTTAGAAGAATCACTGCTCATGACACCGAAGAATTCCGCCCAATCCCCTGTGCGGGCCATGGCGTTGAAGCGTGCCACAATGCGCGTCGCGGTCTTGGGACAATAATGGGTGTTGATCCACTGGCTGCCAGTCGCAGTCACCCATTCCAACTTCTGATAGGTCGGGGCGGCATCGGTGATCGTGCCCGTACCGTCCGTCTTGGAAAGCAGAAGCTTGTGTCCGTTCAGGTTGACCGTGAAATCGATCGGCAGCTCAAGGCCGCGCCAATCGCAGTCGTCCGCCAACGTGATCGTCTTCTCGAAGATCACGTCACGACGTTCAATGGACTGTCCTTCCAGCCAGCAGAAGGTCGTGTTCGCCCCCACCATGATGGCGGAAGCCGCCGTGGGGACAAGCCCGGGAAGCGTCTGCCCCGCGAAGTTGAGACAGTTCCAGTTGGCGGGATCGGCAAGATTCGTCCGATCGCCATTGCCCGTCCACTCCGCCGTGTACGGGATATCCGGCGGCAACGTCGCAATCAACATGCCGTTCTCGACCGAGAGCGTAGCCGGCAAACCGTCAACCACGAACTTCTGCTCGTCGCCCGCCACAAGGCCGCCGGCAATCAACGGGATCGACCCTGTTGCACTGAACGTACCACCGCCCTTCTGCACGAGATGCAGTGTCACGGGGTGTTCCGCGCTCGCCTCGGACAAGTTAACCGATTCCGCCGCGAGCACATCGCTCCCGCCCGGCACCACGTCAAAGGTAATCGCCGTATCGCCGCCGAGTGTGAGCACACCCGCCACCGTCGTTTCACGGCCGGCGCCATCCAGGAGACTGATCGCCCCCTGCGCCAGATTCAGTGCGGCATAGCTCGCCACCGGCGCAAGGTTGATCGCCTCGCGGCTCATCTTCAGCACGGCCCGATTCTGAAGCGCCATCGGATCCGTCACCACGCCATCGTAAACCGTCACACCGTCCGCCGTCGTATTGTACGCGTAACCGTAATCGAACACGCCCATGGCACCATTCGGATGAAAAGTTCCGTTCACGGTCTCATAAAGCCCCACCCGCCCGGCCGCATCACGCCAGGGGATGAAACTACGCTGCAACACATCGTTGTCATAAATGTCGAACGCGTAAAGCTTCATCTTGCTATTTCCACCCGGCACCCCGAGACCTCCCGGCGCTGCCGAATTGACGGCGAAGATGTACATCGAGTTCACGCCCGCGTCAACAGTTCCCGTTGCATTGATGAAATTCATTGTACCATCGGCAACCGGCCAGTAGGCCTGCCTCCCCAGACACGTGATCGTAACATCCGTATCGAACGGGATGAACGGGCCGATGTCTTCCACCCCCGAACGATTGAACGACGAACCGTTCTTATTGGTATGCGAGTAGAAGACAAACGCGTTCTTCGTGCGGTCCACATTCCGCGAACCAAAGAGGCACATAAACGTCCATGTGGTATACGGCTGGACGGTCGCCACATTCGCCCGACAGACGATCTTCGTCGTCTCCGTGTGTGTGTAGAGGGTGTCGATGAACTGCGCCGCCGTCGGTTCGATATAGTCCAGCCGCGCCGAGACATCCGTCCCCGCATCCACAAATTTCCCCGTTCCCTGGTTAGCGAAGAACTTGCCCTCGACGAAATCCCAAAGACCGACCTCGCCCTGCGGATTGCGGCACGGCACGAAATCGCGCTGCAAGGTACCATCCGTGGCGATGCGGCACTCTTCCAACGTATACGCTGCGACATGCGCTCCGCCCTTCACGGCGAAAAGGTTGAGCGTTCGATCGGTACCCGAGAACGCATTGTACACTGCATACGCGGCTGTCGTCTCGCCCCGCGTGACGTGCACGAAACCGTCCGCGCCCACGATCACGCGGCAATGTTGATCGGACGTCGGTACCGCCCCGATCGGTACGGCGTTTCCATGGAAATAAAGAAGCCCGGATTGCTGATCAAGGAGGCAGCAGTTGTTCGTCCACGCATCCTGTCCGAAGAAGGCCGTACCATTAACATACACGCTATTGGAGAACCGAAGATCGATCGAGGAGAGTTCCCTGGTTTCCGTTTCCGTGTCGATCCACTGCGTACCACTCGAAGCAATGCCCGTGAGCCGCGTGTAACCCGTCGGAAGCTGCTGCGGCCCGACGACCAGCTGCAAGCCGGTTGCGGTCATCTGCACGGTGCGCGTGGCGCCATCGCTTCCTTGTTCGCAACCGTTCGCCAACGTCACCGTGCCGCCGTTCACCGTAAACGATTCGGCGGAGACGAGATTGTATGTTCCCGTAGCCAACGCCGGCGGCACCGTCACCGTCACATTGCCGGTCACCCGCGCCGCCCCCGCCACCTGAATCTCCGGCGTACCGACGCCAAGCGTCGCAAAGGCCAACGTTCCGCCGGCGAGGTTGAGGCTGTTGCAACGAATGGTTTCCGTCGCGGTCTCCGCCACCTCCAATGACCCGCCTTCCAAGGTCAGTTCGCCAAGGAGATTCACCCCGTTCACCACTTTACGGAAATCGCCGGTCTTGGTGGAGTTGAGCCCCTGCAACTCGGCGGGGTAAGCCCCCACATACGTTGTCGCAGAAGCACTTCCATAGAATTGCGCGCCCACAAGATCGTAGAACCCGATTTGATGGGTCGTCGTGTTCAGGGCCGGTACGAAGTCGCGTACAAGCGTCGTCGCTTCATAGATCTTGAAACCGTACACCCGACAGGGCAGAATCTCGGCGACACCGGCATTGTTGCACGCGCAGAGAGCGATGTTCTCATCACTCACGCTCGGGCTCGTCACCGCATTCTTCTGGCACTCAAGACTCGTTCCGTCAATCGTCAGCGAACCGCCGTTTGCCGCGTCAAGAACAATGCTGTGCCGCGCAATCGTATCTACCGTCAGGTGCGCGGAAGTCTGGTCGTCAGCGGCGCCGATCGACGACGCGAAAAAACCGCTCCCGTTGATCGTCAATCCAAGGTTCATCGTCCCCGAATCGACCACGCCGAAAAAGCCGCGCTGAATCGTCGCCGCCATGGCCTGCAGCTCCGCCGTGATTCGCGTATTCTCCTTGGCCTTCACGCCGGTATCCGTCCACTGCGTTCCCGTGGATTCGACATACGCCAGTCGCACGTAGCCCGCAGGCAACGCCACTTCAACCGTACCTCCCTGCGGCACAAGCATCAGACAGCCGTTTTGAATCTGCAACTCTACCGAAGCATCCTGGCCTTCCGCCAGGACAAACTTAGCAAGATCACCTTCCTGAAGCTGCGCCCCGGCAAGCAACATCTGCGGGCTGTCAATCGACGTCGCCAGACCGACGAATTTCGGCTCGATCGTCACGGGATGTTCAGCAGTGACCTCGGTCAAATCAATTGAATTGACTGTCAGTGCACTACATCCCTCGCTGCCGACATCGTAGGAGAGGGTCGTTCCCCCGAGCATCTTAAATGACTGGGTAAACGAAACCGGCCGAGTCACCCGAAGCGTGCCCCTTCGAAACGTAAACGGCAAGTTGACGGTATCGAGACCGAGTGCGACCGCACCATCGCCCAGTTTTTCCACCATCGCATAACGGGCAAGCACCGCATCCGTCATCGTTCCATTGTAGGCCCGCATCGTCTGTTCCGTACCCGCATACCAAAAATCACCACCAGAGGCAAGCGTGCCCGTACCGGCATTTCCGTAGAAGGCCCCGGTACAAAGGTCATAAAGGCCACCCTTACCCTCAACCGTCACTGCAGGAAGAAAGTTCCGCACCAACTCGCCATCATCCCAGATTTTGAGTCCATACAGCCGGAGTGAAGAGCAGGCCTCGACAAGCGCCGGTTCCAATTGAGTGCGAACCGTAAAGACGGCCAGCGGCAACGAGCCCGCAAAAGTCTGCCGCGCAGCCGTGTAGAGCCGAGTGTCGTTGAGGTACAAATCACAGTTGTCGTTACGAACCACCAGTCGCTGAGGGATTTCCGAGAAATACTTACCACCTGAATCAAGGGATCCGTAGTTGATCGCCACCCATGTGGAGGCCCCCCAGATTCCAAACCGATCTGTTGCAGCCTTGGACGTCCGTTCTCCGAAGATACCACTGCCGGCAAAACTCTGAAAGTCAAGTTCGACATTCACTGTCGATTTCCCCAAGACCCCGGTATCAATCCACTGTTCGCCCGAGGATTGGATGTAATCACAGAACACAAGTTCGGGATAACCGCTCGCCGACTCGACGGCAGGCGCGACGAAAACACCGGTCCCCTCGTTCCCATGGAACTTCCGCTCGACAAGGTCGTACACGCCGATTTCATCGTACGACGTGCGACACGGCACGAAATCGCGCACCAGCACCCCGTCATCCCAGATCTTGAGCCCATAGAGTCGATACTGGGAACATGCCTCCGTCGTCGCCGGATTCACACTCGTTCGCACGGTGAAGATGGCAAGCGGTATCGAACTGGCAAATTGCTGCCGTGCCGCCGTATAAAGCGAATTGCCATTGGCGAAAAGCACGCAATTATCGTTGCTGACCACCACACGCCCCGAC
The DNA here is from genome assembly GCA_045641465.1 of Kiritimatiellia bacterium. GTDB lineage: Bacteria > Verrucomicrobiota > Kiritimatiellia > RFP12 > UBA1067 > RUG572. Next base: position 4,767 of record JAZUGW010000037.1, on the reverse strand, counting down.
ATTTCCGAAGTGTTCTTCCCCCCCGAATCAAGGCCCCCGTAATTGATGGCCACCCACGTATTCGCGCCCCATAATCCGAACCGGTCCTTCGCCGACTTGGAACTCCGTTCACCAAAGAGAGGGTTTCCGCTCGCCCAATTACCCATATCAAGCGCCACATTCACCGTGGACTTGCCGAACACACCGGTATCGATCCACTGCGTGCCAGTGGATTGAATCCACTCCACTTGTGTATACCCATCCGGCAACACGACATCGGCGGCAACCGACCTGCCCCCCAAAACCGAAATTCCGACAAGGAAACCAGCACACAGCCAACCTAAGTTCATTTTCATCCGTTATTCTCCTCTAAGAGTGCCACATACTAAACAAACTTCATCAACTCAAGACCTCACATCTCAAACATCTTGCATTATACCACATCGGATTGAAACCGGTCAAGCCAAAACAAGGAATCACCGAGGTTCCAGTCCTCATCGTCCTGCGGGACTGTTTCGCGTATCGCCTGCCCCCTCCCTTTCTTAAAGATGGGATCAACGCAGGAGAATCCACATCATGGGCGCACGGTAGAAGAGACCTTCGTCATCCGCATAGAACTTGCCGCCCTTCTGCGGCTTGTCGCAGATGAACTGCGGCATCGGCTCGGGTTTCTTCGTCCAGGCAAGCACCTGATCGCCCGTCTGCAACTTGCGGTCGCCCAGCTTCAGAAGGACGCGCGCACCCTCGGCAAAGCGCAAGGTCTCGCCTTTGATGATCGAGCTTTCAATCGACCACGGCAGTTCGCGAGCCGCCAAGTCGATGGCCGAACCGTTCTGCATCACCTGGTGCAGGAGGTAGTCGCTCTCCGGCGTATAGGTACCGAAGATGTCGAGCGTCGAATCGGCCGAACCACCGGCGGAATTGACCCGACACCGCATGACCATGTCGCCGATTCTGGAATGTTCCCACGGCACCAATACGGCATTCATTCGGAGGAGCGCGTTTGTCGTCACGATGCCAGCGCCATACGGCGCGAAGCCGCCGCCTGTAATCACGTCCACCACGCCACTGTCAAACTCGTAGTCATCGATGTAGGCATAATTCACGCCAGAGTCGATTTTCATCGTCAGCGTGTGGTTGTTCATCTTCGCAACGACGTGTCCGCCACCATAGAAGACCGCATGCTGATTCTGATGCCATGTCGAATCGGCGGTCAGCGTGAGCGAGCCAATGCCGGGCGAGGTCGTACCCGTGTTCCTGAACCCCGTATTCGCAAATGTCCCGCCGTTCAAAATCACGGGGTAGTACATCATGCCCTGATTGCCGCGCAAGTCAAGACTCGCCCCCGCCTCCACCTTCACCGGCGTATTCGTGGCACCGAAATGGAGTACGGCAGGAATGGACCAGGTCGTCACATTGTCGCCGATGTTATGCAGCCAATACTGGCCTTCACCCACGGTCGTACCGCCCGTGTAGCTGTTGGACACCTTGGAAACATACGTGCCCGCCCCTCGCTTTACGAACGCAAGCGACCCCGTGAACGCGATCTTTTCGTTCGTCACCGTAACACCTTCCGGCACGGTGAGCGAAAGCGTGCCCCCTGTCGTAGACGTATCGGTGAACGTGAAGGCGTTTGTCGTCACTGCTGAAAGCGTGAGGGCGAGATCGTGCCCCGCAAGATCGAGCGTGCCGGACGTTACGCGGGAAAAATCCAGACCCGACCAGTCGCAATCTCCTGCGAGGACGGCGTGCAAATGAAGCGCTTTGCACGGAAACAGCGACGCCTCCTCCGGGACGTCGAAAGCACCCCCATTCACATACACGGTCGACTCGAACGTGGGCGTCGCGCCCGCCACCGCCTGACCGAAATCGTTCGTGCAGGCCCAGTTGGCGGGATCGGCGAAGTCATTCGGTGTTCCCCGTCCCGTCCACCATGCCGTGCGCGGAATCGTCGAATCGCCCAGCATCAACACGATCGCGCCGTCCTTGAGCGCGAGGCGGCAACCGGCAATGACTCCTCCGGTATAGTTGACCACCGAAAGGCCAATCGCGGAAACCTGTTCGGCCGTCATCGTTCCCGCCGGAGCAAGCACGAACATCTTGCCCATCGTCAAACCCGTATAGGTGACCTCCACGTTCTTGAGACCAGCCGCGAAACTTTCGTCTGTCACGCCCGACACATCCACCTTCTCGGTGAAGCCCGCGTCATCGGCCCGCACCACCCAGCGGTTCGCCGTTCCACCAAAGCGCACATTGCCGCCCGAAAGCGTGCCCGAACCAGAGAGCGTCCCTTCCAAAACGAGCACCCCGTCCCCCGTCTTCGTAACCGTGCCGCCAAGCGCCACATCGCCCGAGAGCGTGATGTTCTTCTGCGCAGCAAGATTCACCGCCGCACCTGCCGGTACGTTCACCACGCCCGCAACATTGCACGCCGCATCAAGCGCCATGACATCAACCGGCCGTTCACCCGCCGAGAAGGAAAGCGGGATCGTAGCCGACATCGTCGTCGCCGCAAGCTGCAATGTCGAACCAGGCTCCATCCGGACGCCATCCGCCATCGTCCCCTTCAGCACATAACCGATGACGAGCGTATTCGTTGCCACAATTCCCTTCACATCCACCGTGGCGCTCACGAGGCCAAAGCGCGCACAACGCGTCCGAAGCGTATAGGCAGCGCCCTCGAGAATCGCCTCGCCCGATTGGACGGCGAACCCTGAGGGATCCATCGGACGAATGTCAATCGCGCCACCGCCCACGGTGGTGTCTCCTGTGAGAACCACATGGCCGAAGGTGGCGCCCCAGGCGCTCGACGGGTTGGAATTGTAGAGCGCCCCCGCGCCATCCGGACCCGCACCGCACACGTGCACGGTTTTCGCATGCGTCATTTCCATTTGGTCGGGTGCGGCTTTTCCGCCCTGATCAAGCGCCACATCAAACCGCGCCCCGTCGGCCACCGTGATCGTTCCGCGTACATCCGGCGAAAAGGCCATGACCGGACGGATGTTCTTGACGTTGTACCGCGTCGCCGTCGCCCCCGAATACCCTGGTGCAGCCGCACCCGAATCTGTGAACATACGATCATTGACTACATTGGCAGAACTCCCCTTGTAGGATCCGTTTACAGCCCGCGCATAGACATCGTCTCCCACCTGCGTGAAAACAACGAACACACCGTATGTCCCCTTTCCGGCCGAGTAGAACGCACGGAATTCCGCCGTCGCCGTCGTACCGTTGTTGGAGAGAAAATAACAGGGAAATTTGGCAATGCCGCCAAGGTTGTTTCCACCACCCGCTCCGACGGCGCCCACAACGTCTTTCAGCCTAATACTGCGCCACACGAGTACGCCCGCGCCGCTTCCGCCATCCTGAGCCTGCGCATCGGTAAAACGCACATTGCCATCGGGCAAATCGAAGAACGGCTGGATGTCCTGAAGATTGTAGTTGTTCGGCACATTATGATAGGCACTCGTGTAGCCCGCATGCATGTCCGCACCGAGGATATTCGCCCCGGTATAGCATGCGTTGGCAATGTAGGCATAGACGTCGTCACCCACCTGCGTAAGCTGGAGCGTGTCGGTCATCGTATTGGCCCCGTTCCACAATTGGAACTGGGCGGAGGCCGTTTCGCCGTCGTTGCTCCAGAACCACGGCTGCATCACCTGACGCGGCGTAAAGAAACCGCCCGAAGCACGGCCCGAAATCCACTTCACATCCGCAAGGCGCGTGTTCCGCCAAAGAAGCGTACCGGGCGCCGTCTTCGTGACCGTACCGGGCCAAAAGCGCGCGGAGGCGGCAACCGTGGTACGCGTTCCAACCTTAAGCGTACCGGCCGAAACCTCGATTGTCGTCGGCCAATAAAGAAGTGAATCGTGAAGCGTGAGCTCGCCCGCGCCCGTCTTGCGCAGCGTCGCAAGCGGCGCCAGCACGCTCTCGTCGATCGTCAACGCGTCCGACGACGCCACAACCGCCGTATCATCCGCGCCCGGTACCGTACCGCCCTGCCAATTGCCGGGTGTCGACCACAAGCCATCACCGCCCGCGCCCGTCCAAACAACCTCCGCCGCGCCAACCGAAACAGCCGCCGCAACCCCCAACAACGCGCCAAATACATTTCGGATCACTTTTCGTTCCTCCTTGAATCAAAGCCACATGATTCACCATACCCACAGTGAACACTGTAATTATAGCAAATTCAACTCACCACGCACAATGTAAAAAAAGACTCTTCGAGTATAAGAGCGGCGGTATCTTCCGCCGTCCCCTTCATCCGCGCCTGCAGTCCGAGACCTTCAAGGCTGGTAGCTCAATTCGCCCGATTCCGCCGCCATCGCGTAATCGCCGTCCTCGTGAAGGTCGCAAGCGGCAGCCCGTTGATGAAGGTCGATCGCGTCCTTCGTCTCGGCCTTCGAGTCTAGTAATAATCGGCAGCCGTCCGCCGCACATCAACCTTTCCGCAAACAAAATCAATTTTTCCCTTGCCCCTCCCCGCCCGCTTTGCTATACTGATACCCGATGAACCGAAAAATCCAGACACGCCTCCTCGCCGCCGGCCACGCCCTCGCCCCGGACGAACCGCCCGCAAAGCCCTTCTTCGCCTGGTTCGCGGAGGACGTGCTCGGCCTCGACTCGGAGGAGTACCGCCGCGCCTTCTGGCGCGAGTTCCACCGCACGGGCCATTCGATCGGCCGCACACGGCGCACGCTCGAGAGCTGTCAGCGCGAACGCGGGGTCCATCCCGCCGCGCGGCCGGGCGAAATTCTCATGATCTACCTCTTGGTCGGCGGCGCG
>JAZUGW010000036.1:0-16559 GCA_045641465.1 Kiritimatiellia bacterium | reverse complement strand
CGGCACGCACACATCCGGATATTCTTCGCGAATGCCTTTCAGCCACTTGGTCAACGCACCCGTGATTTCATCCCGATAGAGACTCACCAACGACGTCTCCCAGCCGACAATCACCCAGCCGAAGCCGTTGCGCGCAAAGTTCTCGCCGAAGTGCGTGCGCACGACGGCACGCGTTTCGTCAAGACCCCGCGCCACACCGAGCCGACGGTAGGTCTCGATCGGGCCCACCCCCGTGCGACTGTTGGCACCGCCCTCGAAGCCGAAGCGCCGCGCGCAGAGGAAATCGCACGTCCAGCCGTCCAAGTTCACACAGTCGATGAAATCGGCAGGTCCCTGCGCCGGCTTGCAGGCGTGTTCGCGGCTCGGATAATAGGGATAGCAGATCGAACCGTCGCCATCGCCGTTGTCGATGCCGTACTGGCTCCAGATCGTCCCCTGCGCCACGTGGATGCCTTCGACTTCAGCCAGATAGCGCAGATTGTCCGCCGCAAGGAATCCCGCCACGACGCCGTGCGGACGATACCCGCCACCGACCATTTCGCTCACACGTGCGAGGCCGTCATGGAGGTCGCGGTTCGTCTGTGCCCGTGAATTGTACATCGGCGCGAAGTAGGCACCGGGTATGAAGGTGATTTCATCACCGTACTGATGATGGAATTCCACGACGCGCTTGCGCAGCGCCACGTAGTTCGGCCGTTCGTCCTTCAAGGCCAGCCAGGAAAACGCCCACGTCACCTTCGCTTCGGGAATCGCATCGGAAACGGCCTTGCGGAAACGCTCCGCCGCCGCCACCGTGTGCAAATGCGCCTCGTCGGTTCCCTTGTTGCATGTGCGCGACACTTCGATCTGGTTGACGCGGATCACCGAATTAATGCTGATCACCCGCTTCCCCTGCACCGACCATTTCGAATCGAACGCTCTTCCTCCGAACGCACCACCAACCACCGACATCATCAAACCAAAACAAATAATTTTTCTCATCTTATCACCTTTCTTAAATTCACTCAATACACTTTTGGATCTGAGCCACTTGGCTCTTCCACACTACCTTGGACAACACAATTATAGCAAATTAAAGACAGTGCCACATCATATATTCTACGCTAGAATCCGTGCAGGCTGCGATTTTCATCCGAGAAACAGTATACATAATTTAGCCCGTCATGTGAACATCAAACTTCTGAAATGACGAGCTCTTCAGTTGATTGCGCCCCGCCAAATGCCGCGCGAATGGGAAACGGGGTCAACGTGCGACCATGTCGAGCAGGAGTTCGGACGGTATCCCGGCCGACGTGACGAGGAGGTAGTCGCGGGCGCGCGTGCAGGCCACGTAAAGGAGATTGCGCTCCGTGTCGTAGATCTCCTCCAGCCCCGCGACCAGATCGGCCTCGGCGAGGCGCTCCGGCGACGGGATGACGTCATTGTCGCAGCCCATCACCGCGGCCGCGCGGTACTCGAGTCCCTTCGCCCGGAACATCTGGATGACATTCGGCTTCTCCCACTCGCCCTGGTAGGAACTGCACCGCAAGGCCCTTTCGGCGCGCTCCCGTTCATTCTCGCTGCGATGGAAAATCGCGACCGCGTGCCCAGGTATCCCGAGATCGTCATGGAGATGGCTGAGCCAGGCGGCAACGCCCGCGACTTCTGCGTCGACGTCCGCGAACTGCCGTATCTCCGGACGCGGCCCCGAAAGGAGCGACACGGTTCCCCTCCGGTTGGACACGATCTCGTCCGCGTCGGCGACCTCCTCGTTCGTCAGGCGGTCCGCCATCGTGCGGATCTCGTGCGTCGTGCGGTAGTTGACCTTCAGCACCCGGGACCGTCCGCGCAGATCGACGCCGTGCGGCCTCCAGGGGAACGAGAAGCGGATGATCCGCTGCCCCTGGTCGCCCGCGAAGAAGATGCGGCGCGACTCCCCGAGATACGCCTTCAGGAGTTCTAGTTCCGCCTCGCAGAGGTCCTGGCACTCGTCGACGACGATGTGCGTATAGTAGCGCGGTAGGCCGGGATTCGCGCGCAGCCGTTCCGCAACTGCGGCGTACATCTGGTCAACCGTCACGTATCCGTCGTGGCTGTTGACACCGTCGTAAACCTTTCGGAGGGCAGACCAGACCGCCCGTCTTCTCTCGGCGGACAGGCGCGTATGGACGCCCCGGCGGACCGTTCTGAGATACTCCTCCTCCGTGCGGATCTGGCGTGGTTCGACAATCCGCTCCAACTCGGAGAGCGCGAAACGGGGCGAGATGCCCTTGGGCAGCAGCGCGGCGTTCACCGTCAGGATCTGCAACGCCTCGCGCCGCAGATCCTCGCGGTGGATCACAGGGGGATGTCCCGGGAACAGGCCGTCGTAGAGCTCGCGCGCGAAATTCGCGACCGTCGTCGCATGGCACCGTTCGAGCTCACGCGCGGAAAGAAGCGGACGCAGCCGACGCTGAAGGTCCGCCGCCAGGTCCCTTGAATAGGTCAGGACCGCCACCCGCGCACGGTCGTCCGACCTGAGGACGTGCCGCGCATGATGGAGCGCGACCACGGTCTTTCCCGTGCCCGCGCTTCCACTCACGCGGAAAGGTCCGTCGTATGTGCGGTAGGCGATCGCGCGCTGCGAGGGATGGAGATAGACGCACCAGGCGTCCCAGTCGGCGTTCTCCAGAACCGCCCTGAGGTCGTCATCGCGAGACACGACCCACCAGTTCCTTCCATTCCAGAGATCGGCTTCCGCGTCCACCGATGCATCGTCATCGGCTCCCCCGGCGGAATCGGCAGGGCGCTCGCCGACGGCGATGGAAAGAACGGCCTCGGCGACTTCCGGCGGCAGATGGTGTTCGCCGACATCCAGGAGCTCGTCCGCATCCGTCGCCGCCAGCACCCGTTCGACCCAGACCTCGGGCACGCCCCAACCGAGCAGATCCCCGCGGCCGATTCCGAGGCGGGCGCAGAGCGGTGTACGCGACGGTCCGACCACGCGCGGTTCGGGACGCGGCGCGGCACCCGGAAGTTTTTCGACGGGTTGCGCCGCCACGACCTCGGGTATCTCGACAATCTGCATCGACCCCATCACCGGATGCCGCGAGAGTACATGGTTCCTCGCCCAGAGGTAGGCCCTGTCGTGATGGTCCGTCCAGCAGAGGATCATCCGTCCGTCGCCCTCCCGCCGGAGGATGATGCGCAGGTCCCCGTTCGCGTAGGCGCTCCACCAGCCCGCGTTTCCGTCCACGCGGTGGAGAGACAGCGCTGCGGTCGTCGGATCCATCTGGAGGTCCAGCACCGTGCGGGACACCACACCCTGCTCCTTCTGAGGCAGGCGCTTCAGCTGCTTCATGAAGCTCTGTGCGAGAATCAGCGACACGTTCTTCGATCTCCCGCGCAAAGGCTAGCGGATGGTCAGGACGAACGCATCCCGGATGCGCTTCGTCGTGACGTTCAGAGACGCGGCCGCGGGGCCTGAGACGCGCACGCGGGCAAGCGTCAGCGCGCGGATGACGGGCGCGTTTCCGTCAAAGACCCCCTGGCTGATCGGATCGCAGCCTTCCTCCTCGACACGCCACGCGTCCGACGCACCCGTGCGCCCCGGGCGAAACGACAGCGAGAGTGGAACGCCGGCGGACGAATAGGGCGATGAGACGAGTGCCCGTCCGTCGCGTCCGCGTACGGTCAGCACGTCCCGCGCCTGCGAAAGGAGCAGCACAATCTCGTCGTCCGACAGGAAGCCGTCGCCGTTGCCGTCGTGTCCAACGGCCAGCTCGGTGAACGAGCTGCCGAGATGTGGAAGGTCCAGGTCGAACTTGAACCCCACGCCCTTTTCGACGACCACCGGACACGCGAACGTCCGTTCGACCGTCGTCGAGAACGCCGACGGGGCATTCGTGACCGCGAGAGAAACTACCGCAAACAAAACCGTTCCCGTCATCACTCGTTCCCTCCCTCGCCAATCGTCAGCTGGCGCAACGGTTCATTAGACATAAGTAACTGGTTTGTGATGGCGTTGTAATACGGAACCTCCCTAAAAAGTGGGTGTGTCAGAACGAAGCCAATATACTCCAGGCGATTCGAACTGAACTCATAGCCTGGATACTGCCCTATGAAAAGTCTATCAAGAGAGTAAGCACCAACAGCATCAATCATCCGATTGCGATAGAACATCCCCGTAGCACGCTGTTTAATACGATTCTGCCCTGGATTCTGCGGCACCCAAAGTCGTACTTTGTCAGCATAGGTACGGCAGGCGGCACCACGATCCTCCCTTCGATAGGACACCTTGTTCGTCATCACACTTTCAATGAAATCGGTAAGGACATCCGTGGGGGGAGAATATTCCACGATCATGCGGAGCGCGTGGTTCTTCGCAATCCCGTGCTGATTCAGAACGAGTTGTTTCAACATGGGAACGGCATTCGTGTAGGAAACAATCTCACATTGGTAGAGTGCGACTCGAAACAATGCGACCTCTTCGCCATCCATCCGTTGGAAATCATTTGTACACATTGAACTCAAATAGCTCTCGTAGGCAACCTTCCTTTCCGTCAAACTCAAACCGCTATACGAAGCGGGCGCAAAAAAAGTCCACCACAAATTTGTCAAGGATCCCCGTTGTGCCGGAGTCGGGCCCTCATATCTGTCATCAGAGGTTACTTCCAACAATCTCTGGAGCTCAGACCTTACAACATCATTCGTACCTAGAACCTGCTGCGCGCGAACTTGCAAGAACACACATACTCCCAGCAGAGCACACACAATCTTCAGAGAACTCATTTTGAATAAACCTCCTCAAGTGGTCTGATGTACTTTTTCCCTACAGATACAAATCTTTGGCGACCAGTCGCTGGCCATGCGAAAACAGCACCATAAGGGATGTCAATAGAAGCCGATCGTGTCACACCAAACATAAGGTATGACTGGATAAGTTTCGCGAGCGTGTCTTCCTTTCCATAGAAGCCACGACCTGTTTCGTCTCCCCAGTCGATAGAAAAATGGTTCAGGCGATCTTTCGAAATCGGTTCATTTCCATGTTCGACGATCTGTCGATTGAACGACACATAACAATCAAACAATCCGAGTGCGTGTCCGAGTTCATGTGCCAAGGTCTGATAAGTCGCATCCTTGGGGATTACGATTCCTTGAGGCGTCCACAGTCCCGCTGTCGGTGGCTGAGTCAGCTCTCCAACAAAATACACCTCGACACAATCATTACTACCGTATGTATCCACCAGCCGGCAAAGTTGTTCTGACAAGTCCACGTATACTTCTCCGGTTGACAGTGAATATTCTTCTTTCCTTTGAACTCGCCAATACGAACTATCTCTGACATGCCGTCTGACTTCTACAAGATCAACCCTAACACCAATCTGGGCAAATATAAAGTTGGCATCTTCAAATCCGGCAAGAATATCCTCTTCCTTCCATGCATCGCCTTCCTCCCCAATTGGTGGATCAACAATGAAAACCTTGACCGGGATTGTCTTCAGCCCAACGATTGGAAGAACAAAACGCGGTTGTATCGCGTCACCGTTGAATCGTGCCTCAATCGTCACTGATCCGTAATTTGATGTCGGGGCCACAATCGCATACCAGTCATTGCCGACACGCCACTCCGAAATAATCTCGCCCGGACCAGAGACCCGATGAAACACGTTGTTGGTAGTAGAGAACTCGTCACCTTCTGCAAGATTGACGCTCACCTTAAGCACGGCATCCGTATCACGAACAAGGCAGACTGGGTTAACGATGTAAGCCGAGTCGTAGACATTTGTATTCACGAGTTTGCGGATCGGTTCGATCACCTGGAACGAGACCGAAACCTCGTGACGTCCCCCCTCGTCGTCGAGAACCAGCACCGCATCGACCGTCCCCCTTCCAAGCTGCGCCGACGTGATGTAGAAATCCATGCCGCTCTCGAATCCGCCGGAGGAAGGCACCTCGAGCGGGAACGTCTCGGGAATCGCAACCGGACATCGGCGCGATTCGCTGTGGTAGAACGTCGTCGCCGTACCGCCGGAACACGCCAGCGTCACCGTGCCGCGCGTACCCGGCGCCGCCAGCAGCCTCGCCGAGACCCTGTAGACGCGCTCGGAGCGGTCGCCACCGATGCCGTCGTTCAGGAACTGGACGGCCGGGCAGTCCAGCGTGAAGGTCGTCGTCGGTTCCGCCTGCGGTCCGACGGAGACGACGTAGCCGTTCGTGATCGCATAGCCGCCCTCGTAGGTCGTGACGACCGTCACCCTGTTCGTCGCCCACGCGACGGAGTTCGTCGTCTGCCAGGAGATGACCGTCTCCAGCGAATGGCTGTTCGAGAACGTGATCCCCTCGCCGCCAGACCACGTGCAGCCGATGTACGCGTCGGCGTGGCAGTTCGTCACCACCGCCGTGACAGTCCTGCTGTCGTTCGGGAAGAAGTGTGCGCAGTCCAGTCCGTCCACCGACACCTCCGCCAGGCTTCCCAGCCATCCCGACCCCGGCGCATCCAGGCGGACCTGCACATCGCCCGCGCTGAAGTCATAGGGGCCGTACCACCAATCCGGGTGGAACAGCGCGTAGGAATCCGTGCCGACGAGCCGCACCCGCGAAAGTTCGCACCCCGGAATCGAGAAGGCGTAACGCGCACCGCAGTCGACGGGGAAAATAATCTCCTCGGCCCCGTCGCACATCACCTGTACGTCTCCGAATGTGAGGCAGGCCGGCCAGGCGTTCTTCATAGAGACAAAAGTGAGGGCGACAAGCCGCCGGTTCGGATCGGCGGCGCGCGCCGCCGCCCAGGCGGCGTAACCCATCGACGCTATTTCCGCCGCGTTACTCGGAAAGGCGAGCATCGCCCACGTGTCGCTCTGGTTAAAGCCCGCACCTGCATCGGCCTGACGCGGACTGGGGTCGAGCGCGTTCGGCAGCCCGTCGAAGTCCCAGTCGTCGGGATGGACGCGCTGAAAGACAACTTCGCTCGTATTCGAACCGACCGTCACGAAGTGGTTCGTGCCGTTCGCCGTAATACCCGCCTCATACAGCGACTCGCCGATCGAGCGCAGATCGTAACGAAGCGACACCGTACCATCCTGCGGCGACAGTTCCATCTGCGCGCTCGCGACCTTCGACGGATCGTCTCCGACCGCCGCGTTCTCGAATGTCGTGACGATTCCACCGACACCATTCGTCATGGACCAAGCTCGACTCGCCGGGAGATTATAGCGCGACCAGTTCGCGGCGGGGCAGAGCGCCATCCGCTCGTTCAGCAGCGTTATCTCATTCGTCCGGCTGTTGAAGCGTGAACGGAAGTAGCCTTCAACCCAAACAAACGCGTTCGTCATTCCTTCATCACCAAACGAGAATCGCCACCCGTCAAGGGGAATCTTCCAGCTGCCCCAGCCCGCGCCAAAGTCCCGCGCATTCTCCCACACTGCGGCTCCGTCAGGCTTTACGAAAGTCGATGCGGGAAGCGCGTTCGAACTCGCCGAGACGAGACGCCATCCCTGCGCGATGTCTTCATCAGTGATTGATTCAAACATCTGTCCCAGATTCGGATACCCAAAGAGTCCCAACATCAACGGTCCTCCGACACTCCCCGTGTCATTCGTCCCCGTCAAGTCACCGTCTGTCTGTCCAACATTGTTCGTGCCACCTTCAACTTGCGTTGTTGTGTTCGTATCTCCTTCAACCTGGGTGACATCATTCGTACCCGGTTTCGTTCCCGCATCATCGGTTCCGACTACCACCATTCCGCCAATCAACACGGCCCCGACAAGAGACACGGCGGCGATCTGCCGCGCACTGCGCGCGAGCTTCTTCGCGATCCAGTAGGCACCGGCTCCAATCGTGCAAACGCCAACGCCCGCCGCGCAGGCCAGCGCGGCGGATTCGCAAATGACGCGGAGAGAGTCGATTTCCATGACGGCACTAGTATACATAAATTACGCCCTTTCGTGAACTGAAAACTTACCGTCATCCAAAGTGGTTCTGCGTCGGCTCAGCGGATTTCAAACACCTTCATCACCTCGTCGCCGAAGTGGTTGATGACTTTCACGGCGATCTGTCCGGACTTCGGTCGCGGAAACGGCCGCGACACGGTCTTTGCCACGGACTCCCATTCCTCCTCGTCGATGTCGTTTTTGAGGAAGACCTTGAAGGCCTTGTAGACATCGTCCTTGCCCGGGAAATAGACCTGGCGCGCAAAGAACGCCTCGCCCGAATAGTCGGTGTCGAGCATCCAGCAATCAATCGCGTCCGCGTCGTCGTTCCTCACCTCGTCCCGCTTGGGATCGTAGACGTCCACACCCCGAATCGTCACCGTGTAAAGATCATCCTCCGTGTGTTCGAGTTCGATGTCGGGTTCGCCGAAGATGACGAACGGATTGCCGCTGCCCGTGTCCTTCAGGTCTGTGGACATATGGAGATCGCTGTTCATGCGCGCCTGGAGCACCTTGAGTCGCCCCATCCCCTGGTCGCTTCCCTCCTCGACATACGCCTCGAAGTTGAACGCACAATAGACGAGCACGTCAAAACCGCATTCCAGCGCCTCGCGTGCTGCGTTCTTCACATCCAGCCGCGTGACAGACCCGAATTCCGGACCAAATGCGATCGCATACCGCTTCGACTTGCCGCTCGTCTCACTCGCCTCGCCCCACGCCTCCGCGGCGACATACCTTCCATTCGCCCACGGTTCGACGCTGGTGAACTCGATCCTGTCCCCCTTCCTCGCCTGTTTGACACCGTTCTTGCGGAGCGTGCGGATCATCCGCGTCACATAGTTCATGCCATTTCCGTAGTCGACATCCCGCGCGAGCTTCATTGCCGGATCGGAGAATGTTCCATCCGCCTCGGAAACAAGCGACCGAACCGGCGCGATGGACTCCACCGTAAACGGCCCCGCCACGCGTACCCGCTTCTTGTCCTCATACGGCTTATCGTAGAGGTATTCCGTATCCGCAGACCTCGCAATCGAAACGTCAATCTCCGCCTGCCGCTTCCGCTTCAATTCATAGAACTCATCACTCAACTTCTCAGCATCACCGTGAAACGAAACGATTTCCCGTGGAACCTCCCATTCTTCAATCACAGACTCAACAGACAGCTCCTCTGACAACCTCGTGCGGATACGCAACGATTCCGCCGCGTATTTCTCCCAGATCGTGTCAATCTCGCTGTTGTTCGCGATCGCCTTGAGCGTGATATGAGGCACGCGCTCGTAAACGAAACCCTGCGAGATCTTGTTGAACGTCGGCCGCCGAATAACCTTGCCCGTCACCTCCATCTCCTTCTTGAGCCCCGCCTCGCTATCCGCGAGCAGATAATACGGATACTTCGCCGTCATCACCCGCCGCCGCGCAAGCGCAATCGCCACACGGGACGTATCAATCGTAATCCACCGCCGCCCCCACTGCTCCGCAACAGTCGCCGTCGTCCCCGAGCCACACGTCGGGTCAAGGACGAGGTCGCCAGGGTCAGTACACATCAGCATGCACCGCCCGATAAGTATCTCTGACGTTTGCACAACATATATCTTCTCTGAAGACTTGAATCCTCCCGTTGTTGTGTCCAGCCAAACATTATTCATCGGCAAAGCATTGAAATCATCCCTAAACCGAACGTAGCGCAATGTCCCACTATTATTCACTGCAAGGCGACAGGAACGAGCAAGTCTTTCCATCCCTTCTTTGTGAGTTGTAAATGTTCGCTTCCCAGGCGAAAAAGAGTTACCTTCAAAGCAAAATTTTGAAAACCCATCTACACTCACACCTTGTCCGTGATTAGCTGAAGTAACATCACTCAATGCAAACAATGTTGCGCCATTACGATCAAGCGTATCCTGCGTGATATCACCATAAGTTTTTTCAAATTCATTCAATGGAATTCTGACACCATTACGCATTTGAACACGTTTATAACTCAGCCTCACATCGTTTGCGAAATCTCGTTCAGCCCATATTGAACGGAATTTAACCAATTCAATTCTGCGAGCAAACCACAAAATGTAATTCGTTGCATTGCTAAGTCGTTCGCCTCCCAATCCGCTTGTTGATGTATATGTGATTTGACTTACAAAGTTCTCCTCGCCAAAGATCTCTTCCATCAACGCCCGCACTTTATGGACATTGGCGTCACCGATCTGCACGAACACGCTGCCGCTGTCCGTCAGCAAATCCCGCGCCACCGTCAGACGGTCGCGGAGATAGCCGAGATACGAATGGATGCCGTCGTGCCAGGTGTCGCGGAAGGCCTTGACCATTTCCGGTTCGCGGGTGATGTCGGCGACTGCGCCGTCCTTCACATTCGTCGACTTGGTCGATGGCTGCCAGTTGGAGTTGAACTTGATGCCATAGGGTGGATCGAAGTAGATCATCTGCACCTTGCCGCGGAGACGTTCGTTCTCGGCAAGCGAGGCCATCACCTGCAGCGAGTCGCCGAGGATCATCCGGTTCTTCCATCCCTCCTCGTGGTTGTAGAAGCTGGGTTTTGCGGTCGGATCGAAATCCTCGAGTCCCTCGCCCAGCATCATCTGCGCCTCGGCGGCGTTCCGGCGGATGGCCGTCTGGCGCTTCATCTCCTCGATGAGCATCCGCGGAAAGATCTTCTCCTGCTGGTAGATGAACGGCGCGGCGGTCTCCAAGGTGTTGATGTCGTTCGGCTTTTTGCCCCGCCAGACGTACTGCGGGTCGAGGTCGGGGTCGCGTGCGGCGAATTCCGCGTCCAGCGTGGACGACGTTCCGTTCCCCGCAAGCGGATAGCGGACCGTCGGCGTCGCCTTCCCGACCAGTTCTTCGGGATTGATGCCGCTGTACTCACCCGTCATCAGCACCGGCCGCTTGTATTCGCCGTGCATTTCATACGCCTCGACGGGCGTTTCGGGTGTTTTCTTCTGTCGTGCCATTGCCTCTTCCTCCTCTTACAGCGCCCTCATTCTCATTCCTGTTCCGACGGCCCGAGCATCAACTTCTCCACTTCCGCGGCATAGGTGTCTCGGCAGTTTTCAAACAGCTGGTCGTCCTCCGTGAAGACATCCCTCTGGAAGTGGTCCCGGTTGAGTTCCACGAACGCCCAGCGGCCGTAGGTTTTCAACTTGTTGACGCCCGGAATCCAATAGGTCTCCATCGTCGATTTCTTGGCGTTGGCGTCGAGGTAGCGATACCCCTTCACCTCGATGACAAGATGGAGCGGATCCTCGCGCCCATGTCCGTCGTCGACGAGAACGATGAAGTCCGGCAGATACTGCCGCCGCTCGTTGCCGATCACATACGGCACTTCGAAATCAAGTCCGTAGTTCTTGACATAGGCAATCGTCTTCGGATGCGCCTCGAGGACGCGGCACAGGACCTCCTCCCATCCCGAGTCGCAGATCGCATAGTTGACATGGGATTTCGCCTCGTGCGTCTCATACGCGATCTTCTTCTCACGTGAGATGTGGAAGTTGACGGACGAAGTTGATCCCGTCGGCAGGAAGTCGTCGAGCAGCACCGAAATGCTGGCCTGCGCTTTCGCCGTCACCTCGCGGACGATTGCGTCATTCAGCCGATTGCACGCGTCGTCCATCAAATTCGGATAGTCGACAACGACATCCTCGGGAACGTTCATGCACTTCAGATAGCCACGATCGATCCAGCCCGTAAAGAGTCGCTTCACCTGGCCGAACAGACGCACGCGGTCAAGCGCCGTGTAGCCCTCGCGCGTGTAGAACTTCTCGACGAACCGCTTCGTGAGCTGCATGATGATGTCGGAACGACGACGTCTGCCGCCTCGATAGACGAGCATCGCCTTCTCGCCGACAGCACCCGCATTCAAAACCCTTGTCGGCCCCACCTCGTTCGGCGTTATCACGAGTTCGGACGAATCCGTGAAAGACGCGGCAAGTTTCACGTCGGGAGAGACCATCTCGAGATAGTAGCCGAGGACGCGGGGGAAATGAATGGCCAACGCATCCCGATCCGGTCTCACCGCATGGACATGGAGGATGTCGGGCGGCAGGATCGGCGGCGGATTCTTGACGCCTGATGCAAAATGGAACGGGATGCCGAAGATGTCGGCATATTCGGGGCGATAGAGTCCCGTCTCCTTGTCCGCCTCGTAGGAGAGGCGGCGGAGGCCCCGCCCGACGACCTGTTCACAGAGCAGCTGCGTGCCGAACGCGCGGACGCCGAGGATATGCGTCACCGTGTTGGCGTCCCACCCTTCCGTCAACATGGAGACCGACACTACGCAGCGAATCGACTCGCCGAGCTTGCCGGGCTTTCCGACCGTGTTCATCACTTCGCGCAGGATGTCCTCCTCGCTCAGCTTCTCGGCCTTCTGATGCTCGCCGCGATTGCGAAGTTCACGCTTGAAGATCTCGATCTCCGCCGCGGCGGCCTTCCGGAAATCGTCCGACAGCGACTCGTCCGACTCCAGCTGCGTCGAGTCGATGAGCAGGGTGCGGGGGCGACTCAGCGGCTCGTCGTTCTCGTCGTAGTTGTCGAAGAGTTCACAGGCTCCCTTCACGTGCTGGACGGTCCCCTCCGCGTCGGTGATGTCGAAACCGGAAACGAACTGGTAGATGGCCTTTGAAATCGCCGTGTTCTGGCAGACGAAGATGAAGCAGGGCGGCGCCTTGTAGCCCGCCTCGCGCCAGTTGCGCGCCGTCTCGCGATAGCCGTCGTAGAGGACGTTGATCGCCGTGTGAAGTAGATTGGGGATCTTCCGCGGATCGAACGCATCGGCCTTGCTGCGTCCCCGCAGGGCGCAGAACGCCCGACCGGCCTTATCCGCCTTCAGATGCTTCCAGAGCTCGCGGTACTTCGGCAGCTCGCTCATCGTGACGATGTTGTCGTCCACGGGAATGCGCGGGAGCTTGACAATGCCGCATTCCAACGCATCCATCAGCGAAAAGTCGCTCACCGTCCACGGGAAAAGCGTCCCCTCCTTGTAGCCGCTGCCGCTCAAGAAAAACGGCGTCGCGGAGAGGTCGACGACCCGGGCGTTCGGCATCTTGGCGCGAATCGCCTCAAGTCCCGAAATCCAGAGCTGGGCCGTCTCCGTGTTTCTCTTCGCCTCCTCCCTTTGATCCGAATCGAGTTCGTCCTCCCCCTCACCTTCGGCATCCGCAGGGCGATGGCAGTAGCAGTGGTGCGCCTCGTCGTTGATCATCAGGATGTTCTTCAGCCCCGCGGCATCGCCCAAGACGCGTGCGACCATCTGTCCGGGTGTCTCGACCATCTGCGGTCCCGCGTCCCCGGTCGGACCGACCAGTATCGCCCGCGTACCGGATGAGAGTTCCATCGTCGTCTTACGCTTGAACTGATGGTAGTTCGTCACAACGACCCGCGCCGACTCCATCAATGGCAGCATGTCCTTCGGCACCAGGTTGCGGTGCTGGTAATACGATTCGTCGTCGTTCGGCAGCAGCACGCGCAGACGGTCCTTGATCGTGATGCCGGGCGTCGTTATGAGGAATCCATTCGTGAACTTGGCACCCACGCCATGCCGCGCAGCGTTGACGGTCTGCCAGGCGATGATCATCGCCATCACCGTGGTCTTGCCCGCGCCCGTCGCAAGCTTGAGGGCGATGCGGTAGAGATTCCTGTCCGCGTTGTCGTTCGCGAGGGCCAGCTTCGCGAGAAACT
Source organism: Kiritimatiellia bacterium (assembly GCA_045641465.1). Classification (GTDB taxonomy): domain Bacteria; phylum Verrucomicrobiota; class Kiritimatiellia; order RFP12; family UBA1067; genus RUG572. The sequence goes on along the minus strand of JAZUGW010000036.1, from coordinate 2,988 downwards.
GCTTGCCGGCCGCAGTCGTATTCGCGACCTCTGTCAACCAGATGAGCGTCTCCACCGCCTCCACCTGGCAGAAAAACGGGCGGATGCCCGGAAAATTGTCGCCGTTGCGCCACCACTTGAGCAGACGCGCCGTCTCCGCCGTCACATTCCAGCGTTCCGGCGGTAGCCTGCGCCAGTTGTCGACTTCAATGCGGATCGAATTGATGAGCTCGTTCGTCGAATAGTCGACACCGCCCTCGACCTCGCCGAAAAGATCGTCCTGGCGCAGATCGTCCTTCTTCCGTTTGACGGCGGCGATCGGCGACTTCAAACTCGACGGACGCCGCCGTTCGACGATCTTGTCCGTCGGCTGGTTCTGAGCATCCATCTCCCAATGGCGGCCTGGATAGTCGTAAGGTGAATTGAGAACAGGGTTGACGGAAAAGGAATCCCTGCCACCGTCTAACTGCGGAGGCAACTGAACCGTCTGTCTATCGTCTGCCATGGATTGCTCGTACCACGCGAATTGTACGGCCGAGCCCCGTGCCCGATACAGAAAAAGGCGCGCTCCCCCTTTCCTGCACTCAGGCGTCGCCAGAGGCTCTGTAGAATACAGGAAGAAGGAACGCGCCGGTATACACCGACGCGTTCCCGCAACCATGCCGTTCTACAGTTGAAAACCTGGTAGTATTTCGCCTGAACGTCGTGTTTGCGTAAACGCAAAAAATCAAAAGACGTCCGCAATCGACCGAAGTCAATCACGAACTATGTCATAGCCCCGCAGGATTGCTCCAACGAGACGTCGTTATTATAACATAAAACGTCCTAATCTACGATTCTGAAATTCAAGCCTGGAAATGTTTTCATTTCACTGTTAAAGGCGATTTTTCAAGATGTCTGAGAACTCTACGAGCGCGGATTAGAGCAGCGTGTAGCCGCCATCCACGATGAGGTCCGTGCCCGTTGCGAACGCGGAAGCCTGCGAAAGGAAATAGACGTAGGCGCCGATCAGGTCTTCCGGATAGCCGAGACGCGTACCGGGCGGCATCATTCCCTGCCACACCGGCAGCATATCCTTGAGTCCGGCGATGAGTTCCGTTTGGATGTAGCCCGGGCTGACGGAATTGACACGGATGTGATGCGGCGCAAGTTCCACGGCCATCGCCTTCACAAGCTGTATCACGGCGGCCTTCGAAGCGCAGTAGTTCGCGATCGTCTGCGGACGATTGACGATATGACCGCTCATCGAAGCCGTCGCCACAATGCTCCCGCCCTTCCCCGCCTTCACCATCTCGCGCGCCGCCGCACGCGCCACGAGGAAGACGCCGCCCAGGTTCACGTCGAGCACGCGGCGGAAATCTTCGGGACTGATCTCAAGAACGCCGTCTCCCGTGAAGATGCCCGCATTGCACACGCAGAAATCGATTGCGCCAAAATCGCGCACCACCTCGGCGACGAGCCGATCCGCTTCCGCCGCCTGCGCGACATCGCACCGATACGCCCGGACAACGCCCCCCGTACGCGCGGCGATTTCCTGCGCCTTCGCCTCCGCGCGCGGTAAATCGCGCGCCGCAATCGCCACATCGGCGCCGAGTTCGGACAGCGCCTCCGCGAGACAGGCGCCTATGCCCATCGACCCGCCGGTCACAATGCCTTTAAGGCCCTTGACGGAAAACAGATTTTGAACGTCGATTTTCATATTCGTCACTCCTTTATCGATTGACCGACTTCAGCGGTCGGCTTCGCCATGCGTGGTGAGTACGCCTTGCGGCACATCGCGCGTGAGGGCGCTGCAGGTATGGAACGCGCCCTTCGTGCCGTCGGTGTGCACGGTACGGATCGCGTAATGGTAGCGCGTATGCGTCTTGAGGCCGCGATCGTCGAAGCGGTTCACGGCAAAGGCGAGGCCCTTGATCACATCGGGCTTCACGTTCGCGACGAAGTGCGCCTGATCGCGCGGGAAGTCGGCCGACTCGCCGCGGTAGAGCTCCCAGTGGTCGAAGGCGGGCGAGGGATCGAGTCCCCATTCGCGATAGATCTGTCCAAGGCGCTGGCCGTGGATCGCCTTCGGTTCCGAGATGAGGCCCGTGTATTTGAAGGCGCTGTCGTCGGCAGGCTGGAGGGCGAGTTTCTTCCCGTTCGAGATGCGCACCGTCGCATACTGGTAGGGCTTGAGCGCCAACACATCCGCCGGTCCGTCCGTCCACGGTTTTTCGAGAATCGTGTTGCGCGCCACCGTCGCGTCCGGAAGGAGATTCTGCCACACGTGCGCCGTCGTCACCCGGCCCTCGGTCTCGCGGAAGCGCGCGATGAGACCGGTTCCGTCTTCGGCGACTTTGAGTCCGCTTAGAATCACGTTCGGACAGTCCGTCTTCACCCGTGCCTGCGAGAGGGCCGCCAGACGCGGATTCACCGTACGCGCCGCCAAAGCCGGCAGATGCGCGTCCTGCCAGGTGCCCTTGTAGCTTGTAATCGCATAGCGGTAGCGCAGGTTGAAGCTTTCGCCGTCCGGCCGATGTTCGACGAGCCAGTCGTTGAAGAGGCACGGATAGATCGCACTCTTGCCCGCCGGCAGCTTGCCCGTGTAGCACGTCTTATCGGGGTGGATTTCACCGAATTCGACGAGCAGCGTGTCACGCTGCACGAGGGCCACGCCGAATTCGCCATTCTCCACGCCCACCCAGTCGCGCGCGCCCACATAGGCGTCGCTCGTGTGGCCGGTGAGGTCGAGGTACGGCCGCATCACGGGACCGTTGATCTGCGCATAGAACGTACCGCCCGGTACATCAAACGGGAAGGCGAGATAGCCATAACGCCGGTAGCGTTCATGGCTGCGGCAGCGCAGATTCTTCGCGTGGCGGATTTCGATCTCCACCCAGATGCGCTTCTCGTCGGGATCGAGCCGCACGCGGCGCGTCACATCAGCACCGAGCGCCGCCGCCGCATCCTTCTCCCACGTCTTGTGGTTGTCGCGCGTGTAGCGGAAATCGTTCGCCGGGCCGTTCAGCA
>JAZUGW010000035.1:0-7867 GCA_045641465.1 Kiritimatiellia bacterium | reverse complement strand
TGGCGCGAAGGTCTTCGCTGAAGAAGGTTCCGCTTTCGGCTACGCCGACGCGATCATCGAGACGCCGCAGTTCGTGTGGGTGTTCGAGTTCAAGTTCAACAAGTCCACGAAGGCGGCGATCCGCCAGATCCGCGAGAAGGGTTATGACGCCCCGTACAAGGGCGACAAGCGCCCCGTGACGCTCGTGGGCATCAACTTCCGCACGGCGAAGCGCAACATCGACGAGCCTGCGTTCGTTCAAATGTAAAATAGAAAACGGAAAATGGAAAATGCGTGACGAGCCGTGTCAAATGTAAAACGGAAATGAAGGTGCGGCGACGGCAGTTTGTTTTTTGTTCGACGACAGATTGGCAAGCGAGGAGTTTGAAATGAAAAAAGTTCTGATGGGAATGATGGCGTTCCTTTGTTGCGCTGGTACGGCGTTTGCGCAGCTCGCTTTTGTTCAAGCGCCCGTGCAGGCGGCGGAGTACGATCTTGTGATTGCGAACGGCAATCTGGTCGTGACGGTGCCAGCCGGGGTCGCGACGGGCAAGACCTTGATCGTGACGTGGGATGAGGTCGATTGCGGTAAGTTGCTCAAGGACTGGACCAACCGCCAGGTGCTTGCACCGTCGATTCCGGCTGAGGGCATTTGTTTCTCGTGTCCGCTCGAAGATGCCGTGGAAGAAGGCGCCAAGGCGCTTCGTGCGTTCACGGCGGATGAACTTGTGGTTCTCGAGCGCCTCCAGATGGCGAACAACAAATGCTACATCGATACGGGCGTAATCGACAGCACCTGTTCGCGTGTCGCGTTCTCGTTCTATCAAACGGGGCAGACCGGCGCCTGGGGGGGTGTCATCGGCACCTCGGGCGAAGACTCCTTCGCGGTGGGCATGAACAACACTGCGGCCACCTCCTGGTGCTGGTGGTATGGAACGCTTGGCAAGCGCTCGAATCGTCCTAATGTTTATACCGACCGTCCCAATGTCGTCGATTTCAACGAGGGTGTGTTCAATCTCAACGGTTCGGCGTTCGACTCGAATCTCGGTGTGCCGGTGGGGCGGAAGAACCGCTCGATCTATGTGGGCACGAGTACGATCATCCCCGGTCGAATGGCGTATGGCTGGTGGTATTATGTACGGATGTGGGACATGGCGGGCGAGCCGCTTATCGACTATGTGCCCGCGCGACGCACGCTGGATGGCGCAGTGGGGTTCTACGATCGCGTTTCGGGAAACCTCATCCAGAGTTCCGCAGGTGGCGCCTTTACCGCCGGCGCGGAAACGGAGGGGCGCGAATATTTGACGGATGTGGAGTCTTCGCCCGTTTTCCTTGATGAAAACATGATCCAGCGGGCCGTTTGGACGGGTGCGGGCGATCGGGCGAACCTCTCCGACGCCGCGAACTGGACGTGCACGAACTTCTATGGTGAAGAGGTGCCGAATGCGGTGCCCCAGAACGGTATCACGTCCGTTACGATTGCGGGTATGGTGGCGTTTTCGTGTCCCACAGGAGCGGTCCTTCCATGGAAGACGGCAACTTTTGGCTCATGCACGCTTGCGGGGAATGCCGATTGGGCGGGTCTTGGCACCTATCCCGCCTGGCTTTCGGCGGGGGCCACGATCGACCTTGCGGGCTATGCCTTGACCGTTGTGGTACCGGCTGGACGCGAGGCACCTGCGGCCACCTTCACGAGCAGCGCCGCGACGACGGCTGAACTCCACCTCGTGGTGACCGAAGGCTATGCGGCGCTCCCGGAGCTTGTGCTCACAGGGAATCTCAAACTCGTCAAAGAAGGCGTGGGCGCGTTTTACCTCTCGCGCACGATGTTCACGGGTGGAGATACAGTGGCGGCGGGCGTTCTGGGTGCGTCTTCGTTGAACGTCGCCACGGGCACGGCACCCACGTTCGAGCTGGTGCCGGAAACGGGTGTGGTGCGGATGAGCGTGCCGCCGGGCTGGCGAACGGGGGAAGCGCTCTTCCTGGTTTCCGATGCGTCGAAGAAGGGAGGGGATCCCTTCGCATGGGCCGTAAGGCATCTCGTCGTTTCGGCCCTGCCCTCCACGGGCGCGATCTTTGAATTCGAGCCCGCCTCGCTGGGACTCACGGCGGAGCGCCCGCTCTATCTTCTCACGGCGAGCGAACTGGGGATGATGGACCGTCTTAAAATGACCAACACGGGCACGTGGATCGATACGGGCATCCAGGATAAACAGTGTACGCGCGTTGAGTTCGCGTTCTATCAGGACGGCGGATGCGCAACCGAATCGCCTGGGTGGGGCGGCGGCCACATCGGTACGCTCGACGAAAATTCGTTTGCGATGTCGATGAGCAATGGTCACGCGGACATTTGGTGCTGGTGGTACAAAGGTGCGAAAAAGGGGAACCGTCCGACGGTGAGCACGACCTCGCCCAATGTGGTCGATTTCAACAACGGGACGTTCTTCTGCAACGGTACGCAGATCGAAGCGAATCTCGGAACGCCGGTGGGCACAACGGGGGCCCGTCTCTATGTGGGCCGGGGTTCCGGCGGCGGGCGCTACGACTTTGGCTGGTGGTATTACGTGCGTCTTTGGAATGGCGGCACGAAGCTGATCGACTACGTGCCGATTCGGCGCGAGAGCGATGGACGCGCGTGTTTCTACGACCGCGTTTCGCAACGGCAGATCTTCAGTTCGGGCGGTGGCGAATTCACAGCGGGCTCCACGGTGACGAACCGCTTCTATGTGAGCGGCCAGGTGTTCGAAGTGCCGTATTCGCTCGAGACCGCGACGGCGCAGACGGCGATTTGGATCGGCGCGGGCGATGCAGCCGATCTCATGGATCCGCAGAACTGGGAGTGCCGGAACCTCTACGGCGCCGTGATCGCAGGGGCGGTGCCGAATCGTACCTACACGCAGGCGACGGTTCAGAACGAGACGAACTTCGAGTGTGGACCCGATGCGACGGAACCGTGGCTCGCCCTTCATGTCAATGCCGGTACGCTCACGCGCGACCACGATTGGCGCGGCGCGAAGGCGTTGAGGATCGACGGCACCGTGGATTTGAACGGCAAGACGCTCGCCGTTTCCGCATTGACCGGTACGGGCAAAGTGGCGGGTACGGGCACGTTGCGGATGGACGTGCCGAAGGGCGTGACGGCCGTCAATTCATCGCTTGAGGTGGGTGGCGCGGTGCATCTCGTCAAGGAGGGCGAAGGCACCTATCAGCCGAAGGTGGCGCAAACGTACACGGGCGGTACGCGCATTGCGGCCGGAACGCTGGCCCTGCCGATTTCGGGGGGAACTCAGGCCACCTATTCGCCACAGAGCGGCCTTGCGCTTTTGGGTCCGATGGGCTCGACGATCATGGTTGACACCGGGGCGACGTTCGACGGCGCTGGCAACTACGATCTCTACCGTTACAACACGATCCTCAATGGCGGCACCTACGCGAGCTACGGAGTCAATCAGGACAACTATGCCAGCTGGGGTTGCAACGGCAACATCACGCTCACGACGAATTCGTTCATGCGCCTCACGGGCGATATGGCGCTGACCTCCGGCGTGGTCGACTTGGGTGGTTGGACCCTGACCGTGGATATCGCAACGACCTGTCATTTCCATTTGATCGGCGGCGAAATCAAAAACGGGAAAATGATCGCGACCTCGAGTTCGCAAACGGGCATGTTCTGCGTGTACAAGAACGAGATCCTCGCGCCGACGGTGGATCTGGACGTCAACTGCCGTACGGAAATCAAACAGCCCTTTACGGTGCACGACTACACAATGCGGCGCGACAGCCCGTGGGGGTGGTCGGCGTCCTTTACGAAAGTCACCGGCCGCTTCCTGCCCCTCACGGACCACTTCCCCAATGTGGAATTGCAAACGGGCGCCATCCTCGATTTGACCACGAAAACCGGCGTGTGGTCGAATCGCAGCCTCGACATAAACAACGGCGGCAACACGGGCGGCGCGTTTCCCTATGGTTGCGTCTTTGCCGACGAGGCCACGATCGTCGTCGACGTTTCGGGCCGGCGTTTCACGGGTGGCGAACAGGTGGCCAAATTTGAAACGGAAGTCGCCAATCTCGAGACGCTGAAATTCAAGCTCGACAAGAAGTCGCGTGAAAGATACTCCCTTAGGGCGACGGAAGACGGTCTCTTCGTCATTCTCGCCAACACGATCATCTACATCCGGTGAGGGATTGATGGATGGTGATTTGTCCATGGGCCAGGCATTGCTACGCAACTGGAGTCTGCGATAGGCCACCTCAACGTCAGGGCGAGGAACCAGCGAGCGTTACTTCCCCGCCCGCTCGCTGACCGATTCCAATCGGTAATTTTATGGACTTGACGACGAGTGAAGGAATATGTTACACTCATTTGTGTTCGTTAACCGTCATTAACGAAATGGCTGTTAACGAAACGATTGTTTTGGAATGACGAGGAGTTGATGGGATGAAATTCTTTGGACGAGAGAAAGAAATAGTTGAATTGCGTAAATTGCGTGAATTTTCATACGAAAATGCGCAGTTCACCGTTCTGACGGGACGTCGGAGGGTCGGGAAGACGGCTCTTCTGCGTCAGGCATTTGATGATTCTCAAACTCCGTATCTGAATCTTCCCGTGACCCGACAGCCGGAGATTACACTTTGCGATCAAATGCAGCGGGAGGTTGAATCCGTCTTGGGGCTGGGCATTCACGGAACCTGCCGACGATTCGGCGAGTTGTTTGAAGAATTGATGCGGGAGTCGCTTCGTCGGCCGTTCACGCTCGTTTTGGATGAATTTCAAGAATTCGCTCGCACCAATCCGGGAATATTCGGGGATGTGCAACACATCTGGGATAAATATCAGTCACGCTCGAAGATCAATCTGGTCGTTTGCGGCAGCGTCAATCGCTTGATGAAGAAGATATTCTTCAATGATTCGGAACCGCTCTATGGCCGGAATACGGCAAAGTTGGAATTGCAGCCGTTTAGTGTTCCTCTCCTTAAAGAGATATTCGGCCATTATCACCCGAATTATACGCCCGACGATCTGCTTGCGCTTTGGACGGTGAGTGGCGGGGTGGCACGATATGTCGATTTGATGATGTCGCGACGGGCGTTTACACGGAACGAGATGCTGGACCTCGTCTTTTCTCCGACATCGGCTTACATTGACGAGGGGCGTACGGTTCTAGCCGATGAATTTGGACCTGATTATGGAACGTATTTTACGATTATGGCGGCCATCGCCGCGGGGAAAACGACATCGGCCGAACTCAAGAACTTGTTGGGCGTCGAGGTGGGCGGGTATCTGTCAAAGCTTGAGAAGGACTATGCGCTGGTTTCTAAAAAACAACCTCTTTTCGAGCGGACGGTTGCGAAGAATTGCCATTATCAGATAGACGATTGTTTTTTCAGATTTTGGTTCCGATTCATTTTCAAGTCTGAATATCTTCTGGAGCTGGGACGGCGCGACAGAATGCGTGAAATTGCCGAGCGTGATTTCGAGGTCTTTTCCGGTGTGGCCCTCGAACGCTATTTCCAATGGAAATTCATCGGTGAAGGGCGCTATACGCGTCTCGGCGGATGGTGGGATCGCAAAGGCGAGAACGAAATCGATCTTGTTGGTGAAGACGAAGCGAATGACACTTTGGATTTCTATGAGGTCAAGCATGATGCAGACCGGTTGGATCTCGATGAACTTAGAATGAAATCGGCGGCGTTTTTCGCCAAGAATCCGGAACTGAAATCGCGGGCGATCTCCTTTCACGGTCTTTCGCTCCAGGACATGTAAACAGTCCCCCTGAATACTGTACAGGAAATGGGAGATTATGCTATAATAATTTCAAACGGGGAGGACGGATTGTCGGGTATGTTAAAAAGGAGAAATGAAATGAAGACGAGACGAGAATTCTGCCAGCAGGGGCTGGCGGGTGTTTTGGCGGCGGGACTTGCGCCTGCGTTCGTGCCGGCGAGCGTGCTCGGGGCGACGGCACCGTCGAAGAAGATCACGATCGGCGTGATCGGCTGCGGCCGTATTGCGCAGAGCTTCAATATTCCGAGCTGTCTGGCGTCCGGCGGACGCGACCTCTGCGATTTCATCGGCCTCTGCGATGTCGATCCCGACCGTCGCGCCTACTACAAGAAGCTGCTCGCGACGAAGAAGTTCCAGGGCCGCGATCTCGTCGATCCGAAGCGCTGCGTGGGCGACTACCACAAGCTGCTGGACGATCCGGCGATCGACGGCATCATGATCACGACGCCCGACCACTGGCACGCACAGCTTGCGATCGAGGCCTGCATGCACAAGAAGGACGTGTTCCTTCAGAAGCCGATGGCGATGTCGATCGGCGAAGGCCGTGCGATCGTGGACGCCGCCAAGAAGTACGGCGTCATCCTTCGTACGGGCACGCAGCAGCGCGCCACCGAGAACTTCATCCGCGGCGTCGAGTGCGTGCTGGACGGCCGCATCGGCAAGGTCGTGCGCGTGGAAGTGGGCATCCCCGACGATCCGAAGGAATACAATCTGCCGACCGAGGAACCGATTCCGAAAGGCTTCGACTGGAATCTGTGGCAGGGGCGCGCCCCGGAGGCGCCGTATTCCCAGCTGCGCAGCCATCAGCGCGGCAAGAACGGCAAGGTCAACTTCGCCCGCGGCGGCTGGATGACGATCCAGGAATACGACATGGGCATGATCGCCAACTGGGGCGCGCACCAGATCGACACGGCGCAGCGCGGCCTCGGCGAAGAGTGGGGCGGACCCGTGACGGTCGAAGGCACCTGCGTCTATCCGAAGGGCCGCAAGCTCTGGGATGTGCACGGTGACTGCGACATCACCTGGACCTACGCCAACGGCGCGGTGATGAATCTCGGTTCGGGCCGCAAGTATCCGTGCGGCATCCGCTGGATCGGCGAGAACGGCGACTGGATCTATGTGAGCTTCGGCGGCGCGAAGCAGACGAAGGACGATCCGAAGAGCGCCTCCGCCAGCGAACTCAACGGACGCGCCCTCGCGGCGAACAAGCGTTCGCTCATCGAAGGCCCCGTGGCGAAGCCGATTCCGCGTCCGATGGAGCACAACCGCGAATGGATCCAGGAAATGCATACGCGCGGCCCGCTCGCGACGCCGCTTGAAGTGGCGCAGCGCACGTCCACCACGTGCATCCTCGGCTACACGGCGATGAAGCTCGGGCGCAAGCTCACGTGGGACAAGAAGGCCGAACGCTTCGTGAACGACGAGGAGGCCAACAAGACCCTCTTCCGCGAGGAACGCAAGGGCTTCGGCGTGAAGCAGTACCTCAAGGAACTGCGCGGTTAATCAGGACTGGTAAGTAAAAGGGCTTACGATGAAAAACACAGGATTGCTTTCCGCGGCGTTCGTGGCCGCGTTCGCGACCGCGTCGGCCGCGATGACATTGGATCAGGGATTTGCGACGCCGCCGCGTACGGCGAAACCGCACACCTGGTACCACATGATGAACGGCAACGTGACTAAGGAAGGCATTACCTGTGACTTCGAGGCCCTCGCAAAGGCCGGCATCGGCGGCGTGCAGATGTTCGATGCCGGGTGTGCGATTCCGTCCGGGCCGCTCAGTTTCAACTCGCCTGCGTGGTTTGACATGTTCAAGCACGCGCAGAAGGAGGCGAAGCGGCTCGGTCTTGAAATCTGCATCCCGAACTGCTCGGGCTGGTCGAGCTCGGGCGGTCCGTGGAATCCCCCAGCGAACGCGATGAAGCGTGTCGTCGCCACGGAAACGGCTGTGAAGGGGCCGATGCGCTTCACCGGTGTGCTGCCGCGCGAGAAAAAGGACAACGGTTTCTACGCCGACATCGCGGTGTTGGCCTATCCGACGCCGAAGCCGGGTGCGAAGTTGAGCAATCTCGCCGAGAAGTCGTTCGCCGTGCGTGGTACGGCACG
>JAZUGW010000034.1:0-3942 GCA_045641465.1 Kiritimatiellia bacterium | reverse complement strand
GCGCATTCTCCGCCTGGAAGGTCCCCGTGAGGGCGAAGCGGATCGGCGGCAGGCGGCGTGCACCGCGCGCCAGCACGAGCGGCGCAAGGGACGCGACCGTCACATGCTCGTCCGCCACAAGGCAGGGACACCCCTTCTCGGCCGCCGTCCGCGTAATGACCTCCCGTGCTGCTGTCGGCGTCGCGCCGCACACCACGGGACACCCCGGCTTGATGATGCCCGCCTTTTCACCGGCAATCGCCGCATGCGTCGTTCCCAGCCAGTCACAGTGGTCGAGACCGATGCGCGTAATGACGGAAACCAGCGTCGTCGTCACGACGTTCGTCGCATCGAACCGCCCGCCGAGTCCCGTTTCCAACACGACGACATCGGGCTTCATCTCGGCATAGAACACGAACGCCAACGCCGTCAGCGTTTCGAAAAACGTCACTTCGATTCCGCGTTCCCGTTCCAGACGGTCCACGACGTCGAGCACCTTTTCCGCCGCCGCCATCAGCGGCGCATCCGCCGCCGGACGACCATCGAGGAAGAAGCGTTCGTTGATCGTCACGAGGTGCGGCGACGTGTAGCGCCCGACCCGATACCCGGCACACCGCAGCACTTCGTCGAGCATCGCACACGTGGCGCCTTTGCCGTTCGTCCCCGCCACATGGATGAACCGCAGCTCATTCTGCGGATTACCCAGCTCCGCCAGCACGGCGGTGATCGTCTCCAGACCGGGACGCATCCCGAAGCGCCGCCGTTCCATGATTCGGTTCAAACGTGAAATCTCTTCAAGTCCCATACCGCCTCCACACACCGTCTCTCACCCGATGCGCACCGCCAGCACGGCGGCGACCGCCGTGAGTCCGTAGCCCAGCAGAATCAACCAGAGGATCCTGTCCGTCAGCAGCACGCGTTCAGGACGGCCCACATCGCCCGCCTTCTCGCCATAGACGAGCCGCAGATAGCGTCCCACGCCCAGCGCCACGAAAATCGTCGTGAAGACGAGACCGCGCGTCCCGAACCGCGCCACCGTATCCGCCGCAAGCGTATACGCCCCGTAGACACCGACCGTCGCCGCCGCCGCGAGGAAAATCAACACATCCAGCACCACGGGATGATACCCCTTGAGCGCCGCACGCGACGCCGCCGCAATCGTCCGCTCATGGTGGCGCTTCGAGAGCGCCAAGAAGAGCGACAGCAGAAACGCGCACGCGAGAAGCCATGGCGAGATACGCGCGGCGATCACCGCCGCACCCGCCACCGCACGCAAGACGAACCCAGCCGCGATCACCGCCACGTCCACATACGGCACACGCTTGAGGAAACCCGAGTAAGCGCATTGCATCACCGTGTAGAGCAGCAGAATGAGGAAGCCCGTCGTACGGTCGGGATGACGCATCACGAGATAGCACGGAAACGCAAGTCCTACGGCAAAGAGCGCCAGCGCCGCGCGCACGGCATCGACTTTCGAAATGAGGTCGGCGGCGATCGGACGCAGCTTCTTCACGGGATGCAACCGGTCCGCCTCGTAGTCCGACACGTCGTTGAGCAGATAGAACGCGCTCGCGACAAGCGAGAACGAAAGCGCCATCAGGCACACGAGCAGAAACGGACGCACCCCGCGCGCCATCGACGCCTGCGACGCATCCGCCACGGCGAAGAACCAGGCCACAAACACGACCGCGTTCTTCGTCCATTGCGTCACACGCAAGGCCCGCAACCAGATGCCCACCGCCGTCGTCATTTATCAAACCGCAACTTGAAAACCATCTTGAGCGTCTCGGTGGCGATGGACCCGGTGATCTTCGACGTGCCGGCCCGACGTTCCGTAAAGGTGATTGGAATCTCCGCAAGCCGGAGCCCCATCTGCCACATGCGGAAATTCATTTCCATCTGGAAGGAATATCCGAAGGACCGAATGAGCGAAAAGTCGCCGAGCCTTTCGAGCGCCGCCCGCGTAAAACATTTGAAACCGCCCGTCGGATCCATCACCGGCGTTCCGAGCACAAATCGGATGAAGCGTCCGCCGAAATAGGAAATGAACCACCGCTTGAACGGCCAGCCGACACACTTGCCACCCTTCACATAACGCGAACCGATGACGACATCCGGCAACGGCGACGCGGATGCTTCATCCGACGGCAACGCCCCGATCGCCTTCAGCATCCGCGGCAGATCGGCCGGATCGTGCGAGAAGTCGCAGTCCATCTCGATGATGTGCGTCGCCCCCATCGCAAGCGCCTGGGCGAATCCCGCCACGTAGGCACGGCCCAACCCCTCTTTCTTCTGACGGTGCATCACGGCGATGCGCGGCTCTTTCGCGCACAACTCGTCGATGATCGCCCCCGTCCCGTCCGGCGAATTGTCGTCGAGGAACAAAAGCTGCCCCTCGGGCGGCAACTGCGCCAGCACCGCGGCCGCCATCGCGGCCACGTTCTCTTTTTCGTTATAGGTTGGTATGACAACAATCGGTTTCATGTGTTGTGTATTATAGCATAAACCCCTTTAGAGAGAAAAGCGCGATTCAAAGATCTTTGGACGGCCGTTCTCGAAACACGGCCAGCCGTCGGGAGTCCATTTGAGCTCCTGCAGCAGGCACGGACGACAGCTTTTCCGGGGCAGATTCGCATCGTGCGAATGGTAGAACATCCAGGTGCGTCCGTCAGCCGAAGTGAATACATCGCCATTGTGCCCCGGACCGAAGAAACGGTCTCCGGCCTGCGACGCGAGCGTGGCCGCCGCCTTGCCGGCAGTCAACGGCTGTCCCGCACGGTCGAGATACGGACCCATCACGTTCGTCGACCGCCCCACCGTGAGGTAGTAGGTATGGTCGCCGTAGTGTCCGCCCGAAACGAACAGATACCACCACTTCCCGCGCTTCATCACGTACGAGCCTTCGTACGCGCCCACCCTCTTCGACGGCGGACGCCGAATGCCCGCCACGTGCACGGGCTTCGCTCCCGGCGCGAGGGAGAGTCCGTCCTTCGTCAGTTCGACCGCATGGACGCCGTCGGCAAGACTGCCGAAGAACATCAACACACGCCCTTCCGCCTCGAGCACATACGGGTCGATCGCATTGAGAATCCCTTCCCGTTCGGAATCGATGACGACGTCGCGGTAGACGAACGGCCCTTGCGGCGTCTTTGACGTCAACGCGACAATCGTGCATTTCGCGTCGGACACGAACCGCGAGATGTAGAGGTTCCACGTGTCGCCGATCTTCACGACGCTCGGTGCCCAGAGGTTGCGCGTCACCTGCGTCAGCTGCGCGCGCGTCGCCTCGGAAATGGGACTCGTGTGCGTATCTTCCCAGTCGATCAGGTTCCGGCTGCGGTAGACCGTGTTGAGAAGCGTCGCCACCGAATAGTACCACCCGTCGCCGCCGTTCCACACGGTCGGATCCGGCCAGTCCGGACCGATGACCGGATTGGCGAACGTGCCGATCTTCGACTGGACGAGCCGCTGTTCTTCCGCTGTAAGCGCGGACATCGGCACGGGCCGGTCTTCCGGCCGACGCTGTTTCTGGTTGATACGGTTGATGAGACTCCAGTTGCGACTCGGCTGGCTCACCGAAGCGTCCATCGGCTCCTTCGCGGGCAGATCATAGCGCGTAAAGTCGATGACTTTCGCCGCCTCGTTCTTCTGCCAGTCACGCAGTGTCGCCAGGCGGAACGATTTGTTCATATACCATGTGAGCTCGAGATTCGGCTCCGACTGAACCCTTGGCACGCCTGTACCGCGCTGGACGAAACGGTAGTCGAGGGTATCGTTGTTCGGGTGTTCCCGCCGCCAGGCTTCGCCGAATTCACTCATCAGCGGCACGCACACATCCGGATATTCTTCGCGAATGCCTTTCAGCCACTTGGTCAACGCACCCGTGATTTCATCCCGATAGAGACTCACCAACGACGTCTCCCAGCCGACAATCACCCAGCCGAAGCCGTTGCGCGCAAAGTT
>JAZUGW010000033.1:0-4360 GCA_045641465.1 Kiritimatiellia bacterium | reverse complement strand
TATGAAAAAATCGGTGACAAGGTCAATGGTAATTGGCGCGCGCGGGAGCCTGCTCTCGCTCGCGCAGACGCGTGGTGCAGTCGCGTTTCTCGAACAGGAGTTTCCGGGGACGTCCTATCGCATTGTCACGGTCGAAACGCCGGGAGACCGCGACCTCACGACACCGATTGAAAAGAGTGCCGCCGACTTCTTTACGCGTGACCTCGACGAGGCCGTACGCACGGGGCGCATTGATTTTGCCATCCACTCCGCCAAGGATCTCCCGCCTCCTTCCGAGATGGCGGATGACCTTGATTGGTTCTGGCTCCCGAACCGTGAAGATCCGCGCGATTGCTGGGTATTGCGCAAGGGAATGACGCGTGCCCCGCGGAAAGTCGGCATTTCCAGCGAACGCCGTCGGGACTATGCGTCCCAGTGCTACCCCAAGGCGAAGCTGTTGCCGATTCGCGGGGCGATCGATGCACGCCTTCAGCAGTTGCGCGATGGTCGATACGATGCCGTGCTGATGGCGATGGCGGGACTCAAACGTCTTTTCCCGAATCCTGCAGATCTGTCGGATCTCGACCTTCTGCCGATTCCGCTCGAGGCACTTACGCCGCCGGAAGCACAGGGTTATCTAGCCGTTGTGTTTCGGGCTGGTGACGCGCGCCTGCTCGCGATGCGCGAACGTTTTGTGAAGGCGGTTCGCTTCGTCTCGGCCGGTGTGGGCGATGCCGGACTCTGCACGCTTGTGGGGGCCCGTGATCTCGCGGCAGCCGATGTCGTCCTCTATGACGACCTGATGGGGGATGCCCTCCTTTCTGCGAACGCGTCAATCTTACAGCCTTTCAATGCCTCTCCGCGTCTTATCCACGTGGGCAAGCGGTGTGGTGCGCACGCGATGAAACAGCCCGAAATCACGCGGCTCATCTGCGACGAGGCGCGCAAGGGACGGCGGGTCGTGCGTCTGAAGGGGGGCGATGCGGGGCTGTTTGGACGCCTGGCCGAGGAAGTGGACGCGCTGACGGCGTTGAAGATCCCGTTTGTGGTTCGTCCTGGCGTGAGCGCGCTGACGGCCGCCACCACGGGAACCGGACTCTTGCTCACGCGCCGTGGCGAATCGACGGGATTTACGGTCTACACGCCGCGTCGTGCGGCCGATGCGCCCAGAACGGAGGCGAAGGCGGAACCGAATCCGCTCGTGATGTTCATGGCAACGAAGGTCGCTGGAACCGAGGCCGCGCGGTTGGTGCGCGAAGGGTGGTCCGAATCGACCCCCTGTGCGCTCGTGTGGGATGCGGCGGGACCCCATGAAGATGTCGCCACCTCGACATTGGGCGAGGTCGCGCGTAACGGACGGGTCTTTGGTGAACGATCGGATCCGGGACTGTTCGTGGTGGGATCCGCCGCCGCGCACCGCTGGCCGTCGCTGGGCGAGTTTGCGGGCCGTCGTGTGCTCGTCACCTGCTCGGAGGCCGTGCAGGAAAAAGCCTGTCGAACAGTAGAAGACCGCGGAGGGCGTCCTATCCGCTGGCCGCTCATTCGTCTTGTGCCGAACGGATGTGTCGCGGGGAAGAATCGTCGGCCGGAGGACTATGATGCGATCGTCCTCACGTCGCCGTCCTCGGTTCGGATCTTCTTCCAGTCGTGGACAGGCGATCGCCGTCGTCTGCCGGCGTTCTACACATGTGGTTCGGGGACCGATGCCGAACTGCGTCGTTACGGTGTTTCAAGCGATGTCACGCCGGCCTCTGATTTTTCGGCTGAAGGGTTGATCGCCGAGATTCGAAAACTTGACTTGAAGGGTCGACGCATTCTGCGTTTGCGGAGTGCAAAGGCGGGGACCGCTGTCGCGCGCGCGCTGAAGAAGGCGGGAGCCCAGGTGGATGATGTTGTTCTCTACGACAACGAGTTCTGCTCGTCCGCGCCCGTGTTGCCGCCGTTCGACGATGTGTTCTTTGCTTCGGCTTCGGCTGTTGAGTCGTTTGTGGCTCAATACGGCGCGGCGAAGTTGCGTGGAAAAGGCCTGTACGTGATGGGCGAACCCACCCGTGCGGCTTTGTCCGCTGCGTGTGGCGAGCGTCGGGCGACCGCGGCGGCGCTTTTTCGTCTGAATGGTTGATAGGAGTGGGGAAAGAAGACGATGAAATCCTTTCTGAAAAAGTTCAATGATTTTTCCGTGCCGGCTTCGCGTATTGCGTTCATGCCGAGTCGCGGGGACTATTTGATGGCGGTTCTGGCGGGAATCGCTTTCTTTGCGTTGGCTTTCGTTTGGTCGTATCCGCTGGTCCATCCCAACCTGTGGTCGGAAGTCGCTGTGGCGGCGGGGACCCGTCCGCCCGAATGTGTGCCAGGCGGTCTTTGGCGCGGACTGGTTGGCCTCTTGTTTGAGAATGCCGGTCTTGAGTCCGGATTCTGGTGGCTGGGGATTCTCGGAAAACTGGCCGGAGCCGTGACGGTCGCTTGCGCCTATTTTGTTTTGCGAAGCATCTTGCCGCAGTATCTTGAAATTCAGTTGCGAAGCTACATCCGGCGTCGGTGGTTGGTGCGGTGCTTGATTGGGTTGTGCGCTTTCCTTTTTTGCTGTTCCGATCCGGTGTGGCGTATCTTCCAGCATTTCGGGCCGGAGGCGCTTATTGTCCTTCTGAGCTTTGTCGCGTTGGCATTCTTCTATCGGTTCCTGCAGAACGGTTTTCGCGTGGCGCTCATCCTGGCGTATTTGCTGACGGGGGTTTTGGCGGCTGAATCGCCGGTCGGGTTTGTTCTCGTGGCCTTTTTGACGGTGGGGCTCATCTGGGCGCAGAATCTCGATCTGGTGGACGACAACCACGTACTTTTCAACGTGATGGCGTTGCAGCGCCTCAAATGGCAGCTGTCGTTTTGCTGGCTGTTCGGTTTCGCCGCGACGCTGTCCTATGATTTCTATGCGTTCCTTCAAGCTGACGGATTGGCGGCGACCGGCCTTGAGACGCCGGCCTTCGTGGTGAGCTTCTTCACGACCTGGTGGAAGGGTGTCGTCGGCGCGGCTTCGCCGATCGGTTGGGCGTTGGGTGTCTCCTTGGCGTTTGTCCCGTATCTGCTTTCACTTCTGCTGATGCGTCGGGCGACGAACACGGAAAAATTCCTGCCGTATGAAATCGCGGGATTCTTCCTCGTCAGTGGCACGTTTGCCTTGCTGCAGCTGTGTGGTTTTTCGCGTGCCTGGTTCTGGACGTGGGTCTCGTTCCCGCCGATGCTGCCGAGTGGTGTGCTGGCGACGGCGTTTATGTTCATGTGCACGATTTCGGGGATGTTCGCGTTGGCTGTCGCGGGTGTGGATTTCTGGTGTCGCGATTATCGGCATGTCGCTGTCCGCCTCTACAACGATCCGACGTTGGAGCAGCCGGAAGACGATCGGATTTCCCTTTCCGTCCGCGTCATCCGTATGATGCGCCTCGGTCTGTTGGCTGTCGTGCTGATGAGCTTGTTGGGCTTTACCGTGTGGGGCCGTCACCAGGTGACCACGCGCCGTCTGCTGGGATTGGTCGACGAGTTCCTTACGGAGACGGTGCGGGAATGCGCCGCGGCCCATTGGCTGTTCACAGACGGCGTGTTCGACCCCCTGCTGGAAGTGCGTTCGGTCGCACTCGGTCATCCGATTTCGCCCGTTTCGATGATGGCGTCGAAGGGCGCTTACGATGCCTATCTGCGGACGCGTACGGCGCGCGACAAGGAGGACCGCGCGGTGTTTGAGACGAGCGTCCTCTCGGCGTTCCGCCTGTGGGCCGAGAAGAAGCCGATGCGGATGAAGGAAACGGCTTTTCAGCTCGGGTTTGAAAACTGGCGCAGGCGTGAAAAGGCGACGCCGACCTGCCTCGGCGTGGTGGCAACAGGCGCCGAGGTGCCGGCGGATGAAGTCAAGCGTGCGCGTGATGTCGCACATGCGTTGGCGGGACGAACGCTTGGTCTCTACGCCGATGCCGGTGCGGGACGGAAGCTGGATTGTCCCGATGGCGAGATCGTCCGCGTCTTCGAGTCTGTTCAGTGGCGCCTGGCGCGCCTTGCGCAGCATCGCGCGGCCGCGCATGATCGTGCGAACGAAATGCCGCTGGCCGCCGCCGAGAAGAAATTGGCGGACCGTTTGGATGACGAGAACGTCTCGTTCCGTGAAATCCAGAAGAAGGTCGAGGGATTGCAGCGTAAGACAAATCCCGTACTGACGCCGCGCGAAGGACTCGGCATTGCGCCCCGCCGCCACGATTTCATCATGGCGCGCCGCTATGCGCTGCCCATTCTCAATGGCGACCCCGACGATCCCCATGCCAACTATGCGATGGGCATGAGCCATTTCGTCGAAGAACGCTGGGGCCAGGCCATCCGTTTCCTTGAACGTGTCCACAAG
>JAZUGW010000032.1:0-7776 GCA_045641465.1 Kiritimatiellia bacterium | reverse complement strand
GTCTCGTTCTGGGCGCAGTTTGACGGTACCAATGTGTGGGGGGCGGATTTCGCGACGACGGTGTCGTTGAAGACGACGCGTCCACGTGTCGGCAAAACGCTTGAGCCGACGTTTTCGAACTTCCGCGGTCTACGACCGCATTTCGATTTCTCCTGGTCGCTTGGTAGCCTGGACAAGGCGTGGCAGACGCCCGCCACGCGCGAAACGTTCACGCCATCTGCGACGGCCTACGAGAACTGGATCCGCTTCGCCGCGCGTCAGAATGGACGTGAGGTCTATTCGAAGGAGTTCTTCTTCTCGAAACTTCCGGTCTGCTATCTGTCCACGGACGACGGCGCGACGCCGTCCGAAAATAAGGAAGAACATGCGGGGCATCTGCTCGTACAGGGAAACGACGAATTCAAGGGCGACATGTACGACGGCGCGATGACGATCAAGGTGCGCGGCAATTCGACGAGGAAATATGTGAAGAAGCCCTATAAGATTCGTCTGGACGAGAAGACGAAGATGTTCGGTCTCGGCAAGAAGAACCGGCATTGGGTGCTGTTGGCGAACTACAACGACATGTCGCAGCTGCGGAACAAGCTTGCGTACGACTTTGCGAACGAGATTGGGATGCTGGGCATGCGTTCGACCTGGGTGGACTGCGTGCTGAATGGGGAATTCATCGGATGCTACCAGTTCTGCGAGCACATCCGCGTGGACGAAGACCGGGTGAACATTTTCAACTGGGAGGATTTCGCCGAGGATGCGGGGAAGTCCACGACGAATCTCTCGTGGGTTGATTCCGCGCGTGCGTCCGATCCGTCGGCCTATGACATCTCGGGCGGCTATCTCTTTGAATTCTCGGATGAAAATGACGAGGTTTCCGGCTTTACGATTTCCGCCGGCCTCCTCAAGATTCCGACGATGGTCCATGCGCCGGAATATGTGAAGACCTCGCCGCAGATGTTTGCCTGGTGCAAGTCGTTGCTGCAGAATTTCTTTACGGCGAATGTTTCGTTGAACCATCTGTCGGGTGAAGGACGCCACTGGAGCTGGTATGCGGATGTCGATTCGATGGTCAACTACTGGTTGGATGTCGAACTCTTCGGCAACAAAGACCCGCGTTTCAAAAGTCGCTATGCGTACATTGACATTGGCGGGAAGATGAAGATGGGACCAGTGTGGGATTTCGACTGGGGAAGCGATTCGTATGTCGTTTCGGGCGATTGTTCGTCAGACCCCGAAGCTTGGTCGTGTACGAACGGTCCGCGTCCGTCGGATTCGACCTGGAAGAATGAAAACGCCTGGGTCACCGGAGCTTCCTTCCTCAAGGAGTGGACGAGCGATCCCTATTTTCTGATGAAGGCGTATGAACGCTACTGGGAGATCCGCGAGAAGTTCGTCGCCGTCATTGAAGAGGGGGGCGTACTCGACCAGTCGGCGGCGTTTTTGAAGCCGGTGCTCGCGGCGAATGATGCGCGTTGGCCGCGCACGCGCGGAAATGTCGAAGATACGTCGCGGCTCAGGTCCTACTATCGCCGGCGGCTGCCATGGCTTGACCGGCAGTTCAAGAGCGTGCCGAAGCTGATGGCGTCGTTGGCGGTGGATTGGCAGACCACGCCGTACGTGGTTGATCCTGTGCGGATTTCTCCGTCCGTCGACGGGCGCACATACGCCATTCGGGCGCAGCTTCAGCAGGCGGCGACGATCGAGGTGTTTGTGAACGGCGAGCGTCTGGGTTTTTATCACGTCGTGGATGGTCGTTTCGGCGGGGTTCGCGTCCCGCGCAGCTTGTTAACGCCGCGCGTCGGGAAGCTCAACTGCATTTCCTTCATTTCGTATAGCTCGACGGGTGTGCCCGTCGCACGAAACTACCTGCTTGTTCCCACCTCTCCCGCCGGAACGACCCTCCTCCTGCGCTAGGCGCGTCAGAAAATCCGATCGCCCCAGACCGGGACAATGGCCGGGCTGCCGGCTTTCTCGGCGTCCGTCTTTGCCCTGAGGCCGTCCGCCCAGGTCCAGCGGCAGTGGCCGCGCGGATGGCCGAATTCGTTGAGGTGCATGGGAACGGCCAGTTTCGGGTGGAACTTGTTCACGCCCTTGGTGATCGGCCATTCGTTGCAGTAGGGGTGGACCATCCAGATGTCGGGACGCCGGCTTGGATTGAGCTTGGCCTCGTCCGCGGCATCGCCCGTATGGTAGATGAGCCAGTTGCCGACATGGATTTCGAACGACGTGATGAAGTCGATCATGGTCTTGGAGTGGTCCACGAGCGCCGTGCGGATTTCCACATCCTTCAGTTTGAGCGTCCGTGTCCCACGGGTATAGCCGCAGATGCCTTTCCCGTCCTTCACGCCGGTGTTTTTCTTGAAGTTGGAGACGACCGTCTTTCCTGCACCGTCCATTGCCCGGTAGAATTCATTGGAGTAGTGGTCACCATGGTTGTGGGTGATGAGCGCGAAATCGAGAAGCGGCGCAATCTCCGGAGCCCGGCGGTGCTTCAAGTCGATGGAGAAGCACGCTTGCTTCGTCTTGACGATCACGCCCATGTTGTAGATGAGCCAAATGGCGGGCTTGTCCGTCACCACGGTCTCGCGGACTTCCTTCAAGACCTTGTCGAAGGCCGCGTCCAGACGGCGAAGTGCCGCCTTGTCGGTCGGCCCGCCTTTGAGATAGTCGAAGAACATCTTGGGCGTCACTTCGTCGATCTCGGCCTGAAATTTATCGTAGTCCGGCCCTGTGGCGCCGAAGGACTTCCCCAACACCGACACGGCGGCCGCCGCACCAACAGACTGGATGAACTCTTTTCTCGTCATTTTAAATTGCTCCTTTTCCCGTTATCTTACCACAATCCGCTCCTTGAAGTCAAGGACGCGCGGCCGCAGATTCTAATTCCCTGGAGTTTACTCATTTTTTGATAGTGGAAGTGAGGTTCGCCCGATAAATGAAGGGCGAAGTGCGTTTCCATAAGTGAAATGGGCGTCCTGTGCGCGTGCCGTCCTGTTCCTCGCCTCCACCCACACGGACGGACGCGGTGTAGGGGCGTCGGCGCGCAGGAGGTTGAAAAATGGGTAATTTCACCTTGACTGTAGAACTAGGAAAATGTTAGAATTCTTTTATGAAGCTTAATATCAAACATTTTGTGATAGCGTGTTTTTGTGGTGTTGCCGTGGGGGCTGGTGCCGCTACGTGCACCTGGATCGACGGCGCGGCGGGCACCTGGGGTGAGGCCGCGAAGTGGGTCGAGGGCGTGGTGCCTGGCGATGGCGATTCGCTGTCGTTCGGGGCGACGACGGGCGCGATGGACGATCTCCAATTGACGACCCTTGCGGCGATTGCCAAGACAGGGACGGGCGCGGTGACGCTCCTCGACTTGCCGGGTGCGCTCGCAATCGGTAAGTTGTCCATGGCAGGTGGTACGTTCACCTTGCGGTGGCGCGACGACACTCCGCCTGAAACGCCCATCCCCGCCACATCGGCTTTCGTGGGCACGGTGGATCTTGGCGGCGCGGCACTCAAGGATTCGACCAGCATCGCGTCGTCCGGTGGGGCGGTGACCCTCAAGAACGGCCGCTATGCGATGACGGGTGATTTCCCGGACAATGCCTGGAACTGCACGGTCGACGAGGGGGCGACGCTCGACGTGAGCGGCCGGATCTACGCCGGGCAGGCGGCCAAAACGTGGAGGTACCTGACTGTCAAGAACGGCGGCGCGATCAACTTCACAGGTACGGGCACGTCGGTTCTCGGCACTTGGTACAATACACGCTGGATCAATGTTTCATTGAGCGGTGGGAGCGTCTTCAACCATGTAAATGGCGATGTTTGGGCGGGGGCGTCGGGCGTAGGGGTGGTGACGTGCGACAACAGCGCGTTCGATCTTGGAGAAAAGACGTTGCGCTGCACGCGGCCTTCGGACAACACCGCCAAGGCGAAGAACAATGGCACTGCGCGTGTCACGCTCACGAACCATGCGGTGTTGCGGGCGAAGCAGATCACCTACGGCAATCCCTCGGCGACTGGTACGGGCACAGAAGGTCGTACCGACGGTGAATTCACGTTCAAGGCAAGTTCGGGTACGACCATCTACGTGGCATCGATTGAAGGCCAGAGCAATGTCTCGAATGCAAACATGACTTTTGACGACGCGACTATCGTACCGTTGGAGCTGGCGAATGCCGCACTTCTGAAGGACCACGACGAACGAACGACGGCGGCGGTGCACATTGCGGCGGGCGGCTTGACGATTGCGAACTCGAACGAGGTCGACATTGTTCTCGCGGCACGCATTGACGGTGCAGGTGCGCTTTTGGTCAAGGCGAACAGCTGCCTGGTGTCGGTGGAGCGTCCGATCGCGTGCGCGGCTGTAACGGTGGAGAATCCGGGGCGCATCGACCTGGACTGCGAGGGGGCGATTCCCACCGGTAGGCAGGTGACGTTGCTCTACACGGAAGTGCCTACCATCGGGCAGGTGGTGTCGTGGGAAACTCGCCCCGAAGGGGTTGTTTTCACGCTGGCGGGCGATGCGGCCGGCGGTTATGAACTGGAAGAGTCGGAGAATGGCATCGTGGTCAAGGCAACAGGAGCTCGGCCGGCCGTGAATGCCTACTGGAGGGGAACGGGCGAGGATCCGTCGAACATGCTTGACCTCGCGAATTGGGAACTACGTGATGCGGCGGATGCGGTGATGACACAGGGGTACATCGACGGCTCGACGACTTGCCATTTCCAAAGCGGAGCGCTAGCCTTCGACCTCAATGCCGCGTTCACGTGCCGGATCCTCTACATTGAAGGCGAAGTAGTTCTCGATGCCGACCTCGACTGGACGGCGGCGGTACCGTTCCAGGTGACGGAAGGGGCGTCGGTCGATCTGAACGGTCACACGCTCGCGTTGTCGTCTCTGCAGAATATCCCGGGGGTGAAATCGACATTCACGGGCGAGAGCGGCGGGGTCGTCTTTGACGTCGCTGCCGGTAAGACGAATGAGGTGGTGGGGTTGAATCTCGTGAATCCGGCCGTGCTCATCAAGCGAGGAGCGGGTACGTTGCGGCTCGTCGATCTCGCGGGACAGCCCGTCTTGAAGCAGGAGGCGGGCACGACGCTCCTCGCATGGACGGGTGAGCCGGCGGTGAACCCGTTTGCCACGACGCCCGTGAACGCCGTTTTGGGAACGTTGAGCTTGGGCGGTGCCACGCAGACGTTCGCGGCGGGCATGGGAACGATTTTCCAAAATGGCACCGTTTTGCTGGACGGTAACTACACGACGTCGAATGCGCGATGGTCCTGGCCGAGTGCGAACGACGTCTATACGGTGGGCGCGGGGGCCGAGGTCCATTCTGCCGGCGAATGGTACCAGATGAACAAGCAGTGTCCGCAGTTCTACGTGAAGGACGGCGGCGTCTTTTCGTACGAAAGCACGGCCCTGTGCAAGCTCGGTTGGCGTTACACGACGCGCAACGGCAAGATCTACCTCCAGAACGGCGGCGTGTGGCGCATGAACAAGGCCGATCTCGGAGTGGGCATTTCGGGGAACGGTTATCTGTATGTTCAGAGTGGCAGCTTGTTCGATGCGCCGACGCGGAGCATCTACCTGGATGCGTGGTATATCGCAAGCGACGTCGGCTATGGCTATATGGAAGTCGTCGGTGGCTCGCGGGTGAATGTGAAAAAACTGCTTTTCGGACAAGACGGGCATGCGCAAGGTAATGTACGCTTTATCGCCAAGGAGGATTCGTTGCTTTGCCTCGAGTATATGGGACCCGACGGAACGGCCTCCTTACCGAGCGGGTTGAATGTGACCCTGGAAGGCGTGACCATTGTGCCGATGTCCGACACGACGCCAGAATCGCCTCTGTTGAGCGACGGGCAGGACTATGACACGGCGAAGTTCCACGTCAACGGGGCGGGCCTCTGCGTGAGCAATGTGAACGAGAAGACGCTCGCGTTCGACGCGAAGTTCGACGGAGCAGGTCCGTTCGCGGTGAAGGCGTTCCGTCAGGACATCGCCCTCGCCTCCACGTTGGCCTGTACGAACGTGGTCCTCACCGACATGCGCACGATGACGCTGTCCGAGGGCGCGCAGCTTTCGCTGGATGGGGGAACTGTACGGCTGAACTATTCGAACGGACGCCCTGTGCGTTGCGGCAAGGTGATCTCCTGGACGCCGGATACGCAGCCGACGGACGTCGCCTTTGAGCTGGATGAGGTGACGCATCGTCAATTCCTTCTTGAAGTCAAGAGGGACGGCGTTTACATCGCGAGTGGATTGGTCCTGTACCTTCGTTGAAGAAAAGGAACTCTATGAACAAGATTGTTTCGGCGGTTGTGGTGGGATTGGCGATGGGCACGGCTTTTGCCGACCTGTCCATTGTGCGTGAATGCGATGCGGACGAAGGACGCGGCAAGGACGGGTTTTTCGTCGTCTCGCGCGGGACGGACGATCCCGTGACGAAGCCGATTAGGTTCGTCTTCTCGGTCGGCGGTACGGCGAAGCCGGGTTGGACCTACTGTTCGCTCTGGGGCGACGAGTGCATTCCGGCGGGGGAGAAGTCCGTTCGCATCCGCATCATTCCGCTCGACGATCCCGAGACGAAAGACGACGCGACGGTGACCCTGACGCTCCTGCCTTCCACCAGCGCCTACGCGATCGATCTGGCGAAGTGTACGGCGACGCTCAAGGTGCTGAACGGCGCGACCTTTGGCGGACACAACCGTCGCGACGCGGGTCCTTGGAACTTCATTGCGCACAAGGGCGCGGGCGAGGGACGCGCGCCCGAGAATTCCCAGGCGGCCGTCGAGGCGGCGGTGCGGGATGGTTTCGGGTTCGAGAACGACCTGCGACTGACGAAGGACGGGCGTTTCTACATCTCTCACGACGAGCAGAAGGACATCACGGGCCTTGCGGACTTCAAGGGGGCGCTCAAGCTGATGAAACCGGGCGTCCTCTATAAGGTCGACTGCAAGTGCGGAAGCGCCGGAATCGACCGGATTCTTGAGGATCTTAAGGCGACGGATGCGCTGAAGCGTGGCGGGAAGTTGGTGTTCAACCTTGATTTGCCGGGATGCCGGCGCATCGTTCGCGAGGTCCCCGGTGTCGAGGCGTGGATGGGAATGGGCTGGCGTCGTGGACAGAAATACGATAGCGTCAAAGAGGCAAAGCGCATCGTCGCTTTGTCGAAAGAGTGGAACTGCAAGGGTATTTCTCTCCAGTGGAATGCACAAGTCTGTACCAAGGAGTTCTTCGACATCCTCAACGACGCGGGCATGACCGTCGACGTGTGGACGATCGACGATGTACGCACGGCGAAGAAGGCGATCAACTTGGGCGCACGCTGGGTGACGACCAATGCACCGCGGCGTCTCACAAATGAACTCCCGCCTGCGAATCCCCTCGAATCCATGGATCGTAAATAACAGAGGGAAATAAACGGTGAAGACAAGACGGGCTTGTATCGCCACCTTGGGTGTTCTGTTGGCGCATGTTTTGGTTGCGGCGACAGAATATCCCCAGCCGATGGCCTTGGCGACGGAGCAGAAGGAACATCGGCTGGTACTGCTTTCGCCCTGTGTTGGCACGAACGACGATTCGGCGATTCGCTGGTCGTGGTCTCCGAAGAATGATCCCGGCATCAAGCCGACGGATGTCGCCTGGTTCGACCATCCGGACGAGTGCAAGCTTCGTGACGACGGTCGTACGATCCTGGTGACGGCCTCCGGCGGTGCCTTTGCCGACCTCGACGTCGCTACCGGACGTGTTCGTGCCTACGGAAATGTCGGTGGCAATCCCCATTC
>JAZUGW010000031.1:0-12886 GCA_045641465.1 Kiritimatiellia bacterium | reverse complement strand
CGCTGCCAGCTCGCGATCGTGCGCGGGGTACGGCCGATCGAATGGCCCGTGCGGTTGACTTCGCGCCAGAAGGCGCGGCGGTACTCCTCCGAGTCGAGGCCGAGCACGTCCTGTTCGAACCACGCGAAGAAGGGCTTGGCGGGCGGTTCGTCCGCAGGCGGGGCGAGGGCGTGGCCGGCGGCGAGGAGGCGTTTTTGGATTTTTCGGTTCATCGGGTACGAGTATAGCAAAGCGGGCGGAGCGGTTCAAGGAGAAAATTTGATTTTGTTGTGGAAAGGTTGAAGTGCGGCGGAGGGATTTTGATTATCGTCGGAGTTTGCCGCTCTCGACGAGACAGAATGAACTTGGACCGTAAGTTGACTGGCAATTCAGAACAGCTGACACGAGAAGCAAACTCGTGTCGCTGCATCCGGCTTTGATCAAGTAAGACCAGAATGTCGGGATGTCAATATGTCAAACCACTAGAGACGCGCGAGCATTTCACGGATGGTCCGCTCGCGGGCTTCGATGGCCTCGCACAGACGGAACTGCACGCGCGCGCGGTTGAGGTTCTGTCCCGGCTGACGCACCTTGAAGTAGCAGTCGCCGGCCAGGTAGTCCTGGAAGAAGCGCAGACCGAGTTCGAACGGCAGCAGCCGGATCGCATCGTAGAGATACGCTCGGTCGGCATCCGTCAGGAACGCACCCGCCTCCTTCATATACCCCTTCATGAACGCAAGGAACAGGTTTTCGTCGAACGAGACCTTGCCGAGGTTGAGTTCCTCTTCACCGGCCGGATTGCAGATCGAGCGCACGGCGTCGCCGACATCGACGTGCATCAGTCCGGACGACACCGTATCGAGATCGATCATCGCCGTGCCCTTGCCGGTGAAGTCGTCGATCATGATGTTGTTCACCTTGGGGTCGCCGTGGAACATGCGCTTTTTCAACTCGCCGCGCGCCTCCGCCCGCTCGAGCGAGACGGCGAACTCTCGGCGCTCTTCGATGTACTTCGCCAGACGGCGCGCCTCCATCGAGGCCTGCAGGATTTCACGCGCACTGGCATCCGCCAGCGTGGCATCGTACTGCGCCAGGTAACCACTCGTCACATGGAACCCGGGCAAGGGATTGACGATCGTCGACGGATCCATGTCCGAAACGAGGTAGTGGAAGTGGCCCAGGGCCGCACCGCATTCAAGCGCGTGCTCAGGACTCTGCGCCGTGTCGAACGCATGCGCGGAGAGGATGCGCGTAATGACACGCCAGACCTCGCCCTTCTCGTCAGTCACGAAATCGTCGCCGTCTTTCGTCTTGATGATGCGCGGCATCTGCCACACGCGGTCGTCGCGATTCGTACGTGCATCCGCTTCAAGTTTCTCATGGCAATGCAGCGTCACATTGTGCATGTTGCTCATGATCGCTTCGGGATGCGTGAAAACGGCGCGGTTCACTCGCTGCAGGATGACCTGCGTTTCCGTAAACGTATTGCGGAAGACCGCAAGAAACGTATCGTTGATGTTCCCGTTACCGAAGGGAACGAGCGTCACGAGACGCCCCTTCACATTGAATTTATTGACGAGCAGCGAGAGGTCCATCGTTTTATTCCCGATTTGGTTTGAGATAGAAAACCGCATCCGTGATCGCAAAGGCGTCTTCCACCAGCATCCGCTTGAACTCGTGGCCCGCACCCCAGGTGTCCGTATAGACGAGTTCTTTCGTCTTGTCGTTGTAGCCGATGATCAACCGCATGTGCCCGCCGTCCGCCTGCGGAATGTCCGGCTCGGGGATGAATCCCAACGTCACGCCCCAGAAGAGCGGCACGCCCGCAGTGATCTGGTCGTGCAGCGCCTTCTGGAAGATCTTGAACTTCGGGCTCTTCAGACGCGCCGCCTTCAGCACATCGGTCTCCATCACCTGGCGGATCGCATTGGCGTCGAGCGCCCCGCCGTGCAGGTAGCGCTGAAGTGCGATCTCGTGCTTCTTCATCTTCTTCGCCATCTTGTTGTAGTCGGCGACTTCTTTCATAAATGCCTGAACCAATCCTTCCATACCGCGATTGAAACCGCCGACTACGGAGTAGATGCTCAGCCCGTACTTGCGTCCGATCTTGTTGACCGTAGCGTACATCGCGCTCACATCCGTTCCCTGAGAGGCCGTCGACCCCGCCGCCGAACCGATTTCATGTTCGTCGACATTCTGTCCGTAATAGCGCAGCACACGCTCGCTTGTCGCCACCGCGCAGTAGCCCTTCTGCCCCTGGTCGACCATTGGCACGTTGTCGATGAACACGTCACCGGCCTTCGCCTTCGCACGGCCTTCCGAGTCGGACATCACCTTCACGACGTTCTTCTTGATACTGCCGCGTCCCTGCGACGCCTTCTTCGCCACCAGCGCGTCCTTCACCGCCGCCGCACCGCCCGCCGCGTTGACGAGCGTTACGCGCACGAAGTCCGTCGCCGCGCCACCCGCCACCTTCTTGTAACGCCATGTGAGCTGAGCCGCCGCGGGTTCGCGCGCCTTCCACGTGATCTGCTTCTGCAGCACGCCGCCTCCCACGTTCGTCGTCTCCGGCGACGGGGCGCGCGCCCCTTCGGACGTGAGCTTGGCGCTCACGGACTTCAGCATCGACACCAGATCGGCGGACGCCAGCGGCTTCGCGGCATCGCCCTTGTTGTAGAGCGACAGCTCGATGCGCGACACGCCCGCGTCGTTGAACCAGATGCGCGTTTCATAGACGTCGTATCCGTAGAACTTCACCCGCCCTTCGCGGGTGGCATTGGCCGCGTCGGTCTTCCCCTCTTCAAGGAACCGGAAGTCGTTCAACCGATGCGCCTTCACGAACGCCGCCCCCGTCTGTTTCCAGGTCTCGGCCTTTTCGAAGTCTTCGCCGATCTCATACGGATTCTTCGCCAACGAAATCTTCACCTGCGCACCAACCGCGCACAGCGACAGACACGCCAGGACGGCAAAAACAGCTCTCTTCAACGTCAACATGTTCCTTCTTCTTTCTTGATTCGATTTTCGGCAACCTTCCCGACGACCCCGGTTCCTTATTTGGCATAGACGGGCTTCAGCGGCGGATTCGCCTTCTTCCACGCCTCCACCTCGGCCGTGAGAACGTCGATGGCCTTCTCCAGCTGTTCGTCGACACCCTTCACGATCGCCGCAGGCTGGTTGTCCACCACCACGTCCGGCTTCGCCCCGTTGTGTTCCATGTCGCGTCCATCCAAGCAGAAAATGCCCAGATACGGATTACGGAATTCGCCGTAGTCGAGCACGCTGTCGTTGAACGTGCAGATCACGTTGCCGCCCGTTTCGCGGCCCACCAGCTTGCCGCGCTTTTCAAACTTGATCGTGTGCGAGAACATTTCGGCGTTGGACCCGCTTTCCTCGCTGCAGAGAACGACGATCGGTTTCGTCCAGATGGGTTCCTTGGCCCAATCCGTGATGTAGCCCTGACGGCCGTCGCGCGTCACCGCACATCCGTTGCGCACATCGAAGAGCGACGAAAGCATCTGGTCGGCCGTGTTGCCGCCGTGGTTCGTACGCACGTCGATGATGAGGCCCTCGCGTCCGTAGCCTTCGGCATATGCCTCGCGCTGGAAGCGCAGAAGCGACGTACGGTTCATCGCATCGATGTTGAGATAGCCGAACCGGTTCTTCGAACGCGCGTGTACGCGCTCGACATTCGTCTTGAGGCGCGCTTCTTCCAGCAATCGGCGCGCCTCCTCGTAGGTCGTCGACGTCACACGATAGTCGCGGCCCTTGACCGTCAGCGTCACCACGCGGCCGGCAAGACCGTTCAGCACCTGCGACACATCGTGCGCGGCATCCACCGGCACGCCGTCGACCTTCTCCACGATGTCGCCCGGTTTGAAGCCGAACTCGCGCCGGTCGGCCGGGGAATCCTTGATGACATCGCGGATCTTCCAGCCCTTGCCCGTGTATTTATCGTCGAAGCGAAGGCCGAGATGGACCGTAGGGGCTTCCCACGAATGGCCATGGACCGACGCGCTCTCCCATTCGCGGCGGGAGGCATTCGTACTCGACCAGCCCACATGCGACGTGTCGAGTTCGCCGAGCATCATCTGGATCACCCGGGAGAAGACGGAAGGCGAACCGGCGTTGCGCGCCGCCGCGAGATATTTCGTTCGCACCGCATCCCAATCAATGCCGTGCATGTTGGGGTCATAGTAGAAGTTCTTCATCCGGCCCCATGTCGTACGGAACGCGAGTTCCTGGTAGTCGGCGATGTCGGTTGTCTGATAGTTCTTGACGTCATACACCGTATTGCCCTGCGCCGGCTTGTTGTTCACGCGCCAGAGGATCTTGCCGGCGTCCTTCGTATCCTTTTTAATCCATTCGCAGATGAAGCCGATCTTGTCGCTCACGACTTTCGGCGTCATCTCATTGGGCAGGCAGATGCTCTTCAACTTGCCGTTCGCACGGAACGCCAGCGTCCGCGAATCACCCGAGAAATGCGGATAGTCGCCCGCGATACGCGTGATGCGCACGTGGTCGATGAGCTTTTCAAACGGAATCGGACGCTTCGTCTTCTCCAGCGGCAGATCCTTGCCGCCCATTTCCCTGCGCGCCTTGTTGAGTTTCACATAGAGCTTTTCACGTTCCTCGACGGCATTGTCGAGATAGACGTAGCAGAGGTAGCAGTTGTCCGCACCGATTTCGGCACGCTCGCTCACCCAGGCGACAATCTGACCGTCGGGCGACCAGGTCGGCCATCCGTCATACTCGAAGTTCTTCGTCAGCAACCAGTACTTCGCATTTTCAGTGGTAGAGACAATGGCGATTTCGCGCTGGCTGTCCACGCTGTTGAGCTGGGCCACCACGTACTTGCCGTCCGGAGACCAGCTGTAGTGCCCTTCGCGCTGCGAGTCCGGACCCTTCGCCCGCACCACGCCATTCGTCCCGGCGAAAAAGAGGCGACCGCAGAAATTCTGCCACGCGAAACTCTTGCCATCGGGCGAAAGCGTGAACTCGCGGCGGATTTCATTGTCGTGCGTAATCTGCGTACGGATGAACGAACGGTTTTCCCACCAGGACTTCTTCGGGTCGGCGCGTTCCGCCTTCCAGATGTCCATCCCGTCGCCGCGGTCCGAAACATAGTAGAGCACCTTGCCATCCGGCGAAAACACGCACGCGCGTTCATGCGTGAGCGAGGAACCATGCACAAGCCGCGGCTCGCGCAGAACGGTATCCATCACATACAAGTCGCCGCCCGATGTGAAGGCGATCTGCGTTCCCTTGTCGCAGAACGCGACATGTCCCGCCTCGTTGTTGTTCCAGCATTCTTCGTAGAAGCGGCGACGCGTCTTCGGCCGCAACGGCGAACCGACGGCCGGATGCAGCAGGATGCGCGCGGGCTTGGCCCCCTTCTGCTTGAGCGCGAGACGGTAGAAGTCGAATTTCTGACGGAACACCATCGTCGAACCATCCGCCGAAATCGACGGTGTGAAGACATGGTCGTCCGTAAACGCCGTCAGCTTCACCGCCGAAGCCCCGGCCTTCAGGTCGCGATAGTAGAGATTGCGCACGCCGCCGGCCGCATTGAGATAGTAGAAGCCTTTGCCGTCCGGCGCCCAGAGCGGACACCCCGAGTCGCTTGCTTCGCGCACGAGCGGCGTGAAGGCGCCCGTCTTCACATTGTAGAGCCAGATTTCGCCCGCCTCGGGTCCCACCGAGTGCCAGCGCTTGCGGTATGCCCGGCTCCCCCGCCGCGAAAAGAGCAGCTGCGTGCCATCCGGCGACAACGAGGGATTGAACGCCTCCATGTCGAAGAACACGCGCGGCACGGCCCCCGCCACCCCCGTGGGCAGATTGGCTAGACGCGTACTGTGCTTGCCGGCGTGGTCACGCGAAATCAGACAGAGGATGTTCGTTTCGCCAACACCCCACACACGCGGCCAGGTCTGTTCGCTGTGGCTGGAAAGCTGGCGCGCCGCCCCCGTGGACAGGTCGAGTTCAAAAAGATGGTTCGCACAGCCTTCACGATCTGAATTGAAGACAAGACGACGCCCGTCGGCCGAAATGACCGGATTCTCGCACTTCGTATCACGGCCCGACACGCACCGCGCCTCGCCGCCCGCCGTCGGCGCGAGCCAGATACGGTCGCACCATTCAAACACAAACTGCCGTCCGTCTCCCGTCACCGAAGGACGCGAGCCCAGGAAAATCCGTCCGCCCTCGTCGCCCGCCTGCATCATCGCCGCCGCCATTGCCAGCGCCGCCGCCAGCATCCATCTTGCTATTCCCATCTCATTCCTTTCGTATGATCTAAAGAGATTGAGAATATATTATATCAAAATAATCAGTTCATGGCCCAAAAGAATCATCAGAAAGTCGATGAAGCCGTCTAGCGCAAATCGACGGACTTGCCTTCGGCCGCCTCTTGCGCCAATGGACGCACCCGTGAATAGATTTTGGCGAGAGCGTCCTGAAAGCGTACACCGCCGCGCCAATAGGGGACAGACCCCAGACGTTTCAACAGGGTCGCCGGGTCGGCGGTCGCTTCAAGCGTGGGGACAGGCCCCAGAGGAAGTGCCGCATACGAAGTACTCGGCATTGAATTGGGGACAGACCCCATGGGCTCTTCGGGGACAGACCCCACGAGGTCATCCACGTCGATTCCGCGTAATGTCAATAAAGTGGCAGGATGATGCGCGATTTCTTCACCTAAGAGCAAAAGGACGGCGACGATGTGCTTGCAGGGACGCGCCCAGTCGGGGCAGGTGCAGTTCATCTTCACATCGTAGACGGGGCGTCCTTCGGGCGTCTTGCCGAGCGGTTCGGTCTTCGGGAAGAGCGGTACGCCTTCGTCGCGCAGCAGCGATTCAATCTGCGTGGGCAGGTCGTCGGTGAGCAAACGGGCGAGCAGCATCGGCTCGCCCGCAATCGTCTGAGCCGTCGGTCCATCGGCGGCCACATGCGTAAAATCAAGAGTCACCCGGTAGGGATCAGGACGCGATCCCGTCACGCACGCCTCCACGTGCGATCCTTCCATTTCAAGCGAAGTGACCTGGCCGGAAATCGCATATTGGCGTCCGCGCCCCAACCGCGGCCCCAACCGCATAGATTCGAGCGCGCCGATCCATCGGCGCGCCCACCAGGCCGTCCGCACGAGCGTGCGCAGATCCTGCGCGCGGATGCCATGCGCCGTGCGGGTGACGCGCAGCGGATAGCGTTTCCGGCTCATGCGGGGACCTCCCGAGACCGTGTTGTCTTAGAGCGACAACACGTATTCCGCGAGGTCCTTGATCTCTTCCTTCGAGAGCTTCGAGGTCTCGCCGTGCTTGTCGCCCGGATTCGCCACCGTCAGCACTTCCTCCATCGTCAGCGCGCGGCCGTCGTAGAGGTAGGGTGCCGTACGCCAGCATTCGGCGAGCGTCGGCGTATCGAACTTGCGACCGGCTTCCGTCCCCGTGCCGAGGCCCAGGTCGTAGAGCTTGAGGTCCGTCCACAGCTGCTCGCCCGTCGGGCTCTTGCCCTCGGGACCGTGGCACGTCGCGCACTTCGCCTTCTGGAACAGCGCTTCACCGCGCTTCGCGCGCGCCGAGAGCTGGCCGTTGACGAGATACGGACTCGGCACCGCCTTCATCTGCGAGCAGTAGGCGTCGAAGCAGTGAACGTCCTCTTCCGGACGCGTCACGAACTGGATATGGATGAGGCCCGCGCGGTTGCAGGTGTGCATATCCTTGCGGATGCCCGTCACCATCGTCGGAGGCGTGCAGTGCGAGAGGAGTTCGCTCTTCGTCTGCTTCGGATTGCCCATGCCGTCATTGAGCAGGTCCCAGTTGAGGCCGTCGATGCGGCCATCCGGATGGCAGCTCGCGCAGCTCTGCCACTGCTGGAAGCACATCGAACCGTCGTTGTAGAGCATCTCACCGCGACGCACACGGTCCTTCGTGAGGTCCGTCTTCGGCGCGACCTGCGTCACCTTCGCCGTCGCCATCGCGTCATCAAGCGCGAACGTCGAAACCGCATCCGCGAAATAGAGCGCCGTCACCGCCGTGCGCCCGAGCGCCACCACACCGCGCGGACCGTCTCCGCCGATCAGCACGCGCCGACGGATCGACACGAGAAACGCCAAGTCGTTCGGCACGTCTTCGGCGCCCTTCACAATGCCGCTCGCGCTCTCGCCCTTCGCAGCCTTCGCGAGGCGGTCGTGCAGCGCCGCACGGTCGATGATCGAAAGTTCGCACGTACCCGCATGCGCGACGAGCAGCGTCTTGCCATCCGGCGTCACCGCCACGCCCCAGGGATTCGCCCCGCCGCGGTCGACATCGTCCAACAGCACCGTATTCACATAGGCGCCCGTTTCGCCGTCGAACACCGACAGCGCCGCCGTATTCATCCAGCCGCGTTCAAGCTGCGTCGTCGGCAGCTGGTAGCGTCCCATCGAATGCGTCACATAAACGCTCTTGCCGTCCGGCGAAACGCCGAGACCGCGCACACCCGTCGAACCGTTCGGCAGCAGGATATGCTTCTTCACCGTGCCCGCCGCCGTATCGATCACGCTCACGCTCGCCGCGACCACGTCGTTCGTCGCCGCGCAGTACGGCAGCATGTTCGCCACGAACAGCAGCTTGCCGCCCGCACCCAGACCCGCCGCGAACGGTTCACGCAGCACCTTCACCGTCTTCGTCACCTTCATCGTGGCGGCATCGACGGCGCTCACCTGCGCCTGAAAGCGGTTCATCACCCAGATGGTCTTGCCGTCCGGCGAGACAACTGGCGCACACGGGGAATGGCCCACCGACGCCGAAGCAACGAACGTGCCGTCTTCCTTGAACTTCTGCAGTTCGCCCGCCTGCACGCCGCAGGTCACATACACGAAGCCGTCCTTCGACGCGATACCCGTGGGGTTCACGCGCGTTCCCTTCACGAGGCGGCTCTCAAGCGCCCACGCCCCGCGGGACTTGCCGTCCAAACCATACGCGACGACTTTCGCACCCGTCGCGCACGTGGCGAACACACCCTGACCATCGGCCGTCGCGGTCAAAAACTCCGGCGACACATAGGCACTCTGCGGTGCCGGTGCCTCCACCGGCTGCGCCCACACGGCCCCACACGCCAACACAGCAACTGCCAACAGACTAAAGGACTTCTGCATCATTACTCCTTGATTGAAATGAAATCGGAAATTGACGATAGATATTATACCCTTTTTTTGCGTCGTACGCAAACTAGTTCCGCGCTATTTGTTCCAGCCGTGACGGTCCGCAAAATCAAGATAGCGGCCCCAGTCGGAACGGCGGAAGCCGTGCGGGCCCGGACGCAGATGGTACGAGACGCGTCCTTCCTGCTGGGCCGTATCGGGCGCGGGGAAGTCCGTCGTCACCAACCCCTTCTGCCCGTAGAGCTCCCAAGCCGGCGACGCCAGCCGCGCCGACCAGTATTCACCGCGCGGACCCGCCCAGGCATCCAACGACGCCGACGCCACACACAACAGACGCGGCGCGATGAGCGCCAGCGCCTGGTGCTGGTCGTAGCACCGGTTGTGAGGCGTACGCTCCCAACCCGCGAACTTCGTGTAGTTGCGACAATACCAGTAGTTGAAATCCGTACCGCCCACGCCGAGCTGTTCGGACTTCGGCAGATCCATGTTGTTGAACTTAGCCCCGCCGCAGCCCGAATCGTTCACGCACGCCATCGCGAAACGCGTGTCCTCACACGCACACCACATCGCCGTCTTGCCGCCGCGGGAGTGTCCCGCCACCGCCACACGCGACGCGTCGAATTCCGGCTGCGTCTCGATCCAGTCGAGCACGCGGCTCGCGCCCCAGCCCCA
The DNA here is from genome assembly GCA_045641465.1 of Kiritimatiellia bacterium. Classification (GTDB taxonomy): domain Bacteria; phylum Verrucomicrobiota; class Kiritimatiellia; order RFP12; family UBA1067; genus RUG572. The sequence continues at coordinate 3,102 of JAZUGW010000031.1, read as the reverse complement.
CGCCGAGAGGGTTCCCCAGCTGTCCAGGGACCGATTCGACTCCGTCGTGAACGTACCATACACGCCGTCTTTGCCGAAATCCGTCTCCGGCGTATCCGGCGCCACCTCGCCCACGTCAAGCTTCACCGTCGCATAGCCGCGCGCGAGGATATCCTGAACCGGCCAGAACGGATAGACCGTCGGCAGCGTCTCGTCGACCGCATACTGCTTGAAGGCCAGATTCAGAAACACGAACGCCGGCACCTTGCGCGTACGCTTCGCCGGCAGATACGCGACGGCCGTGAACGAACCCGGCCGCACCGCGCCCTTCCACGAGATCTTCACCCGCCGCTTGATCGCCGTACCGTTCAGCACCGGCTCGTCCGCACCAAGCTGTTCGAAGGTCAGGCCTTCCGGACGCTGCACAGGACGACGCCCGTACACGTTGGAGCGGAAGAACTCCAGCAATTCCGGACGACGCACCTTCTCCCAGTCTTCGACCGTCTTCACGGGCTGGTTCTTGTTCGTCTTCAACAGCGGCGGCACAAACGTCGGTGTCGGTTCCACGACCGTATCCATGCAGCCGCGCATGTACGCCACGGTCTCGTGAAGCTCCTTCGCCCCATTACCATGATTGCGTCCATACTCGATGTGGCACACCCCCGCATAGCCGATCTCGGCCAACGCGCGGAAGATGCCCGGCAGGTCCATATCGCCGCGTCCGCCCGGCACCGGCGTGTAGGGCACCTTCCCCTTCACGCGTTTCACGTTCTTGAACAGGATGTTGTTCACGTGCACGTCGTAGATGCGGTCGCCGTACTTGTAGATCGTCGCCACCGGATCCTTGCCCGAACGCTGCTCGTGGCAGACGTCCAGACAAAGCCCGATGCGCGCGTCGCGGTGGGCGATGCGCTTCATCACCGATTCCGCCGTCGGGAAGAGCGTCGGCGCATCGGGTCCGTGGTTGTGGATCGCAAACCGGATGTCATACTCCTTCACGAGCTTCTCGATGATGTCGAGCATCTGGTCGCTTTCCACGCGCTGGTTCCACTTGTCGGACTGTCCCTTCGCCACTTCGTACGGCACGCCCACCACGGTCTTCATCCCGTAGCGCTTCGCGAAGTCGAAGAGCATGCGCGCGTCCTTTTCGGTCGCGCAGTAGAGCGGACCCGCCGCCACCGCCTCGACGCCGAAGGACGCGAGCTTCTGCTTGAACGCCGCGATTTCGGCGTCTGTCGCCGAGTATTTGAGATGGAAGTCCTTGACGCAGAGTAAATGGTTGTCCACCTGCTTCATGATCTCCAATGACGGATCGAGCTTCGTCGAACAGAACGTGTAGCCCGCAATGCCCAACCGATACGGAGTCGCCGCCGAGGCCGCACAGGCCAACCCCAAGAACGCCGCCGTCAAGAACTTCTTCATTTTCCTCTCCTTACTCAAACAATCAATCGCTCAATCACCCAATCATCCAATCACTCAATCACTCAATCATTCAATCGAACAATCCGAACAATCGAACAATCACTCAATCGAACAATCGAACAATCGAACAATCAAACAATCGAACAATCTCTCCTCACTTCTTCGCCGTCAGCTTCTTGAAGTCCCATTCGCCGCGCTTCGGCGCCTTGAGCCACTTGTTGGCTTCGGGCTTGTTCGTGAACTTCATCTTCTTCGGATCGAATGCGAGTTCCTCGCCCGGGAAACGCAAGGCGATGCAGCCGATGAGCAACGCTTCCGTCAGCGGCGCCGCGTAGGCGAGCTTGGACCCGCAGCGATTCGGCTGACCCGCCTGGCAGGCCTCCACGAATTCACGGTAGTGATTGTAGCGGCTGCGCTTCTCGCCCGGCTTGATCGCCTCGGCGAATGCATTCTTGTCGCCGGCGATGCAGTCAGGACGCGCCGCATGCGAACCGCCGATCGTCGTCGCCTTCGAACCGATGACGATGAGGCCGTTATCCGGCACGAGCGGTTTCGGATTCGCGTTCGGCGTGTAGGTCTTGCCCTTCTTCCGGGCGTCGCGCGCCTTGCGCTCTTCGTTCTTCCGCGCATTTTCCGTCGCGAATTCCAGCAGGCCAGGAACCTGGTCCGTCGCCGGCAGGAGCCGTCCGTCGAACCACGTCATCTTGATGCCGTTGGGGATGAACTTGTTCGGCGCGAACCACATCTCGATGCGGGACTTCTTCGGGTATGCGATCGTAACCGGACCCTCCCCGTACGTGTCGGCCTTGACCTTGATCGGCAGGCCGAGCTTGAAGGTCCAGAATGCCGGGTCCGCATTGTGCACGGCCATATCGCCGATCGCACCGCAACCGTAGGCCCACCAGCCGCGCCACTTGAAGGTGTGATAGGCACGGGAGAATCCGTGGTCCTCGCTCGGACCGCACCAGCAGTCCCACGCGTTCTTCTCGTAGTTCGCCGGCAGCGGCTCGGGCTTCGCATACTCCTTCATGCCCTGCGGCCAGATCGGACGATCCGACCAGCTGTAGAGTTCCTTGATCTCGCCCCAGAACTTCGCATCCGACAGCGCTTTGTAGCGCCACACGCCCGGATGGCCCTGGTTGCCCATCTGGCAGACAAGGCCCGTCTTGAGCTGCGTCTTGAGCATGAGCTCGCACTCCTCCACCGTGCGCGCGAGCGGCTTCTGCACATACACGTGCTTGCCGGCGAGCAGGCAGTCCACCGTGATGTAGGCGTGCGTGTGGTCGGGCGTGCCGACTTCGACGACCTCGAACTTGTCGCCCATCGTCTTGAGCATCTCGCGGTAGTCCGTGAACTTCGGGATGCCCGGATACTTCTTCTCCCAGCGCTTGAACGCATCGGGGTTGACGTCGCACACCGCCACAAGGTCGCAGCCCGCGTCGATCAGGCTCTGCGTCGCCGAACCGCCCATGCCGCCGCAGCCGACCGCCGCGAGTTTGAGCCGACGTCCCTTCACCTGGCCTTCGAACTTGGACTGCGGCGCGATATCGACACCAAACGCGCTGCCAACGGCAAAAGCCCCCAGGCTCGCCACAAAACTGCGACGACTGAATTCAAACATGTTCAACTCCTTTTTCGACAGTGATAACGATCGTCCGTCGGACACCATGCCCCCGGACATTAAAAATCTTATCACAACCC
>JAZUGW010000030.1:0-3338 GCA_045641465.1 Kiritimatiellia bacterium | reverse complement strand
CTGTTCGTTGGCCGATTTCTACATCAATGGCACGTCCGTCACCGGCATTGTCTGCGCGGCCGGTGTGTCGTCCGCGTCGATCACGGTGCGGTCCATCTGGCAGGATGCGGTCGGACGTTTCTTCGCCGTTGGTCCGGGCGTGACGCTGCGCACGGTGGGCGACTTCACTTCGCCGGGCACGGATTCGAGCGAAGCTCCGACGAGTCCGTTCGTGGTGGACGGCGTGTTCGAAATCGGTGGCGTCTATCGGACGATGGCCGACAACTGGACGCATATTTTGGGCAATGGCGATCTGCGCGTGGGCGGCCTCATGTGGTATCGCAACATCTGGCTCGCGTTCGGCACCCGGTCGCTCACGTTCACGACAGCGAACCCGATGACGGGTATCTACAAGCGCGATCGGTCGCGTTTCCATTCGTATCGTACGCCGCTCGTGCTGCGGGGCACGGTGGATTGGACGATCAACAATCGCGACTACACGGGGCAGCCGATCTGGATGTCGGCCGAAATCGCCAATGTGGGCTGGTGCGTCGATACGCTTGATCCGGACGACGGCGTGACGGCGCATACGTTCACCTTGCGTCCGGAAGTGTTCGAGAACTCGCAGACGCTCACGAAGATCAATCCCGGCACGTTGCGGATCGGCGGCTTCAGCTACACCTACACGGGGGCGACGCGCGTCGAAGGCGGTTCGCTCGTCTTCCTGCCGGGAACCTCGCTGACGGCTTCGCCGGTCACGGTGATGGCGGACGGTACGTTGGGCATTGAAGGCTCGGTGTCCTTCTCGAAGCCCGTCACCTTCGAAGGCGGTACGTTTGCGCCGGCGGACGGGGCGTGTCTGCGGGCGACGGCGGCGGGTCCGTTCCGTTTCCAGCAGACGACGGATGCAACGCTGCAGGTGCCGTATACGAGTTCCTTCTCGGGGACGGTGACGCTGGCCGAGGGTACGTCGAAGTTCCGCTTCACCTATCTGTTCGAAGGGTCGAATCCGCTGGGCGAACATCTGGTGATGCGCGGCACGGGTCTCACGGCAGAGCAGGTTGAGCTTGTGGGCACGGACCTGCCGGAGGACACGCCCTTTGCCGTGAAGACGCTGGTGAACGCCGCTGGTGACGTGATCTTGCAGGTCACGGAGAAGGGGACGAAGGTCGCAACCTGGGTGGGTCCGGCCGCGGGCGATCTGTCGGCGGCGGCCAACTGGTCGGTGCTCGACGCCGCCGGTGAACCGTTGCCGGGTGCTGTGCCCGATGCGGAGACCTATGTGCGTATCGCGGGCGAGACGACGTTCAACCTTGCGGCCGGTGCGAGCTTGGCGTACAAGGGCATCTTCCTTGTGGATGGCGCGAAGCTGACCACGGATTGCGATTGGTCCGGCATCGAGTTCTCGCAGCTGCGTACATGCGGCATTCTCGACCTGAACGGACACAACCTTACGCTGAACTGGGCGTTCGGCTCGGCGACGGCGAGCGAGATTACGGATTCGACGCCCGCCACCGCGTTGCAGAAGGGCGGCGAGTTGCATGTGGTCGTGCCGGCGGGTGCGATCGCAACGAACAACCTCGTGAAGCTTACGGGTTCGCTCGCGTTCTTCAAGGATGGCGCAGGCACGTTCCGGGCGCAGGTGGGTCCGCAGACGTACATGGGCGGCACGGAGATCACGGCCGGCAAGGCCGTGGCGGGGGTCGCGGGTTCGGCGCACCCGTGGGGCGACGTGACGGGTCCGATCACGATCGACGCGGATGCGACGTTCGACATCAACGGCACAACCGACCACCGCCAATACGACGAGATGATCCTCGCCGGTGGCAACCTCGGCAACTGGGGCGGCAATGTCGCCGAAGGCTATGGCTGCAACGGCCGCACGCGTCTGACGGCCGATTCAACGTTGACCGTCGTCGGCGACCTCGGCTTCTGGGGCCCGGTCGATCTCGGCGGCCACACGCTCACGGTGCCGATCACCTCCGGACGTAACTTAACCCTTTGGGGGCAGGATCTCGCCACTCCCGGTTCGTTCACGAACGGCTTGGTGAACATCACCTCCGGCGGCTGGTTCCGTATCAGCGCGGGGGGGCCTGAACTGAACATGGGTACAGTGGACTTCCGTTTCAACTGTGCGTTGAACATCGCCCGTGACATCAGCGTGCGCAACCTGGAGCAGGTCTACTCATCGTCCAGCTATGCGCTAGGCTCGGGGCTTGTCAAGATCTTCGGCGTCTACACGCCGACCAGCAACTACGTGCGCAATTTCGTCCTTCAGGATGGCGCGACGATCAACCTGGCAGGGAAGACCGATGCCTGGACGCTGCCGAAGGCGACGGGGTCGTGCACGGATCTGCTTTTTGCCGACGGGGCGAAGATCGGCCTTGCCTTTGGCACGCGCAAGCTGGGAACTTTCGAGAAGGTGCTGGCCTGGCCGGCGGACAATCCCCCGGCGAACATCGAGAAAATCGGTTTCCGCCTGGTGGATCGCGGGGGTTCTCTCAAACGTCGCGAAGACGGCATCTACTTTATGAGCGGACTGACGCTGATTTTGCGTTAACCCCGCGTCCGCGTGGCCGCACGAACTTCCATCTGCACGGTGACGCTCGGTGCAGATGGAAGTACAGGTTGAAAAATGGGCAAGTTCTGAATCAGGTTTCATAGAAGGAAGATTTCGCGTATAATACTTTCAGTTCAAGAAGTACAGATGATTGAGAATGTCCATTCAGTTTGCATCAATACGGCCTATGTTTGCGCAGTAGGCATAGGGGCGGCTGTTGTTGCTTATGGGGTTTCGCGTGGAGTAAAGCTTCTTACCGGCGGCGTGAAGTGCCTTGCGGCGGCGTCGCTTGTCGGTTCGCTTATCCTCGGCGGAATGGTCGTAACGAGTGTTCATGTCGCAGGTGCCAAGACGAACGACACGCAGCAAGTCGGCGGCGACCTTTCAAATACGAACGATGTCGGGCAAGTTGAGGGAGGAACCAATGTTCTCAGGGGCGTTCTACAGGGTAGGGCGCGCTCTCCGAGCGCGCCGCAAAGAGTGGCGAACGGGGGATCCAATGGCCCGGCATTGCGGCGCGTTCAGAGAACGCGCCCTACCGGGATGGCCTCCATTACCGATGACGACATCGCGCAGGGCTGGCGTCTCGTCTCGGTGAGCTCGAACGCGCCTCCAATGTCGACGTCCACGATGCCGGAAGGGGCGACGGTGTGGGAGGATGCGCGGGACTTCGGCGCGGGCTGGGGCAGCTGGAAGATTCCCTTCGGCGGCTGGCGCTTCACCTATGGTAACGTCGGCTGGACGAACGGTTTCGCCTGGGTCGAAGGATACTTCCGTTCGCGGTTCAACAGCCGCGCGA
>JAZUGW010000029.1:0-2755 GCA_045641465.1 Kiritimatiellia bacterium | reverse complement strand
AACTCCTTCTTCGCCAGCGACGGCAGACAGGACAACTTCTCCAACGCCGCAAGGAACTCCTCGGCATCGTCTATCGGCGCCGGCATCGAAGGAATCACCTTTCCGAAAAGCGAAAGCCGTTTGACCGCCGCCTGATACCCGGCGGACGGATTGCGCCCGAACGCCGCGACCGTCGCGATGACCGCAGCAGCCGTCGGCATCAGCTTCACGCCCGGCACCAACCTCGGTAGAGGACGTGTCAGCAGATGGCGACGTACCGATGCGCACACGACAATCTCGAAGGAATCGAATTCGCCGTCGCGCGTGGCTATCTCCCAGGCCGCATCCGCCCACTGGCGACGCTCGAATGCCGAGAGCCCATCCCTGAGCGTGGTCACGCAACGGAACGCCAGCGCCCTTCGTACGGACGCCGGATACTTCTTGACGCCGTAAGGCCCCGCCTCACCCAGCAGCTCCTTCAACAGCGCACCGGCCGTAGACACAGTTCTCGTGACCGGCATCAGTTCCGCCGGCAGCTTCGTTGCCACAAAGGACTGCATGGCACGTTTAGTTGCGCCCATGCGCGAAACGTTTCTGCGGAAGACATCCTCCACCTCCTGCGCCCTGCGCCGTCGGGCATCACGCAATTCCCGAATCCGGCGCTTGAGCGTCTCGTCAGCCCCGAGTCCGTGCGGCGAAAGGCGGCGGATGCGTTCGGCGACCGGCGGATGCGTGGACACCACATCGAAACCGGAAGAAGTGAACATCATGTGCGAAACATCAGCTCGCCACGCTCCGTAACCGCGCGCAACCGCCGCGGCATCGGCGAGATAAGTGAGACGCAACGCATTGGCGAGTCCTTCGGGATTGCGCGTGAACTGCGCCGCCGAGGCGTCCGCGAGGTACTCGCGATCGCGCGAGACCGCGCCCTGGACAAGCCGAGCGAAGAACGCACCCGCCGCACCGACCAGGTAGAGTGCGATTCCTGTCAGAACATAGACCATCAGCAACGGCGGAGGCAACGGAAGTCCGCTCTTCTTGCCATTGGTCGACACCGTTTCGGAATCGGCTCCTCGGGTGAGCAACCAGAACATCCCCTTGCCGGTACGCGACACCATTGAGATTCCGGCGATCAGCGCGGTCAAACGGAAATTAAGCCGCATGTCTCCATTGAGGATGTGACTGAATTCATGGGCAATCACGCCTTGCAGTTCGTCGCGCGCCAGATACCGAAGCGCACCGGCGGTAACGCAGACGGCTGCGGCTGACGGATCGGATCCCGCCGCCAGGGCGTTGATCCCAGTGACGGACTCCAGCACCCATACGGACGGCATGTCAAGTCCCGACGCGATCGCCATCTCCTCGCAAACGTTGTAAAACCGGAGCCGCGAAACGTCCGCGTCATCGGTCTCTGAAAGCCGCGATCGGACGATCCGCTTCGCGCCGATCTGTTCCATCAGCTGATCGCCGGACGTAAGGTCGAATATCTTATAGAGGAGTCCGCCGACAACGACGAGACCGGACATGGCAAAACACGCCGTGACCGCGAGCGGAAACTTCTCCGCGAACACCGACGGACCATTCGGGGTCTGATACGCGAAATCGGTGGCGCACCACGACCATACGCCCCAGCACACACCCCAAAGGACGAACCCCATGGCCGCCGCGGTGGCTACCACGGCCAGAACGATCAGCGCGATCAGCCAGGGAATCCGCTTGCGCGCCTCGTGTTGGAGCGCGAACGGATCCATCAGAAGGAGACTTTTGGCGCTTCGCGCTGCGCCTCGGACGCAGTTGCCGCCAACAACGCCGCAGGCGTGAAATTAAAGATTCCGGCGATGATCGAGGACGGGAAAAGCTCTCGCTTCGTATTATATTCGGTAACCGCGTCATTATACGCCTGACGCGCAAATGCGATGCGGTTCTCGGTCGAAGTAAGTTCCTCCGAAACCCTCGCCATCTGCCGGTCGGCCTTAAGCTCGGGATAACGCTCGACCACCATCATCAGCTTCGAGAGAACCCCGGCGAGTCCCGATTCAGCAGTTGCGAAAGCCCTCATCGCCGTCGGATCGCCTGGCTGTCCGGCAAGCGTCTTGGCGGCGCCGGCAGCGACGTTACGCGCCTCGATAACCGCAGTCAGCGTTTCGCGCTCATGGGCGAGATACCCTTTCGCCGTCTCGACGAGATTCGGGATCAGGTCATAACGCCTGCGCAACTGCACGTCAATCTGCGCGAAGGCATTCTTGAAACGGTTCCTCAACACGACGAGTCCGTTATAAAGCGAAACGACCCATCCGATGAGTGCCACGACGACAACCGCGACGGCGGCAAGTACAATCAGCGCAATGTTCATAATTATCTCCTTGAAATGACGGATATCCTCTCTTTCTCTCGACGCCGCAAATTATACCAAACTATACATAGTTATACAACGATCCGAGTATAACCTACATAAACTTAATACACCGCAAGGCCTCATTTCGCCAGTTCCTTCGCCGTCTTGCGGATGAAGCGCGGCAGGTGGAACCAGATCGAATGGTAGCCGTAGCCGCCGTCCTTCATCTCGGTGATTGCGTCCTCGACCTTCCAGTCCTGGCGCAAGATGCGGTAGAGCGCGCACATCGTGCCCGTGCGGTCGGCCCCATGCCAGCAGTGCACCAGCACCGGCACGGCATTCGTGTCGTCAAGGATCTTGAAAAACTCACGAACTTGCTCGACCTTGGGATTCCAGGTTGCAATCTCAATCCGCCGCGCCGAGAGCGGCAGCCCGCCGATT
>JAZUGW010000028.1:0-8968 GCA_045641465.1 Kiritimatiellia bacterium | reverse complement strand
TCCAGTCCGAAAACGCGCAGACGGCACGCAATTCGACCGTTGCACGGTCCAGATACTTCTTCTCGCCCGTCAGACGATAGGCCATCGCCCAAAGCGAAATCCGCGCAAGCGCCGCGCGGCTCACACCCAAAAGACGCTTGCCCTCTTTGACGCGTCGACTCGGCGGCGCCGCGAGCGCCAGATCCGCCCCGCGGCGCACACAGTCGACACCCGCCTTCACAAGCGGATCCGAAGCGGCACGCGTCTTCAGCGCCTCAAAGTCCTTCGCCGTCGCGAAAAGACGCGGATGCGGCAGCTGCGCCGCCCTCTTCGCTGCGGCCGCGATTTCCGCCCGCACCTCGGACGGTGCACACAGTCCAGTGGAGGGTACCGCTTTCTTACCCCAAAGCACACACGGAATTGAAAGTACGACAACCAGAACCTTCCACATGGACCACCTCCTGCTTACAGTTTTTCAGCCGCGCGACGCAGACGCGCAACCACCTTTTCTCGACCGAGGATTTCGCACATCTCGAAGAGGCCGATACCCTCGCCACGACCCGAAACCGCCACGCGGATCGGATGCACCCAGGGACCCATACCCTGACCCTGCGAAAGTTCCTTGACCATCGCCTCGCCGGCGGCTGCCGTGAACGGTTCAAGCTTCTCGAAACGCGCCACGAGGTCGAGGAGCGTCTCCTTGACGCCCGGCTTGTTCAGGCGCTTCTCAACGGCCTTTTCGTCCATCGGGAAATCGTCCGTAAGGAACGGCGCCACCATACCGGGAATGTCATTCCAGAACTTCGTGCGAATCTGCAGCTGATCGAGCAGCAGGTCCTGCTGCGCAGACGCGAGCGCGGTAAAGCCCGCGAAGTCGAAACCCGCCGCCTTGACCTGCTTTTCGAACTCGGCCCGATACGTCTCCTTCGACGCACGGCGGATGTATTCGCCGTTCATCCACTGGAGTTTCTTGATGTCGAACTTCGCCGCCGTGACGTGCACCTTTTCAATGTCGAAGAGCTGCACCATCTCGTCCTTCGTGAGCACCTCGCGGTCGTCGCCCGGGTTCCAGCCCAAAAGCAGCAGATAGTTGAAGAGCGCTTCCGGCAGATAACCGTTGTCGCGGAACTCGCCCACGAACGCCGCACCGTCGCGCTTCGAATAGGGCTTGCCCTGCGCGTTGACGATCATCGAGAGATGGCCGTACTTCGGCGGCGTCGCGCCGAGCGCCTTGAAGAGCTCGATGTGCTTGAATGTGTTCTCGACGTGGTCGTCGCCGCGGATAACGTGCGTCACGCCCTGGTCGATGTCGTCCACCACGTTCGCCAGATGGAAGATCGGCGATCCGTCGGACCGCACGATTGCGAAGTCCGGCACGTCTTCGGCCTTCTTCTCCATGTGGCCCTTGACGATGTCGTCGTACGCAAGAACGCCTTCCTTCGGCATGCGGAACATGATGACCTTGCCCGTCTTGCCGTCACGCGAGGTCTTCTCCATCTCGTAGGCACGACCGTCGGCGAGCAGCTTCTTCACGCAATCCAGATGACGCGCCACGTTCTTGGTCTGATAGAAAACCGGCTCGTCGCCGAGCCCGAGGCCGAGCCACTGCATGCACTCGAACAAGGCCTGAATGGCTTCGGGTGTCGAACGCTCGAGGTCCGTATCTTCCACGCGCAGCAGGAACTTGCCGCCCACGTGGCGCGCATAGAGCCAATTGTAGATGGCCGCGCGGATGTTGCCAATATGCACCTTCCCCGTCGGCGACGGGGCGAATCTCACTCTAATGTCTGACATGATGGAGGATATTATAGCAAAACTCGGCGCAAAACGATAGCACCGAGTTCATGAATGAAAAAGACCCCGACTTGCCGTAGTACAGAATCCCTGGAACCTCAAGTCCCAAGTGGGTGCCCCCACGAGCGGCGCATACGCCGCCCGCTTTAAGCTCCCGTCAAAAAATGAAGGTCAGAGAAATACACTGCCAAGTCCGCGTGCAAACCAGGGCCCACGCTTTTTTAGTGAATAACTAATAGGGAATAGTGAATAGGTTTAAGATTAAAGGTTTGGGGACAGAATGAAAAGCTAGGGGGAGGATGGTAGTGGTGTGAGACTATTAGTTATCACGGACCTCGACCTTGAGATTGGTCTTGAGGGCGTCGACGATGCGCGTGAACGCACGGTTGACTTCGTCGTCCGTCAGCGTACGGTTGTTGGCGCGGAACGCCAGCGAGTACGCGAACGAGCGGCGGCCCTTGCCGATCTCCTTCGAGGTGAAAATATCAAAGAGCGAAATGCCGATGAGTTCCGGCGGCGCCACCTTGCGGATGCACTTCTCAACCGCTTCGTGCGTCACGCCTTCGCCCGCGACGAACGCGATGTCGCGCGTGACCATCGGGAATGCGGGAACCGGCGACACCTTGCCCATCGCGTCGAAACGGCGCGTGAGCGGCTCGAGATCGAGTTCCGCCAACGCCATCTGCGTCGTCAGACGGAACGGGTGGCGCAGCTTCGCCGACAGCACACCCATCACACCGGCCGGACGACCATAGGCGCGGATTTCAAGCGCATTCGCAAAAGCCGGATGTTCCGTGGGACGGAACTCCAGACGCGCCACGTGAAGGCTGGTCGCCAACCGCTCCACCGCGCCCTTCATCCACAAAAGAGCCTCTTCCGCCGTCACGGGACGACGACGATCAAGCGCGCCGCGACCGACCGGACCCGTAAAGCCGAGCGCCAGGCGGTCCGCCTCGAACGGATGGCCGTCCTTTGCACGTCCGAACACACGCCCCAGTTCAAAGAGTTCCGCCGTTTCCAGCTGATGCGTGGCATTGCGTCCAAGCGAACCCATCAACTGCGGCAGCAACGTATCGCGCAGCACACCATACTCGGCGCTCACCGGATCCGGCAGCGCGAGACGCGCCGCCTGCGTTTCAGGACGATTGTCAAACTGATTGAGTTCGTCGACCGACAGGAACGAATAGTGCATGCCTTCCGTGAACCCAAGCGCGAGGCAGGTCGCACGCACCTTCTCCTTCGCGCGGAACGGCGCATCGGAAAGCGACGAGACGCTCGGTGCGGACGGCATCGTATCCGGAATGTTGTCAAGACCGTAGAGGCGACCGATCTCCTCCACGAGGTCCGCCTCGAGAAGCAGATCCCAACGCCAGCTCGGAATCGCAAACGTCGCCGACGTGTCCGTGCGCGCCACCGTCTTCAGCTGCAACGATTCGAGAATCGCCACCATGCGGTCCGCCGGAATGTCCACGCCGATGAGACGACGCGCCCGCGCAAAATCAAGGGTCACATCCGCATTGAACGGCTTCGTACGATTGTCGACATCCACCACGCCCTTCGCAATCACGGCCTTGCCGTACTTCTGCAACAGATGGCAGGCCCGACGGCTCGCCCAGTCGGCGAGGTCCTTGTCGACACCGCGGATATAGCGGTAGGACGATTCCGTACCGAGGCCCAGTGCCGTGGCCGTGGCCTTCGTCGTCTCCGGCTTGAAGAGCGCGCTCTCCACGAGCACGCGCGTCGTACCGGCGGCGATTTCGCTGCCTTCACCGCCCATGATGCCGGCAACCGCCGAGGGCTTTTCGGCATCCGCGATCACGAGCATGGACGGATCGAGCTTGCGCTCGACGCCGTCACGCGTCTTGATCGTTTCACCCGGCGTCGCATCGCGCACGACGATCTTGCCGCCCGCAAGGGTCTTGTAGTCGAACGCATGCATCGGCTGTCCGCACTCGAGCATCACGTAGTTCGTGACATCCACGAGCAACCCCAGCGAACGAACGCCGCACGCCTCAAGACGACGAGCCATGAAATCAGGCGACGGTCCGTCCTCGACGCTCGTCACGACACGCGCCGTATAGCGCGGGCAACGCTCGGTGTCGAGCACCTCGACCTTCACTTCGCCGTTGACATCGGTTTCGCTCTCCGTGAAATCAACCGCCGGCATCTTCATGGGACGTCCCAGCACCGCGCTGAATTCACGCGCAAGGCCGATGACGCTCAACGCATCGGGACGATTCCACGTCACTTCGATGTCGAACACCGTCTCTGGCTTCTCCCCGCCCACGACATCCCGCAGGAACGTGCCATTCGGCGTTTCCGGCGGAAACTCCATAATGCCCTCGTGCGTACCGCCCGGCAGCATCAGCTCGGCGGACGAACAGAGCATGCCGAAGCTCTCGACACCCCGAAGCTTGCCCTTCTTGATCTTGAAACTGTTCTGAGGTCCGACCGCGCCGATCTTCGCAAAGGCGCTCTTGAGGCCGGCCCGGCAATTCGGCGCGCCGCAGACGACCTGCACCGTCTCCTTGCCGTCCGTCACCGTCGTCTTGTGCAGGTGCGTTCCCTCGATCACCTCGCACGTGAGCACTTCGCCCACAACGAAGAAATCGGAGAGCGGCTCCGGCCCAGACGTCTCGATCGCCTCCACCTGCAGGCCGCTGCGCGTCAGGCGCTCCGCCAATTCCTGCACGGGAATATCGGACACATCAACGAATTCATTCAACCAACTAATCGGAAGTCTCATTTGAAACAGTTAAAGGTTAAAGGTTAAAAGTTAAAGATTGAAGATTAAGGGTTAAGGGTTGAAAAGTCGCCCATGCGTGACTCAACCCTCGGGGGCGACTTCGGACGCGGGCGCAGCCTCGGGAGCCGGCGCTTCAGGCGCGGGCGCTTCGGCGGCGGGCGCGGCCTCAGGAGCCGGCGCCTCGGGCGCAGGCGCTTCGGCGGCGGGGGCCTCGGCTGTCGGTTCCGCAGGCTTCGCCGCCTCGGCCTTCGGCTTACGCGGTTTCGGCGCCCAATGCGGATGCTCAGCCGGCGGCACAAGACCACCGTTCGTATAGCACACAAGATGGCCCTTCTCAAGCAGCCACATGATGTGGCCCTTCGTATTCTGGGCCTTCGTCGCGTCGCCTTCCGACAACGCGGTCACAACCGCACCCGGGGCGAGATCGAGATTCTCTTCGACATACTTCACGAGCGCGGCGAGTTCCGGAATCGCGTGCGTCGTATCGAGCGGCGTCGGCTTCACGGCCGTCACGAATTCGGGTCCACGCGGATCGTTCGCACGGAAGAACTGAAGCTTGCGATGGTGGAAGGCTCCACGCAACGCAAAGAAGAGCGACGCCGGGAAACGCTTTTCCTTCTGAATCGCATCGCGGCACGCGAACACGAGACCGAGGTTCGAGGACTTCAACGCCATCTCGGCCGTCATATCCACCGCGCGCGGCTTCGTCATCAGCGCCGGAGCGAACATCCGGCGGAACTCACGTTCAGCCGCCTCGCGTTCGATCGCCGGCACTTCCGGCGCTTCGGTCGGAGCTGCCCCCTCCGCCGCACCTTCCGGTGCCGGAGCCGGGGCCGCAGCCGCGCCTTTACGACGGAAAATCGTCTTCTTCGTCATGGACTTGCGCCATTCCTCGACCACTTCGGGGTCGCGCACCATCTCGATGCGCGCACGATACGAGGCTTCGTCCATGTTCGGATAGCGCGTACGCAGCACTTCGCGCACACGGGCATCATAGCCGTGGAGGTTCGGCGGCCCCAGAAGGACACCGCTCAGACCGCAACGCGCGACACAGTTGAACTGGCCCTTCGGCGGTTCGCAGTCGACCTCTTCGCTCTCGTAGTAGTCGCCGAGATGGGCCGACAGCACGTGGCTCAAGAGGTCCTCTTCATTGAACGCCACAAAGCCGCATGCCTTGCACTGATGGAACGCAATCGGCTCGGCATCCTTCCTCGGCGCAATGCGCAACACGCAGGCTTCCGGATGGTCGAGGAAGAAATACGCGAGCTGCTTCAAGGGATACGCCATGAACGGCTGGCTCTGGATCTTGCGGATGAACTCGCCGAGCTGCTTCTGGCCCGGGAGAATGCGCACATCGACGTCGAGCGGCTTCGTGAACGTACGCGGCGGACGATCCTCGCGGCGCGGACCGCGATCGTCACGGCGCGGGCCCCGATCGTCGCGTTCGCGACGTGGACCTCCAAACGCCGGCTTCGGGCCACGCTCGTCACGACGGCCTTCGGCGGGTTTACCGAATCCAGGACGCGGTCCCCGCTCGTCACGACGCGGACGGTCGCCACGATCACGCCGTTCCTCGCGACGCTCCTCCTGCGCCTCGAAACGCGCGTACTTCGCCGTATCGTTCGGCTTGCCCTTCGCCCAGGCCGGGGTGAAATCAAACGACCCCAACGCACTCAGATCGAGTGCGCCGGTACCGCCCTGCTCATTGTTCTCTTCAGCCATGCTCTTCGCCTTTTCGGATTCACCGATGAAATGAAAACTCGTAAATTATCCTCTATCCCCTGCGAAAAGTCAATGAAAAACGCATAAAATCGTCTCCGTCAAACATCCGTCGTGTCACACACAAGATTGTCCATGATGTAGTCTTTACGCTCTGGCGTATTGGCCCCCATATAAAACTTGATGGTCTTGTCGACCTCGCTGTCGTCGTGGCAGCCGACGAGCGTCAGGCGCATATCCTCGCCAATGAAGTCCGCAAACTCTTCCGGGTTGAGCTCGCCCAAGCCCTTGAATCGCGTGATCTCGGCACCCTTCCCGCACTTGTTGATCGCCTTGACGCGTTCTTCTTCGGTAAAGCAGTAATACTGCTCTTTCTTGTTCCGCACGCGGAATAGCGGCGTTTCGAGGATGTAGATGCGCTTGTCCAGCACGAGCTGCTTGTAGAAGCGCATGAAGAACGTGATCAGCAGATTGCGGATGTGAAGACCGTCCACATCGGCATCGGTTGCGAAAATGATCTTGCCGTAGCGCAGATGTTCCAGCGTCTCTTCGATGTCGAGCGTCTTGATCAGATTGAAGAACTCGACGTTCTTGTAGAGTACGTCCTTCGCGAGCCCGCAGGTGTTGAGGCACTTGCCGGGCAGGAAGAAGACCGCCTGGTTCTCGGCATTGCGGCTGCGATTGAGCGTACCACCGGCGGAAACGCCTTCCGTGAGGAAGATCATCGTGTCGCTGCCTTCGGGCAGGTTCGTCTTCTTGTCCACCTTGTCGAGCTTGAGATGGCGCTTGCAGTCCTTGAGCTGCGGCACGCGCACGCTCACGGCCTGGCTGCGTTCACGCGCCTGCTTCTTGATCGTGTTGAGCTGGCTGCGCAGCTTGGAGGTCTCTTCCACCTTCGCGACGAGGCGATCGGCCTCGACGGTGTTCTTGTGGAACAGCGCCTCGGCTTCCTTCTTGATCTGCGCCACAAGATCGGCGCGGATTTCCGGCGAGCCGAGTTTCGTCTTGGCCTGACCTTCGAAGGTCGGATCCTGCATGCGAATGGCAATCGCGCCGATGATGCCTTCACGCACGTCGTCGCCGTCGAATTTCTTCTTCGAATATTCGTTGAGGGCCTTTGTGAGACCTTCCTTGAACGCGGACAAATGCGTACCGCCTTCGGTCGTATGCTGGCCGTTGACGAACGAATAGTATTCTTCCGAGAAACGGTTCGTATGCGTGAACACGAACTCGAGCGTCTTGGACCGGAAATGGAACGGTTGATAGACCTTCTCGAACTGCGCTTCGTCCTGGATGAGGTCCGCGAGGCCTTCATCCGAAACGACCTTCGTCCCGTTGAGGTCAAGCGTGAGACCCGCATTCAGATATGCGTACATCTTGAGTCGGCGCATCACATGCTCTTCACGGAAGCGGAACTTCTTGAAGATCGTCCCGTCCGGCAGGAACTCGACAAGCGTACCATTGCGCTCGTTCGTGTCCTTGCACTTGCCACGGTGCTTCGACTTCAAAACGCCCTTTTCGAACAGCGCGTCCGCATACTCGCCATCACGCACGGCCCGCACGTAGAACCGGTCGGACAGCGCATTCACGGCCTTCGTACCGACACCGTTCATACCCACCGAGAACTGGAAGCTTTCGGTATTGAACTTGCCGCCCGTGTTGAGCTCGCTCACGCAGTCCACGACCTTGCCGAGCGGAATGCCGCGTCCATAGTCGCGAATGCTGCACGCACCGGAATTCCAGTCGAGCTTGATCTCGACCCGGCGGCCGAAGCCCATGATGAATTCGTCAATCGCGTTGTCGATGACTTCCTTCAGCAGCACGTAGATGCCGTCGTCGTAGTCGCTTCCGTCCGACGCCCGGCCGATATACATGCCGAGACGCAGACGGATATGTTCCATCGCGTTGAGGTGTTTAATATTGTCGTCGTCGTATTTACCCGCCATCTTACCAAATCAAAAATTGAGAATGAATAATGGAAAATTGAGGAACAGCGTGAGAAAGGCGAGCGGTCAGCCACGAATGAGCGCCAGCATCGCGTCACGCTTCTCGGCCATCAGGTCGGCCGTCTTCGCCTCGAGGTTGAGGCGCACGAGCGGCTCCGTGTTCGACATACGCACGTTGAACCACCAGCCTTCGCTCTCCCAGCGGTCGACGGATACGCCGTCGAGTTCGAAGAAGTCGGCGAACTGCTGCTTGATCTTCGCCAGCACCGCCGCCGCATCGGCCACCTTGGAATTGATCTCGCCGCTCTGCACGTACTTGCGCAGCGGCTTGATGAGTTCGCTCAACGGCTTGTCGCTCTTCGAGACGATGTTCGCCAGCGCAAACGTCGCCATCGAGCTGGACTCCGCCGTAGAGTTCGCCTTGAAGTAGTAGTGGCCCGAAAGTTCGCCCGCGAAGATCGCGTCGTTCTCGCGCATCTGCGCCTTGATGAAGCTGTGGCCCACGCGGCTCATCATCGGCTTGCCGCCCGCCGCTTCGATCACTTCCTTCGCCACCTTGGAGGAGCGCAGGTCGTAGAAGCACGCCGCGCCGGGATTGGTTCCCAGCAGGTCGCCCGAGATGAGCGCCGTCATGAAGTCCATCGGAATGACGTCGCCCTTCTCGTCCAGGAAACCGGCGCGGTCCGCGTCGCCGTCGAAGGCAACGCCGAAAGCGTACTTGCCGGGATTCGCGCGGATGAGCGCCTGGAGGTCGGCGAGCGTCTCGGTCTTGAGCGGATTCGCG
>JAZUGW010000027.1:0-2235 GCA_045641465.1 Kiritimatiellia bacterium | reverse complement strand
CGTTCGCGAACGCCTCCCTCGCCGCCGAAGAGAGGTCCTTCAGCGCCGCCCTCGCCTCCTTCCAGAGCGCGAGCGCCTCCGTGACCTCGGCCACGTGCCGCGCCGGGACGTACAGCGTGCGGGTCTTCCCGTCCGCCTTGTCCGTCAGCTGCCAGTGTTCCGACCCGCCCCGCATGCTGACGTTGAGCGAGCCCTCCAGCAGCATTCCGCCGCCGATCATCCGTTTCAGGGCACTCGCCTTCGAGGCGTAGGCCCTCCTGTATTCTTTTTTTATTTTCATATGGAGCGTAATTATACTTACTTTTTTGCAAAAAGTCAAGCGAAAAATTAAGGATTTCGAAAATATTTTTCAAGGGGAGTCCAGCGAAAACGCGGAACACCCCCTGGAAACCGCCTTAATGGCTACACTTTACATAGAAGGATTCAGTGGTTTTGGAATATCTGATCAATAGGCAGATATTCCCAAAATGGCGCACGTCTCTGACTGCCGCCGCCGTTGTGCGCACTTTTTCGAGATGTTCCGACCGCCCATGCGGCATGTCCGCGCCTTTTCGCGCAAAGACCCCCTTTCCCCCGCGACCTTCGCGGAGGATCAGGTTTCACGGCGATGTCACTTCGGAACTGCCGCTTCCGACCTCAGGCTATAGGTTCTTCCGGCTCATCAGCTTGTAGCGCGGCTCGAGCATGACGCATCCGAAATACCGGATGTACGTCCTGATCATCTCACACCAGAGGAGCTGCGTCATCTTGCGACAGCCGACCTCCAGCCGCAACAGGAACCCGCGCTGGAACATCTGCCAGATCGTCCACGCCATCATCATCAGGCAGTACCAGACCCTGTTCGCGTTGGTCTCGTTCACGTAGCGATGCTTCAGGCCCCATTCGACGCGCTTCTGCTCCTTGAACACGTTCTCGATGTTCCAACGCCGACGCCCCCAGCAGAACACCTCGTCCGCCGCGCCGATGCCGACGATCGCCAGGTTGGTGGCGAACATCCCGACGTACGGCTTCCTCTTCTTCCCGGTTTTCGTCAGGTCATCAAGAAACGAGATCTCGCCCCAGACGACGTTGATAGCGTACCTGTCGGGCGCGTTCGTCTCGACGCCGTTGACCCACTTCATCTTTCCGCACCTCGGTCTCCCGTCAGCCTTGAGAAGCTCCCCGCCTTCGCACGTTCCGCCCTCGATGCGGAGTTCGACATCGGCGAAGAGATCGGGAGTACGCCCCTCCTTAAATGTCGTGATGTACTTCCAGCCGTACCTCTCGCAGATCCGCCAGACGGAATCGCACCCGTAGAGCGCGTCGCCGACGAGACAAATCGGATACTTCTTCAGAAGGCAGCGCAGGACTGGCACCATGCGCTTGAACGCGTTGATCTCGCAGTCCTGCTTGTCCTTCTTGTCGTCATAGGGCTCGACGTCCTCGGTGCAGACCGTGATCGCCATTCCCGTCTTCGTGATGAGTTTGGCCTCGAGCGCGACGGTCTTCTTCTCGCGCTTCGTCAGCTCATCCCCCTTGCCGTTGCGCTTCTCGTCGCGGTGGACCGCGTCCACGGCAAGGCAGTAGTACGCGCCGAAGAGACGGTCGTTCTCGAAGAACTTCGCGTTTATAAGCCGCTTGACGAGCTTCGCGTTCACGATCCGCACCTTCTCGAAGTCCCAATTCCTGGTGCGGTAGACGAGCGTGCCGGTGCAGGCGGTAGTGAACCGCTCCCGCGCCGGCCACCAGTCCTGACCGGACACGTGCAGCATCGACGCCGCCATCGCCTCGCTGTTGCGACAGGCGTCCGCCGCGTTTCTCGAACGGCACCTGACCGCCACCGTCGCCAACAGCGTGACGACAACGGTGTCGTTCACGTAAAGGCACTTCGACTCGTCGTGGAACCCGTAGACACACTTGAATTCCGGCGCCAGGAACTTCCACGTCTTGCCGAAATACTCCGCAAACTCCGCTACCGCCTCTTCGACGTCCGGGTCTTGCGCCGGACGGGCCCCGGGGCGCCCTTCGGGGTGGCTGCCGACTTCGACGCCGGAGACGCACTCACGCGCCTCCCGGAGGAACCGCATGTGCTCGCGCTGCCGCTCCGCGGCCTCCCTCTCGGCGCGCCGCCGCGCTCCTCGGCAAAGGCGTTCGCGAACGCCTCCCTCGCCGCCGAAGAGAGGTCCTTCAGCGCCGCCCTCGCCTCCTTCCAGAGCGCGAGCGCCTCCGTGACCTCGGCCACGTGCCGCGCCGGGA
>JAZUGW010000026.1:0-33311 GCA_045641465.1 Kiritimatiellia bacterium | reverse complement strand
ACCCCCTTGGCCAACAGAACGACATGGCTCCGACCCGACTCCCGAGGCGCCTGACTTCATCCAGAAGGCCACCGCGAAGATGATCGCGCAGAAGGGCAACGAGCTCAAGGTCTCCGAGATTCCGGACGACGGCACGTGGCCGACGGCGACAAGTCGGAGGCCAAGCGGTCTTAGGAAGACAAATTGGAGTAGCAACTCCTTGGCTCACAGAACGACATGGCTACGATCCGACTTCGCTCAAGAAGGCCGACGGCACGGTTCTCGATCCGGTCCAGGTCCTCAAGGACTACGCGACGAAGGCGTACTCCAAGAAGGGCGAGGAAGTCGTGGCGATGAACCACAAGTGCATCGAGGCGGCCAGCGCCGCGATCGAGGAAGTCAAGTATCCGGCCGCGGTTTCCGCCCAGGCCGTCAAGATGCCGCCGGCCGTTCCGGCCGAGGCGCCCGAGTTCGTCAAGCAGGTCTCCGCGAAGATGATCGCGCAGAAGGGCAACGAGCTCACGGTTTCGCAGATCCCGGACGACGGTACGTGGCCAACGGCGACGACGCAGTGGGAAAAGCGCAATGTGGCGGCGTTCATCCCGCAGTGGGATCCGACCGCGTGCATTCAGTGCGGCAACTGCTTGGCGATCTGCTCGCATGCGGCGATCCGTATGAAAGTCTATCCTGCGGCGGAACTCGCGAAGGCGCCGGCGACGTTCAAGAGCGTCGATGCCGGCAAGCTCACCGCGAAGTTCGGCGAGAAGGTGACGATCCAGGTCGCGCCGGAAGACTGCATGGGCTGCGAGCTCTGCGTCGTCCAGTGCCCGATGAAGGCGAAGGGCGCCCTCAAGATGGTCGAACAGATTCCGCTGCGCAAGGCCGAGGCCGAGAACTGGAAGTTCTTCCTCTCCCTCCCGGAAGTGGATCCGGCCAAGCTCAACACGAAGATGCTGCTTGACAGCCAGCTGAAGCGTCCGCTGTTCGAATTCTCGGGTGCGTGCGCGGGCTGCGGCGAAACGCCGTATGTCAAGCTGCTCACGCAGATCTGCGGCGACCGCCTCCTCATCGCGAACGCGACGGGCTGCTCGTCCATCTACGGCGGCAACCTGCCGACGACCCCGTACTGCCAGCGTGCGGACGGCAAGGGTCCGGCGTGGTCGAACTCGCTGTTCGAAGACAATGCCCAGTTCGGTCTCGGTATGCGCGTGTCCTCCGACAAGCTCCAGGCGTTCGCGCTCGAGCTCGTGGGCAAGGCGCTCGCGAACGAGAAGACGCCGGCTGAGATGAAGGCGTGCCTCGAGAAGATCCAGAAGGCCGACCAGTTCGACGAGAAGGGTCAGGGCGTCGAAGAGATGCGTGCGCTCGTCAAGGAACTCAAGGGCTTCTGCCAGGCCGGCAAGGCGGCGGGTTGCTCGCTCTGTGCGCAGCTCCTCGCGGTGGCCGACAACCTCGTGCGCAAGTCCGTGTGGGTGCTGGGCGGTGACGGCTGGGCCTACGATATCGGCTACGGTGGTCTCGACCACGTGCTCGCGTCGGGCAAGAACATCAAGATCCTCGTGATGGATACGGAAGTGTACTCCAACACGGGCGGGCAGGCGTCCAAGTCCACGCCGACCGGTGCGATCGCGAAGTTCGCGGCGAGCGGCAAGGTCCAGGCCAAGAAGAACCTGGGTCTGATGCAGATGCAGTACAAGAACGTCTACGTCGCGTACGTGTCGATGGGCACGAACCCGGCCGCCACGGTCAAGGCCTTCAACGAGGCCGAGAACTACAACGGCCCGGCGATCATCATCGCCTACGCGCACTGCATCGAGCAGGGTCTTGCGACCAAGACCGGTCCGGCGCATCAGAAGGCGGCGGTTGAGTCCGTCCACTTCCCGCTGTGGCGCTACAACCCCGAGGTGGGCAAGCTTCAGCTCGACTCGGCCGACAAGTCCGACACGGTCTCGTTCGCGAAGAACGCCGTCTCGAAGGAACTCGGCGAGAACCGCTTCAAGCAGCTCATCAAGAAGGTGGGCGAGGAGAAGGCGATGGCGATGCTCCAGAAGTCGGAAGACGGCTTCAAGGAGAACTACGCGCTCCTCAAGAAGCTGAGCGAGATGTAATCTGGATTCGGTCCAGAACCACGAAGACGCCGTCCGCCACCGCGGGCGGCGTTTTTGTCGAAGCTGTTCGTCTACAAGTGAGGAATGCATGAAGAAGCATCTCGCGAAAGAGTGAAGTTCGAGATCCGTCGATTTCAATGTGAGAGGGGGGGCAAGTCGATTCTAAAGTATTGCAATACTTGAGAATCGGTTGTTGGCGTGTCTCGGCATATAATGTTTTAGAGGTATTATAAAATTTGACCCCTTTTACTTTGGCTGTGATAGGTGGGGCTGAAGAATTGGCCATGGAGTTGTTGGCGAAACATCCTGAAACGCTTGATAAGGACAACATCGAGAGCAACCTAAAAGCGTGTGTTTGTCACGGGTCGGAAACATTCGTTGAATGTCTTCTGGGGTTTATCAAGGAGAAGTTTACGCAAGGTGAAGGCCGTTGGATCGATCTTCTGAGTGCGGCTTTGTTCTCGGCGGTTGCCTATGATCGACGCGGGACGATTCCGTTGATCATGCGTTGGGGCGCAGATGGTACGCGAGCTTTCACTGACGGGTGTTTTCCGGCGCATTGTGAGTCGAGCCTTTTCAGTTGCGCGGTTGACAACAAGAACTTTGAGTTTGCCGACATTTGCCTCGCTCGAGGATGGATCCCTGCGGAGAATGATGTTTGGGAGTTACCTAACACCGCCAATGCATTGGAAGATTTGGAAAAGTTTGAATATCTCTGTAAGGCTTTTCCGGAGGAAGGATTTGCCGCCGACATTCTGGACTATTGGTCAAAACATTATCAGGTCTCGCAGGAAGTCTTTGCCTCTTGCGGTGGTATTGGCCGTCCGCGTCAAATGGATGCGTCATTTGCTATTGACGAATGCACTGACGATGAGATATTGGCTGATTTCGAGCTTTTGCGCAAGGCGGTACAGAGGAATCCAGATCGGCTCTTTGATTTTGTTCAAATGGATTTGCAACGCGTTCAGAAGTTCTTTGCAACACCTCAGGCGTATGAGTGGCATTTTTTCCCGCCCTACCTGTTTCGTAAGGCCAAGTCGCTGGGCGTCGATTTGTTCATCAGCAAGGATGCAGAGCGGAAGTTCGTTGAAGCGATCCCAGAGTGGCAGGCAGATGAGTATCGTCCGCATTTAGGCGAATTGGGATGGGGGGACTATCGCCTAAAAACTAGGACGGCTAGCAGTGCGCGAGAAGCTTCAGACGATAGGCAATGCTATGAACGGGCGGCAAAGGCACGTGGCAAGGCGTTAGAGCGCTTTCTTGATGACCCGACCTTTGATCCGAATACTGTACCATATGACAATTGGTCGTTTGCACAGTCAGTACGATGTTGGGGAACACCGAGGACATTTAGGGCCTGGGCATTGCGAGGTATGGATACCTACGGACAAAACTGTGAGGGGAATTATGCCATTGATGGAGCGCCGATGCCAAAGTGGCGATCTCTCGTCACGGTTTTTGGAATGAGTCCAATGCATGAGGCGTATGACGGTTCGTCTGCTTTGGGATGTGCTATTGCAAATCATGAGGATGAAACTGCAAAATGGTTGTGGCTTCATGGCGACCACGAAGAATGGCAGGGTAGTTCGCCTCTCAGAATGTCTCTTCTCAATTGGAACGATCATCTTGCCAGATGGTTCCAGGAGCAAGGCGTAAAGAACATTGATTCCGATGGTCGCGAATATCCAATCCCGTCGTGGGTGTGAGGTGATGAGGCTGGTTTTGCGTACGCGGGGAATGAATCTGGAAATTGAAAGATCACAACACAGACGCAGATGGCAATTTAGCGGCCTCCGCGCCGAACACGAGTGGCTGCCGCAGGCGTCTAGCAGGAGGCGAAGAGACAGAAGGCAGGATATCTGTTTTGAGGGGCTTTGCGTCCTGCACAGACGCCACTTGAAAATCTTCTGTCTTTCTGTAGAAACCGCAGCGATTGGAAAACGCGCCCGCGCCTCCGTAATCTCCTCCTGTCTCTTCCCCTCCTGTTGGATGCCTGCGGCAGCGAAACGAGGTTTCGTACGTACTCCCCGGCTCAGCGCGTAACCCTAATCAACCCGTGGACAAAACCGACTCAGTGCGTTCTGCGTGAGGAAGATGTCTCATGCGGAGAACGCAGAGCGCACGGAGGTGTAGGGGCGGCTGGGTGGTTGAGGCGTGTCTGTCCACGGATTGCGTGGAGGTCGAGTTCGCGGTGTTCGGTTTCCGTCTGCGGCGGCTGGCGCAAAGAACGTAGAGGGCACAAAGAGGCGTAAGGGCTTTACGTTTTTCGGCATAGACTTCGGTTTCACCGCAATCCTAGGTCCGTAGAAAATCGTTTGCAGTTCTTGGTATTGCAGCAAGACAAGAATCAGAGTTGGTGAAATGTCGGCTCTCCTATGCCGATGGGAATTCAAGTCGATTCTAAAGTATTACAATACTTGAGAATCGGCGGGAGAAGGGTGTGTGTCAAGGTGTACAGACTGAGCCATCACCCCCCATTTTTCGCGTAACCAAATGAATGCCGCGAAAAACGCTAGTTTCGGCTTATACACGAAGATCTAGTGCTCAGTTCATCACTATGTTTTTCAGCGTGGGACCGATCCCGAACCGTGGTCTCGCGGCGGACACCCTGCGGCATGGGGACAGTCCCCCTGCGCGGAGTGGGGACAGGCCCTGGGCGGCGTGGGGACAGACCCTGCGGTCGGGAAGGCTCCCGAGGCGGCGAGATTACGGCGTGGGACCGGTCCCGAACCGTGGTCTCGCGGCGGACGCCTTGTGGCGTAGGGACAGGCCCAGGGCGGCGTGGGGACAGACCCCAGTGGTCTGGAGGGCTCCCGGGGCGGCGAGATTACGGCGTGGGACCGGTCCCGAACCGTGGTCTCGCGGCGGACGCCTGGCGGCATGGGGACAGTCCCTAGGCGGCGTGGGGACAGGCCCTGGGTGGCGTGGGGACAGACCCTGCGGTCGGGATGTCGTTTGCGTCAGAATTTGATTTGATTGTCAAGATATGACGGGTGCTGGGTGGATGGTTGATGTTTTTGATGTCGTTTCGACGGTTTTGGGCCCAAACTACCGTTTTCGACTGTTTGGCATGGGATTTGCTACCGGACTTGCGTATGAGAGAAATCATTCACATAAGAACAATTCCGTCGGTTGATGACGAGATTGGACTGTTGTCGTTTGACAGGTAGTTGAAATGCAGGTGAAAAGGGAATTTGAAAGATGAGAATCTTGATCCAAGCATTATTGAAAGAGCATTTGACCAATCACGGCTTCGCGGCCGATGATCCCGTGGTTCGTACGATTCATGCTGTCGGTATTGACGACTGTGGCGATTGCTGGGTTGACGTCGAACACGATGAGGGAGAGGCGTTTTTAAAAGATCTTTTCGATGCGGCCTATGAAAAAGACATGTCGGAAGATGACAAGGCACGAATATTGACCTGCTCGGCCGTATTAGGGCATGTACACGGCATGCATGATCTAGGCTGGTGTTTTCATTTTGGGAAAGGCGTTGCGAGTGATTATGATTTGGCGATCTACTGGCATACGCAGGCAGCGGACCGTGGCGACGCCTATGCCATGCAAAATCTCGGTAGCATCTATACCGAAGAGAACAGCCCGGTTTGGGATGGTCCCAAAGGAATAGCTTGGTTTGAAAAGGCTGTCGCTAAAGGAGACTGCTCGGCAAAGGGTGATCTGGCCCATTGTCTGTTGTGCGGAAAGTGTGTGCCGAAAGACGCCGCACGGGCCGAAATGCTTTTAGTGGATGCCATTCGGGCGAATCATGAACGCGAAGATTGGCAGAAGGATCTTGCGCGTTGTCCGCTGAAACCTGGGGAAATCAGAAATCGGTATGGACAGAAGATGCGGCAAATTGACATTGACTTCTATCATGCCTGTCGGACTGCATCCGTTAAGCAGCTTAAGAAAATGCTCGAACGGGGGGCAAATCCGAATGCGGCTTGGTACAATGATATCGGCGATGATTATTACCCGATTCATCAGGCCGCGTTGAATCCGGATTTTGACGTGCTCAAGCTTGTCATCGAGGCAGGAGCCGATCCGTGCCAGGGAGATTTCTGGTCGGCACAGCCCCTCGCCTATGCGGTACGGCAGGGTTCGTTGGAGAAAGTCCGTTATTTGATTGAACGAGGGAATGATTCGTCTCGGGTGGATTACGACGGTTCTTCGGTCTTTTTCGAGGCGGCGGCAAATCCTGACGTCCGAGTGCTTGAACTTTTACTTGAACATGGCGCCGATATGGATGAGGGGGCAATTGATATGACGCCAATGTCGCAGGCGATGGTCAATTCAACGCCAGAACGGATTAAATGGTTGGTGGATCACGGGGCGAGTCTGTATTATGCAGTGGAACAGAGGGCCTATTGCACACCATTGGAAAACCTACGCGCGGTTCTTGACTGTGGATACGATCCGAATACCTTTGACGAGGATTCGGAAGACACAAAGGTCATTGACCATCTGGATCCACGGCGACAGGCGTTATTTGAAGAATTCGGCGGAACCGTGTATAATCGAGAAGCGGAAAAGTTCTACCTGACATACAAGGGCGAGATTCGACACTATCACCGTTACGGTGTGGTCGAGTTTGAAGGAAAGAAGTATTCGCTTTGTGAAGATGTCTGGTTGGATAATGCGCCGACATTGTCTTCACGCGGAATTGCTTTGGGGGTGCGGCATGATGAAACGATGGATGAAGACGGGTTCTACCCCTGTGCGTCCTTGTACTTTACCGATAACGACGGCATTCATCCAGTTGAAGTGACCGAAGGTCCATCGGAGACAATGTGGTTCAATCCTGTCCTTTGCCAGTTTAAGGATCTTACGACTGGAATACTGTTGGAATTATGATGTGTCGTGTCGATTCAAGGAAACTTACGAAAGAGCTCTGAGGACGAGCCGAGGAGAGGGTGATTGAAAATGAAGAACGAGCTTGGATTCAGTACGGAGTATGAGATGCTGCAGGTACGGCGGGAGTGCCTTCGCGGGGAATGCGCGGAGGAGATCGAGGCGTACATGCACCTCACGACGTGCGTGGAACCGAACCTCAAGGCCGAATACATGCTACGCATCGGGTTACTGGAGCATCGGATCTTTCAACTGAAGACGGAGGTGGCGCGGTGGCAACGCCGTTTTACGCTTCGCCAGCAGGCGCTCAACCGCGGTGAAACACCGGATCTCGTTGGCATCGAGTCGCGGCTGGAGGCCGAGTTCCAGGACTACCTGAACGACTTCTGAATTCGAGGGAGGGGAGTCATGAGCGAGAGATTGCAGAATTTGCTGAATGCGGCGGCGGCTGGCAATGCGGAAGCGATGACGGATCTGGCACTTGTCTATGCGCGCGGCGAGGAGCGGCAGTGCGTCGATCTGACGAAAGCAATTGCCTGGTACGGGAAAGCGGTTGACGCAGGCAGCCGCCGGGCGATGGGAAACCTTGCCTACCTTTATTTGAATGGCATTTCCGTTCCCCGGAATCCCGCTCGCGCGGTTGCGCTCTATGAGGAAGCGGTCAGAGATCTGTCCCCTGACCTTGACCAATATCTTTACGACCTGGCGAACTGCTACGAGCTTGGCATCGGTACCCCGCCAGACAAGGCAAGGACCATAGAACTCTATTCAAAATCGGCGCAACTCGGTGCACGCCTGGCGCAGCAGGCGTTGATGCGGTTGAATGCAAGATCCGCTGCCGCGTAGAGAGAAACGACGGGAAGTGGCAAATGTGGACAACCTGCTTATCATCATTCCAATATTCGCGTGCTGTCCATTGCCCGTTGTGCACTTGTTGTGGTATAATAGCACTGTTCCTTGGTAGGGGGACTTAATCCGCTAACCGCAAGGTTGATTGAACAGGAAAAACAGAGACGATGCTTGATACAGCCACATTGACGAGCGAAAAGAACTACACGCTTTTCTCCTTCGGGGAAAGAACGTTGAAGTTTCGTGCGCCGAACTGAAGTGGTGTGTTAACGTATGAGGAGACTGGAGTTGCGATGAAGTTCTGGACGGCTTTGATCCTTCTTTGGGGCGGGATGGCGGCGGCGGACTATCCGCTGATGGTCTTTCGCCAGACGACGACGCCGGTGACGAAGGCGGCGTTCTTCAAAGCCTCGTGCGGCGTACATGCCCAGTTTCGCGGGGCGTTCGACGAGTTCTGGTTCGCCGGCGGCAAACCGTTGTGCAAGCTCGACGTCTGCCGGGCGGAGCTGAAGAAATTCGCGGCGCTGCGGCCGATGGTCGAGGCGGCGGGGATGAAGGTCTCCTATCAGCAGGGATTGACCCTCGGGCACGACTATCCTTATGTCGGAAAGCCCGGCACGCTGGCGGCGGCCGGGGTCTATCGCGCGGAGGAGGCGGAACCGTTCCCGGACGACGCCTGGATGGTCCGTCCGAACGGTGAGGTCGCGAAGGGACGGTGTCTCTGTCCGCGTGCGCCGTCGGTGCTCGACTACGAATACCGGTTCGTGAAGGCGGTCCTGGAAGAGCTGCACCCCGAGACCTTCTGGCTGGATGACGATCTACGCCTCGATGTCGGGAAGATCGGCTGTTTCTGTCCGCGCTGTCTGTCCGCCTTCAATGTGCAGAATCAAGTGAGTTTGACGCGTGAGGCGCTCGTGGCGCGGTTGTCTGGGGAGGCGGCGCGCGATCCGATCCGTCTGGCGTGGATCAAGTTCAACGAGGAGTCGCTGGCGAATTATGGACGCGTCGCACGCCGGGCGGCGGATGAGGTGATGCCGACTTGCAAATTGTCGTTGCAGACCGTCGGGGCGGACTTCCTGCAGAACGGACGGGACTACGGTCCCATCCTGCGCGCGCTTTCGGCGGATGGACGCGTGCCGGCTGGAATCCGCCCCGGACACGGCTGCTATCGCGAGGACCATCCGTTCGCCTTTCTCGAGAAGGCGCTTTGGTGCACGCGTGAGGCTGAGCGCAGTCGTCGGTTGGGGTCCTGTTGCGGAACCATATGCTACGAGGAGGAGACCTACACGCGGCGTGTCCTGCACAAGTCGCCACGGGCGATCGTAACGGAATGTGCGCTTGCGTTGGCGAGCGGCTGCGACACGCTGTCGCTCTACTGGGCGGACGGCGAGCAGCCCGAGCGCATCGAAGACTACACACGCTTCGTGAAGACGGTCGCGGCGGCGCGTCCGTATTTTGAACGGCTTTCCGCTTCGACGAAGCGAACCTCGCTCGGGGGTGTCGCGCGATACCTGGGCGCGCACGTCTACGAACAGAGGGGAATGAATCTCTCCGATCCCTCAGACTTGCTCTTGATGCGTACGGGCATTCCGGTGACGGTGGCGGAGTCCGCCGCCGCGCACAAGGTGTGGCGTTTGACGGCCAAGTCGCTTGCGGCGATGGATGCGGCCGAGGTGGCGCGCGTCCGGAAAGACGGGGCGTTCGAGCGGCCTGTCGAGGAAATGCCGTTTGTCTCCACGCGGACGCAGTGGCTGGACGAAATCGACCGCCTCACGCAGGGCCGATTCCCGGTCCGCATCGATCTGCCGCATGCGCTGCGCGTCCTTCCGCGTGTCGACGCCGCCGGGAAGACGGATTCGGTGACGCTGCTCAACCTCTCGATCGGCGACACGGACGAATTCACCGTGCGGATCCGCAACCCGCGCGGCACGAAGGCCGTTCGGGTCGATCCCCGCGGGGAAACCCCCTTGACCTCAAACTACGACGCTGCGCGCGATGAACTCGTCGTGAGGATTCCCAATCTCGGTGGCTGGCAGATCGCGACGGTGTTCCTGTGATGAAAATGAATTCCAAAAAGTATCTCTGTATTTGTCTGTCGCCGGCGATTGATGCGACGGTTCGGTTGGATGCCTGGCCGACGGACGGTTGCATCATCAAGAATGCCGTCGACGTTTTCGCACCAGGCGGAAAGACCGTCAATGTCGCGCGCTGGCTGGCGAAGCGTGGCGCCAAGGTCGCCTGCGGAGGACTTCTCGGCGAGGACAACGCGGCGTCGTTCGAGAAGGAACTCGCGAAGTACGGCATCGAGGACCGATTTGTGCGTGTGCCCGGTTCGACGCGTGTCAACGAGATGTTCGTGACGCCCCAGGGATCCTTCAAGATCAATCGCGCGGCCCAGGGTGGTCCGTTCCGCACCTGGGAGGCGCTCGGCGGTTCGGCTGGGTTCGACGTAGTTGTGCTCTCGGGCAGTCTGCCGAAGGACTGGCCGGTGGACACCTATCGGACCTTCATCGCGGCCGCGAAGGCGACGGGGGCGAAAGTCGTTCTCGATGCGAGCGGCGCGGCGCTTGTCGAAGGCGTGAAGGCGCATGCGCATGTCATTAAGCCGAATGCCGAGGAATGCGCGGCGCT
Source organism: Kiritimatiellia bacterium (assembly GCA_045641465.1). Classification (GTDB taxonomy): domain Bacteria; phylum Verrucomicrobiota; class Kiritimatiellia; order RFP12; family UBA1067; genus RUG572. The sequence goes on along the minus strand of JAZUGW010000026.1, from coordinate 22,893 downwards.
CGTCGGGTTCGTGCCGAAGACGCCGGACGAATTTCGAAAGGCCACGGCGGCGCTGAAGGCGTTCTGCGAGGTGCCGATCATTTCCGACGGTGCCGCCGGCTGCTGGTTTGACGGTACGTTCGTGGCGGCGCCGACAGTCGAAGTGCTGGATACGACGGCGGCGGGCGATACGCTGCTCGCCGAGTGGTGCTTCAGCGGCGATGTCCGGCTGGCGGTGGCGGCGGGAAGCGCCGCCTGCACGCGACCGGGCGGCGAACCGCCGGAAGTCGATTTCGTTCTGAATTTAATGAAGGCATAAGATGAAGGCAAAGGCGTGGAGACTCTACGGCGCGGCTGATGCGCGTCTGGAAGACATCGAGCTTGAAGAGGCCGGCGAGGAGGGCCTTGTCGTCGAGCTGGTTTCGAATACGATTTGCCTGAGCGACTACAAGGCGCTGTCGCTGGGAACGGGACACAAGCGCGTGCCACGTGACATCGCAACGCGTCCGACGATGTTCGGCCATGAGATCGCGGGAATTGTCCGCGAGGTGGGCACGAAGTGGAAGGGCCGGTTCAAAGTCGGCCAGCGCGTGGGACTTCAACCGTCCCTCAACATTCCCGGCCACGAACTCGAGACGGTCGGATACGCCTGGCACACGATCGGCGGCGACACGACGCACGTGTATCTGCCGTCCATCGTGATGGAGATGGGATGCCTGTTGCCCTACGAAGGTGACGCGTTCTTCAAGTGCTCGCTGGCGGAACCGATCAGCTGCCTTGTGTCGGGCTTTCGTACGAACTACCACAATGCGTTCTGTTCGCACGATCTCGAAGTCGGCATCGTCGACGGGGGCACGATGCTGCTGATGGCGGGGTGCGGGGCGATGGGCCTTGGCTGCATCGACATCGCGTGCCACTCGCCGGAGAAGCGTCCGCGCCGCCTCGTTGTTACGGACATCGATGAACGGCGACTTGTGCGCGCGGCGAAGATGTTCGGTCTTGTCTATGCGAACGGTACGGCCGACGGTGCTGTGAACGGGGTTGAGCTTCACTTCGTCAATGTGAAGGATCTGGCCGATCCCGTCGCGACGTTGAAGGCCTACAACCAGGTGGACGACGCGCGGGCGGACAATCCCACTTCGACCGGCGGCGGCTATGACGACATCTTCCTGATGGCCGCTGTGCCTGAGCTGATCACGCAGTGTTCGGAACTTCTGGGATTCGGCGGATGCCTCAACTTCTTTGCGGGTCCGACGAACCAGAAGCTGATGGCGGCATTCAACTTCTACAATGTCCATTATCTCATGCACCATGTCGTGGCCAATTCCGGCGGCGACGTGAAGGACATGGCGGATTCCGTCGACTGGATCGGCAAGGGGTATTTGCATCCGGAGGTGATGATCACCCACGTGGGCGGACTCGATTCGGCGGCGGCGGCGACGCGCGACATGCTCAAGGTGCCGGGCGGCAAGCGGCTCGTCTACACGCATGTGAAGATGCCGATGACGGCGATTGCCGATTTCGCGAAGCTGGGCGAGTCCGATCCGTTCTATGCCGAGCTCGCGAAGATCTGCGAAGCGAACAACGGACTCTGGTGCAAGGTGGCGGAAGACTACCTCCTCGCGAAGGCGCCGAAGATCGAGATCGGCGAGCCAAAGGAACTCGTCCACGAACGCATCATCAGACTGTGAGAAGTCAAACCACGGAATGCACTGAAACCGGCTCCGCCGGACGCGGAAGGCGATTGGAAATTTTCGCTTCGCACATCCATCGCCTCATCGCCCGAGATCAATGTAATGCGGGAGGATCGTCAGTGCAGGACCCGAAGGGCATTTTTTTCAAACTGTTTTCCGCGTCCCGCGAAGCGGGTTTCCGCGTGCTCCGTGGTGAAAACTCAGACGCCCCAAAATTACGCTGTTGTACCCGATTCTTGGGCAAGGGAATCGAAAATGTGGTATAATATGATTGTGGCCGTGCGCGGTGCTCGGTGTCGTTTGGGGATGCTGAAGGGCAAGTACGTCACCAACGCGGGTCTGTTGCTTTTCGGGACGAATCCGCAGACGTTCTTCTACCAGACGACGGTCAAGTGCGTCTGGTGCGCGGGCACGGAGTACGAGCGTCCGTTCCTCGACACGGCGAAGTACGAGGGCGATCTCTTCGCCCTGCGCGATCAGGCCCGCAACTTCGTCCTCTCGCGCATCGCGCAGAGCCGCGGCATCCGGGACGGACGCCCTGACGCGCCGTCGGCGTTCGAGATTCCGTACGAGTCTGTCGAGGAGGCGATTGTCAACGCGCTCGTGCACCGCAACTGGCATTCGAGCGCGTCCATCGAGATCCGGCTCTTCGCCGACCGGCTGGAGATCTGGAGTCCCGGACATCTGCCGCCGGACATCACGATTCCCGAACTTTATGAAGAGCACGAGTCGCATCCGGTGAACAAGGAGATTCTGAAGGCTTTCGACAAGATCAACGCGATGGAGTCGCTTGGCTCTGGGATCGCCCGCATCATCGGTCCGTGCCGGAAGTCGGGCCTACCGACGCCGCTCTTCGAGCATCGCGGCGCGGCGTTCGTCGTGACGATCCTGAAGAACCGCTGGACAAAGGCGGCGCTTTCCTCGCTCGGACTGAACGAGCGTCAGATCGCCGCGGTCGAATACGTCAAGGCGAACGGGGCCATCTCGTCCGGACAGTATGTGGCCAAGACGGGTGGGCCTCGGCGAACGGCCATCCGCGAGCTCCAGCGTCTCGTCGCCGCGCAGGTTTTCGTCGTCCGCGGCGAGGGGAAGTTCCGCGAATACGCCCTGAAAATCGACTGTGCCACTTCCGTGCCAATCGTGCCACCGGAAAATGCGGTTCACCGCAAAAAGTCCGTTCCGGCCAATAAAATCAAGGGCCAGACGAAGAGATCGCGCAAATCCACCACCCAAGACAAATCTCTTCCTGGTGAACATGTACGCGAACATGTATGCGAACAAGTCGAGCGTCTTGTGTCGGTCTGCAAGGGTGAAATGTCCGAAAAAGATCTGCGCGAAGCGGTGGGTGTGAAGAACCGTCCGAACTTTACGGTTCGGTACTTGGTGAGGGCCCTTGAAGGCGGATACATTGAGCGTACGGCATCTGGCACGAGATCACCAACCCAGAAGTATCGCCTTACCGACAAGGGTCGGTCGCTTGCGGCGCAGCTCTCGAAGAAGAAAGGCGGACGCAAATGACGAACGAACGCGAGGACGGCGAATCCGCCGCCGACTCCTACTGTGTCTTTGATGAAAGGCAGATTGCGGTCGTGGGCGAGGAAATGGTAAAACATGGAAAGGGTCGCGTACATTGCGCGGCGTGAGAGATGATGAAAAAACTGATACTCTTTTTCGTTTTAGCTGTTGGCATCCTCTGGGGCTGTACCAAAGAGGAGAAGGGGAATTTGTTTACGGCCAAGGAGGCGGAGGCGTGCTTGACGCAGTCGGATCATGAGATCATTGACCAGGTATACGCGAAGGTACGGGCGTATGATGCGGCGAAAAAGGCCGGTACCATGACCGAGGCCGTTGAACAGTCCTACACCAAGTCCATCGATGAGCTCAAGGACCTCATGGTTAAGATTGATGAGGAAGGTGATACGCCTGTGAACAACAAGCGCCATGCCGCCCTCAATTGGACGCTCGTTGCTGTGACCTTCGGCCGTTTCAACGGAACCTGCGCCTGTCAGGTCATGTTCGCCGCCCAGCGAGGCCTCATTGATGCTCAGAGGGTGAAAGATAATCCGCCTCGTGGCCTGACGACCTATCTTCTCCCGCCAGGAGATCCTCGCCGCATCGAAGACGAGGAGTGAGGACGCGGGAATTGGTGGAGGTTGACTTAGACGACCTGATGCGCCCTCGGCATTCGAGATTCCGTATGAATCGGTATGTGCTGGAAGGCGGGCCTCCGTGCGCTCTGTGGTGAAACAGGCGCCCCTCAAGAGGTGGTGCGAGAACTTCGAGATTGACGCCTCAAAGGGCTCTATGGTATAATCACCAAAAAGGCGGATGAGGTCTGCTTGAGGTAGATATGTATGAATGGAAATCGGGAATGAATAGCCCTTGCTGGATAGAAAAAATCTATGCGCCGGATGATACGCAGCGCGATTCGGTCAGCGGCGAGTTCTTTAAGAACACGCGGCTGGAATCCGTTGTCCGCGAGGCCATTCAGAATTCCTTGGACGCGCGTGACGGGGTGTCGGGAACCTCGGTCGTCCGCATTTACTATTCTGGGACTTCTGCGGCCGTGTCTGGAGCCGACTACGCTGCCGCTTTTCGTGGCGGGATAATCGATCCCCATTATGCGCACAAGAAGAGCGGTCTTGAAGATGTCCCGACTGTTGCTGAGCCTTGCGTCTACCTGACGATCGAGGACTTCAACACGACTGGGTTGACGGGTGACGTGACGCGGCGTCCGACGGACGAGGAGTTGGAGAGTGACCGCATCAAGGGCAACTATTACAACTACTTCTTCCGCGAGAACCGGTCGGATAAGAACGGTGCCGGGGCACTCGGCAGCTGGGGCGCCGGCAAGATCATGTTCATGAAGGCGAGTCGCCTCCGGACGGCGTTCACCCTGTCCGTCCGTGCTGATGCCGCGCATCCGCGTTTTCTGGCCGGTCGGTCCGTGCTGATGAGTCATTCGGTGGGCGACGATACGTATGCGCCGGACTATTGGTTTGGCGTTGATGTGCCCTGCGCGAAGTCGAAGAACGGCTATATGCGCAAGCAGCCGATCACGGACGACAAGTGGATTGACAACTTCTCCAAGCGCTTCCACCTCAAGCGCACGAACGAGAAGGGCACGAGCATCGTCGTGCCCTATCTGGACGTCCAGGACGAGAGCGGCGCCGATTCCTTTTCGCAGGAGAACATCGTCTGCGCGGTTCTGAAGAACTTCCTGTTGGCCATTCAGAACGGCGAACTTCAGGTCGTGATCGAGACGGGCGACGGCAAGGCACCGGTGACAGTCGATGCCCAGTCGCTTGCGTCCGCGAAAAAGTATCTTCCAGTCAAGCCGGATGCCAAGACCGGATTGGTGACGCGTGCGCATTACGAACTGGCGGCAAAAGTGTTTGATGCGGCGTTTCCGGCGGCGCAGTCCATGACGCTGAAGCACGTGAGTTCGAATTCAAAACCGGTCTGGACGGACGAGATCTTTAAGGATATCGATCTCAAAGACCTCAAGAAGAAGCTGAATGGCGGCAAGGCGTTGCTCTTCAATGTGCCGATGACGGTACAGGCGAAGTCGGCGAACGGCGGGCAGAAGATTCTGGCTGATACATTCCGCGTGGCGCTTGTCCGTTCGGCCGAGCAGGAATCGTTTCGAACGGCATACTACCGCGTGGGGCTTCTCATCAACGATGCGGCCAGGAAGTCGTTCACCGGTTACGTGTCGTTGGTCGACATCGCCAATGCGGAACTGGCCAAGCTGCTGGTCGCGAGCGAACCGCCGAGTCACAACGAATGGGATGCCAGTGCCGATCGCGTTAAGAAGGCGTTCTTCAATCCGTCCGCACACATCGGCTTCGTCACTTCGGCCGTGAACGAGATCGTCTCGCGGATCGAGTCGGCCGATCAGGAACCGGACAAGAACGTGTTGAGCGGATCGTTCGGCATTCCGATCGACGAACTTCCGCAGCCTCCGCCGCCGGTCTGTCCCGTCTGCGGGAAGCGCCCCTGCGCCTGTGGCAAGCAGCCCGATCCACCCCCGCCGCCGCAAACGATCCCCGAGGAGTTCCTCCACCTCTCAAAACTTCAGAGCAAGGTCGGCTTCACGCTTTCCATGAAGAAGGAACGCGTCTCGGAGAAGGGATATCCGGTCAAATGTCCGTTCGTCATGGGTTATGCGCCGTTCACGAAGTCGAGCTGGTCGAAGTTCGATTTCAGGTTGGATGACGCGAAGACGGTCAAGATTGAATTCGAAAAGCCCGAGCAGGCGGAAATTGCCGCGTTCGAGGCTGTGGATAACCGTCTGACGCTGACGATCAAGAAGCCGGGCGCGTTCCGTCTTTCGGTGACGGGCTTTGATCCGAATCGCGACCTCGAGGTCTCGAAGAAGCATTACGAGTATCCGGCAGAGAAGGGGGAGGACTAAACCATGGCAGTTCTCAACTTTACTGGACGCGAGGACATCGACCGCAAACTGATCGAGATCAAGGTCGCGAAGGATGTCCAGCCACTCAAAATCTACTTCAAGACGCAGCCGGCCCTCAAGGCGAATCCGAAGTACGCAGGCTGCGACGTGATTCTCGAGGCCTATCTGCGCACGCGCGCCGAACGCAAGGAACTCGGCAAGCTCGCGGATCTCGCCTCCTCTGTCGAGGTCGTCTTCAAGGATTTCCTTCTCTCCGAGGGCGTGCAGTTCCGTCTCAAGATCGTGAATTCGTCCGACAAGAAACTGACGGGCATGGTGGACGGACTCAAGGAGAAGGAGAGGAAGGAACCGAAGGACGACGGCAAGAAGCGCAAGGCGCTCCTCGCTGTCAACTTCGCGACGGACGGCGACAACCTGAAGCACCGCTTCTGGAGGGTGGACTGCAACGGTTCCCAGCCGACGCTGCTCATCCGGCAGGAGAAGATGCCCCTCATTGGCGACGTCAACAAGCCCGCGTTTCAGGCGTTGGCGTTTCCCGCGATCATGCGTGAGGTACTGACGTATGCATTCATCGTCCGGTTCGATAATCCGCCGGGTTGGAGCGAAGACTGGGCAACGCTCGCGTTCATCCTGGACGGCACGGCGCGTCCCGAGCTCGCTCCCGGCGAGAAGAACCGCCAGGTCATCGAGCAGTACCTGTCGGACACATCCGACTGGATCGACGGCGTCTGCGAGAAATTCGCCGCGGACTGCAAACTGGACCGCATCGATTCTACTTTCAAGAGGACTTGATGCAAGGAGGGGTGCGATGACGTTAGACGAGATCCGGTGCGGAGAAGGTGAGCGGTTAGAGTTTAAACGCGCGCTCTCGAAGGATGATGTCAAATGGTTGAAGACTGTTGTCGCATTTGCCAATGGTCGTGGCGGTCGAATGATATTCGGCGTTGATTCTGATTTGACCGTGACAGGCATGGCGGATGACTTGTTCGCCGCCAAGGATGCGATTGCTGATGCGATTGCCAATCGGATAACGCCAATGCCGCCCATGTCCTTGGGAATCACGACGCTTGAAGGTAAGCCGATCGTTGTGCTGGATGTCGCACAGGGGATGCAATGCCCGTATTACCTGACGGCAAAGGGTGACACGGAAGGTGTGTTCATTCGGTATGACGCCACGACGCGTCAGGCGGATGAGACGATTCTTCGCGAACTTCGTATCGCTGGTGAAGGCAAGAGTTTCGACAAGCAGATTTGTAGGGGACTTTCCGTGAGCGAGAGAGATGTCGAGAAGCTCTGTCGCAAGATGCAGACTGTCGCACGGCATAATGCAAAAACTGATGAGCAGCGTAAGGCCGTTAAGCCGGTCACAAAAGCTCAGCTGGTGAAGTGGGGTGTCTTGGTCGAGAGGGGCGGTGAACGCCTGCCGACCTGGGCCTATGTCCTGCTCTCCGGGAATTCGCGGCTGTCTCCCGTGGTAAAATGCGGCGTTTTCAAGGGTAAGACGCGCACTGTGTTCGTCGATCGGCGCGAGTTCGGTTCGCCTGTCCAGGATCAGATCGAACAGGCGGTTCAATATGTTCTTTCCAAGATCAATATGGGGGCCCGGTTCAACGGCGTTTATCGTGAGGATGTCTATGAGATCCCGCCAGATTCGATCCGCGAACTCATTGTGAATGCTGTCGTTCACCGCAGTTATGTCGACGGAGAGGCGAGTCCCATTACCATTGCTCTGTATGATGATCGGCTTGAGGTCACCTCGCCTGGTGGTTTGATGCGCGGGATGACGCTTGAGAAGATGGTCAACGGCTATTCGGACTGCCGGAACAAGGCTCTCGCAGCGGCCTTCGCCTACATGAACCTGATTGAGAACTGGGGCAGTGGCGTCAAGCGGTACATCGAGGAAGTGCGCAATGCCGGGCTGCGCGATCCCGAATTCATCGTCTGGCCCAATGCCGTGCGCATCAATGTCTATCGCGCCAATGGCGCTCATCAGGTACCCCCCCAAGACACCCCCCAAGTTGCCCCCCAAGATACCCCCCAAGATACCCCCCAAGTCGCCCCCCAAGTGGAAGTGCTCGTTGAAGTGTTGAAAATGGGGGAATTGAGTGCAGCGGAGTTGAGAAAGGAGATAGGCGTCTCGGGGAGCAAAGACTTCCGCGAAAGGTACCTAAATCCGGCGGTCTCGGCTGGGTTTGTTGAAATGACCATTCCGGACAAGCCGACATCTCGTCTTCAGCGTTATCGTCTCACCGACAAGGGGTGTTCGCTCGCGGGGAAGCTTTGGGCGAAGAAAGGAGTCCGTCATGGCTGATCAGAAGCCGATTTCATTTGAGGATATGATGGCGGCGTCCGAGCCGCCAGCCTCGTCACCGTTCGCTGCGCCAGATCTCACGCCCGTGCGTTATTTCACGGCCGACGGCCTCGACGAGGTCGCGAAGCTCCTCAAGACGATCCGCACGGACAAGACCCTGCACCGCGACGAGGTGGAGGATCTGCTCGACGATCCGCAGTACGCGAAGCCGCTCGACCCAGAAGGCGATCTCTTCCAGCATGCGATCGACCGTACGCGTGTTTTCGCGACCAAGCTCGAGCTCTGCGAGTATTTTACAAGCATCTTCGACGACGTCTTCCTTGAAACCAACCGCAAGAACGCCGGCCTCTGGACCTGGCTCGCTCTCGCCTACTACCCCCAGTTCGTGAAGACGAAAGGCAGTATCGTCGAATTGACCGCCGACGCACGTTGGATCTATGACGCGGAAATTTATCGTCTGGCACGTCGTCACTTTATTATTGGTATATTGTCCTTGTATTTAGATTTTGGTGGTCGAGATGCTGAAATTGACGATCTGCTCTTTAGTGGCCCCGTTTTCGAGTGGAGCCGCATGGTTGATGTCTTGACTTATATTCCTGCAAGTATGCGTTGTTTGTCGTTTATGAAAGGGGTGGCGCTTTTGTATTATGATGCAACGAAACGGGGAAGAGTTAAACGTAAAACGTTTGACAAACAAACGCCCGGAAACGTTTGGGAATTTCAACGAGTGTTTCAACAGTTGAAGGAGACGTGGGATTTTTCAGATTTGGGTAACGCTCAGTTGCTTCTTGAAAAATTGCCAGGCCAATTCCAATACTTCATGCAGTGGTAAGTGGTTGCGAACGTGTTTGTACAAATCGAAAGGTGATAAATTTGGGTGGCTTGTCATGTTTATACGTTGACTCTGGACGGTGGATACGTGTTACGTCGACTGACGTGATAAAGCTGTTTTAGAAATTTACTATTTGGAAGATTTCCAAAAGAAAGGACGTTATGGCAACAAGGAGCGAAGTGTTTAGTGACTTGGGGACAAAGTTTGTTGATTGGTTGAAAAAGCAGGGACCGGGAGAAACATTTGTAGCAGCACCGCATTATCGGAACAACTTGGCAGTCATCGGAAAACCTGTCCAGCCCCATACATCTCCGACGGGAAAGTGGTTTGGCTTGTATGAGGTTCTTACAGGTGATCGTCCAAAAGTTGACGTGTTTGCTGTTAAAAGTATCGCAGAATTCGCAGCACAATATGGCAAGGTTGCATCTTTTTTTGCCATCGAACGAAAACCCGAACAGGTGCGGGAACAGATTCGGCCTCTATATCCGAATTGCGCGATTTTCGATGAAGTGTTTGATTTCGCATATACTTCCGAACGAGGAGACGGTGGGCATACGCGCAAGGGATATGAGAAGTATTGTCAGTTCTTGTGTGAGCTTGAAGCGATGGTTTCCGATGGAGTAAGAGTCGCTTTGTACACTGAGATAGATGAGCCGTATCAACGTATCATATATGGTGCCCCAGGAACGGGGAAGTCACACAAGGTGGATGAAATGGTGAAGAAGTTGCCTAAGGAAGACGTCGTGCGGACGACGTTCCACCCTGACAGCGACTACTCAACTTTCGTTGGGGCGTATAAGCCGACGATGAAGAGTGAGGCTCGAACCCTTATGAAGGGTGAGGAGATTGCGAAGGTTACTAAAGGTGATGCGTCGCTTTTCTGTGAACGGAAAATTTCCTATTCGTTCGTTCCACAAGCGTTTGCAAAGGCGTATGTGCAGGCATGGAAGCGTTTGGCGGAGTGCAAACCGCTGAAGAAATTTGTTCCCACAAAAACGCCGACGGGAATTGATTCGGTGATGAAAGACGTTGTTGACGCGCTCATTGCCGAGCATGGTGGAAATGTCGGTTTTGAGGTAGAAAAGGACGCAATTGCCGCTAAGTTTGCAATGGTTCCTGGAGGTGCGGAATATGCGCCTGGATCGATCATTCCGTCGGACTATTGTTACAATCGAATCAACGATGGAATCGCGGAGGACAAGCCAACCTATTTTGAGTATCTTACCAATGGTGTTTACAAGTGTTGGGGGTCGGATTATAAATACTGTGGACCCGTTTTGCACAAGGCGACAGGTTCTGCGAATGAGGAGATCGTAGGGCATTGCATCGACGGCATTAGAAATGTTGGTGGTGTACCCCCCGTGATGTTGGTGATCGAGGAGATCAACCGCGGTGACTGCGCGAAGGTATTCGGCGATCTGTTCCAGCTTCTGGACCGCTGGGTGAAGGACGACGAGCATGATGCGACCAAGAAGGCGGGATTCTCGGAATACCCGGTTCTGGCCGATAGCGATCTTGCCGAATTCATTCGCGGCGAATTGTCCGGCGTGAAGGCGGCTATCGAGGGGTTGGGATATGCCAGCGTGGTTGCGGATGACAAGCTTGAGCTGATGCTACCGCCGAACATGTACATCTGGGCGACGATGAACACGAGCGACCAGTCGCTCTTCCCGATGGACAGTGCGTTCAAGCGGCGCTGGGAGTGGAAATATGTGCCGATCGCGAAGCCGGATGAGCCGAACTGGAAGGATCGCAAGATCAAGGTCGGCTCGTCTTTGTACGATTGGTGGGATTTCCTCACAATCATCAACAAGCATATCGACAAGGCGACTGGGAGCGAAGACAAGCAGCTCGGCTACTTCTTCGTGAAGGCACCGGACGATACGGGCCTCATTACGGCGGAGCAGTTCGCCGACAAGGTGCTGTTCTACCTCTATGGCGATGTCTTCAAGAGTTACGAACTTCCGGCGGCGGCCTTCAAGCGCGAGGGTGGCGCCGTGTGGGCGTTCCGCGACTTCTTCTATCCTGAGACCGTGGTGGTTCTGAAGGCGGACGGACAACTCGTTAAGGATGGGAATGGAAATATCGCCAAAACGGTAACCGACGAAACGACGCAAGCACTGAAGAAGCCAGGTGATGTGAACGAATTCGAGCTGGCTGCGTTTCTAGATCACCTGAAGTGGAAGGACGAAAAGGGCGAGAAGGCGGTCGGGAAGTCGAGCATCGCAGGAGCGGATGCCTGATGCCGTATGACGATCCAACGTTGAAGGCGTTCGCCGGATACTTCGAGGCGAAGGAGCCAGGGCGGCGCGAACGCGCGGATGCGTGGGCTACGGCTATCGGTCTTCAGAAGGTCGATGGGCTCTCGACGTCGCGCTTTTTGGTCGAGACGGCCAAGGAGCACATCGAAGGACGCATCACTCAGGCGCAGGCACGGCGGCGCATCCGCGACTATTATGCGGCGAAGGATGAAACGGCGAAGCCCGATCCCGAATTGGAGGAGCCAGATAAGGTGGCCGAGCGCATCGTCGCGGTCATCAACGACGGCGGCTTTGCCTTTACCCCTGAATACTTCATCTCCATTCACAAAAAGCTGTTCTCGGGCGTTCTTTCGTCCGCCGGGAAATTGCGGACGGTCAACATCCGCAAGCACGAATGGGTGTTGAAGGAGGCGTCCGTGACGTATGGTGACAAGGCGACGTTGAAACAGTCGCTCGTGCGCGATTTTGCGGATGAACGTGAGTTTGACTACGGTGGCAAGTCGCCGGCGAAGATTATCCCGCATTTCGCCCGTTTCATCGCCCAGATCTGGCAAGTGCATCCGTTTGGCGAGGGCAATACGCGCACGACGGCAGTCTTTGCGATCAAATACCTGATGTCCCTTGGCTATCGCGCGTCGAACAACATGTTCAAGGAGAACTCGTGGTATTTCCGCAATGCACTCGTCCGGGCGAATTATGCTGATTACGAGCAGGGCGTCAAACGTGACTGGGGATATCTTGAGAAGTTCTTCCGCAATCTCCTGTTGAACGAGACGCATGAGCTGAAGAGCCGCTATCTGCTGATCGGCTTGACGGCGGAAAACCTGAGTGAGTTGAAGACGTTGTCGGGTCGGTCACAAAAAGGCGGTAAGAAAAAAGCGGTAAGAAAAAGCGGTAAGAAAACAAGAGAACGGGTATTAGAACTATTGGCGGCAAATCCGCATACTACTTTTGAAACGATGGTGGCAGAACTTCAAATTGCGCGTAGTACGATCCAGAAACACATCGCCAATTTGAAAGCTGAGGGGCGGCTTCGCCGCATTGGCCCCGACAAGGGCGGACATTGGGAGGTGGTGGCCCCTTGAAGATTCTCGTCGAGGAATGTTCTTACGATCCGGCTGTACTAAAGGGGGTACTGCCGGAGGGACGGCTGCTGCTGACCGGGGACAAGGTCAAGATTGAGAACGTTGGCTATTTCCGCAGTGCGGTATGCGATGACTTTGTGTTTTTTCTGCCGAAGGTCGTGCTGGAGCCCAAGAAGAATGAGGCGACAGGCCAAACGGAGAATCTCGTCCTGGGCAAGTACCATCCGGAAGACCTTGTTGATCTCGAATCGTTCAAGGTGGCGGAGTCGGACGAGGAGACCTGGCGACGCGAGCGCGATTTCCTTTATGAGTTCTCGGTGTGGATCTATCGTGCGATCGCCCGTTATGAGAAGACGCATGAACCGACGGATGCCGTGTGGCGGAAGCGAGAACGCCAGTCGGGGGGATTCCGTCGGCGGTATGTCGCGAACACGCTTCTGGACGTCATTCTCGCGCTCATTCGCTTCAATCGGGACAATGAGGATTATTTCACTTTTCGGGTGAAGGAGAATCGTTCGGGGCGGAACCGCATCAACTGGACGCGGACGATCGCGAAAAGCATGGCCGTCATCGACGGTGATGCGCCGGTGTATCTTGACGTTCGGACGAAAGAGAAGGCTGTGAACTATGACGAGGAACTTCTCGTCATCTTCTATTCCATTCTCGACTACGTGAATCGTCAGTACGGGTTCAACACGAAGCTCAACCTCGGTTACGAGCTTATCCGCTCGGCAGAGTTTCGGCGGTATTTGAACGGTTACGGCGAGGCGCGGCTGCGACAGATCAAGTACAAGTACTTCTCCGACCGGGATCTTGCGCTTTGGGATCTGTGCTTCGCGTTCTTCCACAAGACGCATCGGGCGGACGTCGTGAGCGAAGGCGAAGAGTACCTCATCGCGAAAAACTTTGAAATCATCTTTGAGGCGATGGTTGATGATCTGTTGGGGGATCGTGAGCTCGCGGCGTTGAAAGAACTCGATGATGGCAAAGAGATTGACCATCTCTATCTAGACGAAAGTCTAACCTCTAACACTGGACGGAAGACATTCTACATTGCAGATTCGAAGTACTACATGCGTGGACGTTCCCTCGAAGAGAAAAGCGTCGCGAAACAGTTCACATACGCGAAGGATATGCTGCAGCTCAATCTTGATTTGTTCTTGCCGGGAGATGAGGCGTCCGAAACGGTTCGTCGTTGGCGTAAGCCGTTTGGTGCGAATGTCGGATTGCTCCGCGATGAGGTGACTGAAGGGTATGACGTCATCCCGAATTTCTTCATCAGTGCGACGATGAATGATGAGTTCGACTATGATAAGAGTGGTCTCGTCAAACATCCAGATGACGGTCATAAAGAATATCAGAATTGTCATTTCGAGAATCGGTTGTTTGACCGAGACACCTTGATCCTTTCGCATTGGGATGTCAACTTCCTCTACATTCTGAAGCAATACGCGCAGAATGACGAAGGACTCAAATTGGAATGGAAGAAAGAAGTCCAAACGCTCTTCAGAGATTACATTCGTGAGCTACTGCAGGGAAAGGAATTTAATACCACAGCCCACTATTCGTTTTATGCGTTGATGCCGCATGAAGGGGTTGATGCCGTTGACTTCTTCCGGGAGAATTTCAAGTATACTCTTGGCAAGATTTATGCACCCAAGCTGGAAATCGAGGGCCGCCCTGTTTACATTCTTGCATTGGAGAATGTGGGTAACCTGTTTCAAAGTCGCTATCTGAAGGATATGGACGGACGGATGGCGCGTATTCAACGTGAGAACAAACTCGCTCTTGATTTGCTGGAGACGTCGTTTTTTCGCGTGAACTACCGATTGGGAGAGTCAACGACAGTCTTGGTTGATAAATTCAATCAAGAGAAGCTCTGTCATCCTGCGAGTTCTCATGGACCTGCAGCCGATGAGTCGACGGGCGTGCAGATTGTCTCTCGCGTCGTCGGCCCGTTCTCTAAAGCGATTGAGGTGGCGCAATGGTGCCCGTGTCCGGTCGATCAATGTCCGTGTCCCGAGGCGGTGAAGGTCCTGGTCATTCCGTTCACGCAGGGTGCACACATGTATCGAGTTGCGCCGAGTTCTGGATGCAGAGAATTGGACGATGTCGAATCGTTGAATATTCTGACGAATAACGCGTTCACAAATGTCGTATTACCGTCTCTACCGGTCTATGTTTGGCCGGTTGAGAAGATCGTATGATTTATGTGTTGAGAAAGATGGAAGGGCTTGGAGAAAATGAATAAAATTGGGCTGACAAAGTCGGGAACGGTCATTGTTGAAATGTCGCAGAGGGAGTATGAGGCATTGTCATTGCTGAATGGTGGTAACGATCATGTCGAGGTGGAGGAGCAGATGCGGATTGCACCTGCAAAAGTCTACCCATCACATGAGGATGCGGTGAGTGGAGTTTCGGGCGACCAAATGACGTTGAAGCAGGCGGTTGATTATTGTGCGCCGCGGTTGGTGAAGTTGGGACCGAAAAAGAAATCTGGTGTGTTGAATGGCATTCATGCAATGTTTAATTTCCAAGGCGGGGTGTCGGACGAGCGTGCCGAGGAGATTTACCAGGCCTTGCGCAACGTGGGTGTGTTCACGGAGGTCAATGGGAAGATCGAATATGTTCAATGAGTGTCAGGTGGTTTAAGATTTTGGATTCATTGTGTCTAAAATTAGATGGTCTTTTGAGTAGGTGGTCAGAAATCCGATGAACCGCACACCCCGAAAACTCCTCGTCGCCGACGGTCACGCGCTCGCTCCGCCCGCAGAAGAACCTTCTGCCGCGTGACGACGAACCCGCATCCGTCGTAGGACGCGATCCGCGCAGGTTAGATACGATCCCGAGGCTGTGCTGCTGCCTGGTGCGACAAAGGGACGCACCGAGTCGACGACGCGGAGAGTTTGATTTTAGTCGGAACAGAATCAAAGACGGCTTGTCTGTTTGGCCCAGGCCGGAGAGCGATGGGCGTGTGGGGGAGAATAATTCGGATGGGCCCTTGTTGATTTTGCTACGTACTTTTCCGTTGGATTATGATATGATGTGGGTCCAAGGAGGAAAAGGACAGATGATTACAAGACGGGAAATGATGGGTGGCGGATTTGCTCTGGTGGTGGCGGCATTGAATGGTGCGAAGGAGCCATTGGAGGATGCGAAAGATCGGCGGAGAGCGGATTCGGGCGTGGTACCGTTGACGGATCAGTCCCCGCAGGAGTTTCCGATTTTGCTGCTCGAGCTCTGTGGAAAGTACCCGGGTGGGGAGGGGTCTGGGATTGTGACGCATCGGGATTCGCGTCGGATCGTGACGATCGACCTTGAGGATGAGGACGACTGGGGCGATGTGAATTGGTTCTGGACGGGAACGGAGATGGCCTGGGGCCTTGGGGATGATGTGAATGGCTATTGGAAGATCGAGCGGGTTTTTGAAATGGTTGAGCCACGTGTGGAACTACATGAGGACAAGTTCCCGATTTCGTATGAATTGACGCTGGAGCAGTTTAGAGAGCTGATGGAGAAGCGAGTGGAGAGTTGGGTGTGAGGGCCTCTCTGCGTGAGACGCTTCCTCACGCGGAGAACGCGGAGCGCGCAGAGGGGGACACTTCCAGTGTGCAAGTGTGCAAGTTTGCAAGTGTGCAAGCGGGCAGTGGGCGCGATTGTTCGGATTGTTCGATTGTTCGGATTGTTCGATTGCCGGGCAATTTGTTCTTCGTTGGTTGTTTCGGAGTTTTTGCACCGCCGAATACACGGAAACCCGCTTCGCGGGACACGGAAGGCAGTTTGAAAAATCACCCTTCGGACCCGGCACTGGCAATCCTCCCACATTATATTCGGGCGAAGGGCCGATGGAGGCGCCGAGCGAAAATTTCCAATCGCCTTCCGCGTCCGGCGGAGCCGGTTTCAGAGTTTTCCGTGGTTTGATGTCTTCCGTACTGCGGCGATGGGCGGACGGGGGATGAAATTTCTGCACACGTACGCGGGGATTTTTGCTATAATATGTGCGTTCACCTGAAGGTAGAGGGGCCTAAGAAGCCCAGTAGGGGGACCATCGGAAATGATGCTGATTACTCGCGGGCAACTTGCGCTGGAGCTTCGGCGACGAAGGCGTGAATCCGCGATGGCCGATAGGCGTCGTGGCAGGGGCAATTCAACCAGCGGGTGTCACCGCGAGGGGTTACTGCTGAAGAGTGGTAATACTATGCCCGGAGGTCATCATGAAGAATCAGAAACCGAATGTCGTCGCAATCGACATCAATGCCGTCAAGTCCCGCATGCTGGAGGTACGCGGACAGCAAGTGCTGCTGGATCGCGATGTCGCGGCGCTTTATGGCGTTGAGACGAAAGCCGTGAACCAAGCCGTCAAACGAAACGCTGAGCGTTTTTTCGACGGTTATATCCTTACGTTGACGGCCGAAGAATGTTCAAGGTCACAGATTGTGACCTTGAACGGAACGCGCGGCTCGAACATCAAGTATCTCCCGCATGCGTTTACGGAAAAGGGTTTGTACATGCTTGCGACTGTTCTGAAAAGCCAACGGGCGATTCAGGCGACGTATGCCATCATCGAGACGTATGCTGAGGTCCGATCGATGAAGCGCGAGCTGCTGGCGTTGCATACGGAGACCGACGTCCAGAAGCGAAAATCAATGATGCAGCATTTCGGCGAGGTACTGACGGATATCGTCATGCCCGATCTCACCACGTCGGAGACCGAGTCGTCGATGGAGATCAACTTCCTTGTCGGCAAGCTCAAGCACACCGTGCGAAGGGTCAGAAAGGCAGATTGTACGGTGGAAAGGAGATGACCGCATGAAGAAGCAGGTCGGGTCATGGTTCAGGACGTCCGGACGCAAGGGACGTCCGGACTTAAGGGATGATTTCATTTCCGAGTGGAGGCCTGAGGCATCACCTCGGGCGTTCGAAGAACCAAATCGTCCCTTGCGTCCCTTGAGACCCTTGCGTCCGGACGTCCTGAATAAATGACCCTCAATGTCCCTCGAATTGAAGAGTGTGAGCAGTGCTGAGTGGGGCAGCAGAGTTTTTTCACCGCCGAACACACGGAAACCCGCTTCGCGGGACACGGAAGGCAGTTTGAAAAATCACCCTTCGGACCCGGTGCTGGCAATCCTCCCTCATTATATTGGGGCGAAGGGCCGATGGAGGCGCGAAGCGTATTTCTTCCAATCGCCTTCCGCGTCCGGCGGAGCCGGTTTCTGGGCTTTCTGTTTGGTGAACTTCCCCATCACCACCGCGTGACAAGGTTCGAACAAGAGGTGATCGCAGTGGATTGTTCAGATGCGCCCGTGTGCCGAATCGGTTTGTCGGGAGGCCGACTTCGGGGAAATGTGATATAATATCTGCATGAAATACACGGAATACAAAGTGGTGCGCATCAGCGAGAGCGGGTGTGCGACGATCTTCCTGGGGGCTTCGGCGTTGCCGGTGTCGCTTATGGAAGAAAAACTCAATCGGCTCGCGAAGGATGGTTGGCAGGTCATCTGCCAGGTGGTTGAGCAGCAGCGTTTCCTCCTGTTCTGGACGCGCGAGGCCGTCGTCGTGACCCTGGGGCGGTGAGCGCCGTTGTGGTGACCACCTTGGATGGGAAATGAAGAGAGTTGATGTGTGAGGACGAACAGCGTGCTCAGCTCAAAGTTGCGATTGAGTCGTGGGGGATGTATTTGGTCGACTGCGGTTATTTGATCGGTCGGGATACTGATATCGACTCCCTGTTGCCGCAATGATTGAGCACAAATGGCAGAACGAGTTACTGGATTTGATGTTGCCGGAAACGGAAAAGATTGATGTCGATGATTCTAATCGCAATGGAGGTCAATGAGAATGGATACGATGCTAATACAGAAAGTACGTGATTTGGAAGTCTTGAAGAAGACGTTGTCGGATTGTCTTGTGAATGTCGAGGCGTCATTGGAGGATGCAAGGAAATTCCTTGTATGGCAACAGAAAGAGGAAGCATGTGTTAAGAAACTGATCGCCGAGAATAAATTTTTCTTTGATCGCAAATATCGTCGGCTTGCTGAATATTTTAAGTTGCATGGGTTGTTGATTACTTCCATTCCTGAGGTGTCTCAAGTCAGTAAGGACAAGTTCAAGCTGGCCAAGCATATTTGGAGTCGCTATAAAATAGATTATGAGAAAGTCTTCAAGCCATTTCTCAGATTTATCTATGAACGGAAGGAGAATACCTTCAGTGTTGACGGGTTGGACGGGACGCAGAAAGCTGCTCTTTGCAATGCGTGTACGCAGTTGAAAAAAATGAAATGGCTTGATTGGGATATGGATAAGAAGAAAACCCAGATCAGGGTCAAAGAACGTTCAATTCCGAAGGCTGAATATTCCTATTTTAATGGTGGTTGGGCAGAAGATGCCATGCGGTATCTGATTGAGAAGACTTTGCATGAAATAGGTATTCCAGCAAAGGGCTTTTATCGTAATGTGAAACTTGACGCATTTGCACCTCAGCGAGGCCAAGATGTTCACGAATTTGATTTCATCGTTGAATTCGCAGATCGCTTCTATATCTTTGAAACGAAGACAGGCCGGTCGCTCGGTGTAGAACGTTGGATTGACCACGCTCGGCGATTCAATGATAGGGAAGGCCCAAATCGCTTTCTGATGTGCAGTGGCATTGAAAAGATTGACGAACGCATATTTTGGCCATACAAGTTGTTTTATTTTGCATCAATGGAGGACGAGTTGAAAGAGTTCTTCAAGAAGGAGTTTGCCAATAGTCGTTCGGGAGAATGAGCTGTTGGGAGGCGGGTTGAATCGGGAACTCGTCGACGGGGGATTGCCCCCCATGGTTTTCATAATCCGAGGATATCCCGCTGAATGTCTCATTAAAAGACCACATCGACTCCGCGTTCTCTGCGCCCTCTGCGTGAGACGTCTTTCTCACGTGGAGAACGCCGAGCGTGCAGAGGCAGTGAGAGTGGGTGTGCGAATGAATGTGCGATTGTTTCAATCGGGAAGGCGAGCAAAGGAGCGGTAGGTTGATGCCGTATGATGATCCAACTTTGAAGGAGTTCGCTGGCTACTTCGAGGCGAAGGAGCCGGGGCGGCGCGAACGCGCGGATGCGTGGGCGACGGCAATTGGCCTTCAGAAGGTCGATGGGCTCTCGACATCGCGTTATTTGGTCGAGACGGCCAAGGCGCACATCGAGGGACGCATCACTCAGGCGCAGGCGAGGCGGCGCATCCGCGACTATTATGCGTGGTATTTCCGCAATGCGCTCGTGCGGGCGAACTATGCCGATTATGAGCAGGGGGTCAAACGTGATTGGGGATACCTTGAGCAGTTTTTTCGCAATCTCCTGTTGAACGAGATGTATGAACTGAAGAGCCGCTATCTGCTGATCGGCTTGACGGCGGAAAACCTGAATGAGTTGAAGGCGTTGTCGGGTCGCTCACAAAAAGGCGGTAAGAAAAAAGCGGTAAGAAAAAGCGGTACGAAAACAAGAGAACGGGTATTGGAACTATTGGCGGCAAATCCGCATATTACCTTTGAAACGATGGTGGCAGAACTTCAAATTGCGCGTAGTACGATCCAGAAACACATCGCCAATTTGAAGGCCGAGGGGCGGCCTCGTCGCATTGGTCCCGACAAGGGTGGGCATTGGGAGGTTGTGGGGCGTTGAGGACAACGTCCCTGCCGAGAAAGGTTGTGCGAATGAACATGAAACTGTTTTTGATTTGCGTTCTGTGTGCTCTTGGGGGAATGGCGGCGCCACAACCGGCGTGCGCGCCAGGGCCGAATGCAGGGAAGACGGCCGTGATGGTGGATACCTGCCATCCGACGAAATCCGGCTTCGTTTCGGCCATCCACTCGTCGCTCGTGCGGGCGGGGTTCACGGTTGTCGAACTTTCGAGGACCAATACGGCGGAAACGGTGGCCGCCCAGCTTCGTCGGGCTCACGTGGTCGTTTTCCAGGGGGCCACGTTTCGCGGGGGCGGGAAGGACTCTGTGTATGTGGCGGCGGCGCGCCGGCGGGAGGCCTTCGAGAAGCTCGTCCTGGGGGAGGCCCGCAAACAGCGTAAGCCTCTTTTCGGCATTTGCCGCGGCGCGCAGGTGATCAATTCCTCCTTCGGCGGTTTCGTACGGCCCTGGCAGAAGACGGTGAAGAAGCCGCCCGAAAAACCGCTGGCGCATCGCCAGAAGGTGTCGGGGTCGCGTGCGACGCATCCGGTTGCCATTGCGCCCGCGTCGCGCTTCGCGCGCGTGTTGAAGCGCACGTCATGGACGGTGAATTCGTTTCACGACTACGCCGTTGCGAAAGTGGCGCCGGGATTCCGTGTGGTCGCGACGGCGCCGGACGGCGTGGTGGAAGTGCTTGAGGGCGTGGACTATCCCGCCTTTGCCGTCCAGTTCCATCCCGAACTGCGCAGCGCCAAGGATCGCGAGAGCCAGGCGATTTTCGACCATATTCTGGATCTCGCCGGAAAAGGGAAGAAATAGTTCTGTGCGCGTGTTGGCCCGTTCCTCGCCTCCACCCACATGGACGGACACGGTACAGGGAGCGTTCGGCGCGCAGGAGGTTGAAAATGGGTAAACTCCAGGAGGAATGGCGTTGACCGGGGTTCGGGTGATTTGATATAATCTCCGCCGTTCCGGGTGCTTGGGCGCATGGTGCGTTCTGGCTGAGATAAGACCGGTTGACCTGATCGGGGTAATGCCCGCGTAGGAAAGGACATGTATGACGCAGTTGCAGGCTGCCCGTAGGGGCATGGTGACCGAGGCGATGAAGATCGTCGCGGCGGATGAGGGTGTGGCGGTGGAGACCGTGCGCGAGGCGGTTGCTTCCGGCGAGGCGGTGATTCCACTGAACAAGCACCATTCGAATGCGCATCCCGTTGGCGTCGGACGGATGTTCACCACAAAGATCAACGCGAATCTCGGCCGCAGCGCCACACGTTCGGACCAAGGGGACGAACTGGAGAAGCTCGCCGTCGCCTTGTCGGCCGGTGCCGATTTCGTGATGGACCTGTCCGTTGGAAGCGACGACCTGAAGTCCATCCGCCAGGGAATGATCGAGGCGTGCAACCGTCCGCTGGGAACGGTCCCCGTCTACGAGACGATTTCACGGCTGGCGGGCGACATCCCGCAGATGGATCCGACGTTTCTGCTCGATGTGATCCGCGCCCAGGCCGAGCAGGGCGTCGATTTCATGACCCTGCATGCGGGACTGCTCCGGACGCACATCCCGCTGGCGATGAAGCGCATCATGGGCATCGTCTCGCGCGGCGGCGCGATCATGGCCGAGTGGATGCTCGAGAACCGGTCCGAGAACCCGCTTTACACGCATTGGGAGGAGGTCCTTGACATCCTGGTCGAACATGATGTCACCGTTTCGCTGGGCGACGGACTCCGACCCGGATGTCTGGCGGATGCGTCGGATGCGGCTCAGTTCGGCGAGTTGGATGTCTTGGGCGAACTTGTCGATCGCTGCCGTGCGCGTGGTGTCCAGGTGATGGTCGAAGGACCCGGCCACGTGCCGTTCGATCAGATCCGGGCGAACATGGAACGCCAGCAGGCCGTCTGCAAGAAGGCGCCGTTCTACGTGCTGGGGCCTTTGGTGACGGACATCGCGCCGGGAGCCGACCACATCGTTTCGGCGATCGGGGCCACGGCGGCGGCGACCTACGGGGCTTCGCTGCTCTGCTATGTGACGCCCGCCGAACATCTGGGTCTGCCGGACAAGGAGGATGTGCGTCAGGGCTGCATCGCCTCGCGCATCGCCGCACATGCCGCAGACGTGGCGCGCGGACTGAAGGGTGCGCGCACGCGCGACGACGAGATGGCGCGTGCGCGTGCCGACTTCGATTGGAACCGCCAGTTCGAACTCTGTCTGGATCCCGAACGTGCGAAGGACCGCTGGCTGCGGACGAGGAATTCCGCAGACGAAGCCCACGGCGACGACCATTGTTCGATGTGCGGCAAGCAGTTCTGCGCCGTCCGAACCTCGCGTCGCATCCGCACCCTCTGCGCATCGACCCTGTCTTTTGAACGCAGGTCGCTTCGCGACACGCAATAAGAGGCCGTTTTCCGATCCGGCTACGACGCCCGCGTCTTTGACAATCCTGTAACATTAATTTGCAAACTTTTGTGCGCGGGCTCCCCGGGAACCGGGAAACGCCCAGCTTGCAATTGGTACAGGATTCCAGAAAACGGCCAGCTTGCAATTGGTACAGGTCACGCAGGAAAACGGTCAGCTTGAAATAGACTAAAACAGGCCGAAAGACGATTGTGGCGTAGCCCGCGCGCAAAAGTTTAGCAATTAGATTGTAACAGGATAGCAA
>JAZUGW010000025.1:0-11495 GCA_045641465.1 Kiritimatiellia bacterium | reverse complement strand
CTACGGCAAGCCCGGAACCAAGCTCGTGCTGAAGCCCGGCATGACCATCGCCATCGAACCGATGATCACGCTCACCCAGGCAGGCGCCAAGACATTCGTGGACCGCAAGAACGGCTGGACCGTGTACACGCGCGACCATTGTATGGCCGCCCACTTTGAACACACCGTCGCCATCACAGAAGACGGCGCCGAAATCCTCACCGTTCCCGCAGACTATTAATCGCTCTTTATCTGTAATCTTTAACCTTTAACCTTTAACCTTTTCCGGCGGATGGACCCGAAGGCGCCACGGTCGAACGGCGACTGATTGTCCATCCGCCGGTTTTTATGCCTCTCATCCTCCATATGGACATGGACGCATTCTTTGCGTCCGTCGAGCAACGCGACCATCCCGAATGGCGCGGCAAGCCCGTTATCGTCGGTGCCGGTGCGCACGAGCGCGGCGTCGTCTCGACCTGTTCCTATGAAGCGCGTGTCTTCGGCGTCCACTCGGCGATGCCGAGCCGTACGGCCTACGCGAAATGTCCGCACGCCATCTTTGCGCCACCCCGCATGCATGTCTATCAGGAGGTCTCGGACCAGGTCTTCAAGATTCTCGACCACTATTCGCCCTTCGTCGAGGGCGTCTCGGTCGACGAGGCCTTTCTCGACGTGACGGGCACCGTGCACCTCTTCGGAGACGCGCGTACGCTCGGCGAACGACTCCGCGCGGAAGTGTGGGAGACGTGCCACTTGACCTGTTCCGTCGGACTTGCCACGAACCGCCTGCTCGCCAAAATCGCCAGCGAAGAGGCAAAGCCGAACGGACTCTTCGTGATGCCGTCCGAACCGAATGAAATCCGCGCCTGGCTCGCCCCGCAATCGGTCAAGATCCTCTGGGGCGTCGGCAAGAAGACGAATGAGGTTCTAGCCCGCTACGGCTATCGGACCTGCGGCGACATTCAAAACGCCGATCCGCGTTTTCTCGCGCGCATTCTCGGTGAAGCCGCCGCCGAATCCATCCAGGCGCACGCAAACGGCATCGACTTTTCCCGTGTCGCCTGGGACGACGAAGAGGAGAAGAGCGTTTCGCGTGAACACACATTCGGCGAGGATGAAACCAACCGCGACGTCGTGCGGGCCGCGCTGCTTGAGCTCGTCGCCGATGTGGGCCGACGGACCCGTACTCAACCACGACGCGCCCGCACGGGTAAAATCAAACTGCGCGACGCCAGCTTCACCACGCTCACACGCCAGGCGCGTTTCGATCTTCCGGCCTGCGACGATCTGTCGTTTCGCCACCTCGCCCTCGAACTCTTCGATCGCGAATGGCCTCCATCCGGACGCCGTACGGTGCGCCTGATCGGTTTTGGCGTGACGGACTTCACCCAGGACGACACCCTTCCCGCCCCCTCGCTCTTCGAAACGCCCGACAACCACACGCGCGACAAACGCGAAAATCTCGCCGCCGTTCTCGACAAGCTCCCCAACACCCACTTCGGGCTCTAGGAAAGGTTCTGGGCGTCGACATCGAAGACGAGACGAAGCTCCTTCGGTGCAGGACGCTCGGACTCGATCCACTTCACCGCCGAGACGATATCCTTTGTCGACGGCGCCCGAACGACAACCTGGTAGCGGAACCAGCCCTCGGCCTTGAGCAGCGGCGCTTCGGCCGCTTCTGAGACGCGAAAGAGGTCCTGTTGGCGCGCCGTGTTGAATTGCTTCGCCCACGAGGTGAGCGACTTCGCATAGAGGTCCGCCCAGCTGGACGCGACCTCTTCGACTTTGGAACGAAAGACGAGTGTCGCCAAACGGCAATAGGGCGGCAGGTAGGCCTCTTTGCGCGCCGCGAGTTCCTGTGCCGCAAACGCGGTGAAGCCCTTGTCGGACGCCGCCGCCGCAATCGCAGGTGCATCCGGTGCGAACGTCTGCAGATAGACTTCGCCCGGTTTTTCGGCACGTCCCGCACGACCGCTCACCTGCGCAAGCAATTGGTACGTCCGTTCGCTCGCGCGCGGATCGGGACGATGCAAAGACGTGTCGGCATTGAGAACCCCGACGAGGGTCACATTCGGGAAGTCGAGCCCCTTCGCAATCATCTGCGTTCCCAAGAGCACGTCGGCGCGGCCCGCACGGAAAGTCGAGAGAATGTCGTCATGCGAAAACTTGCGCGAAGTCGAGTCCGCATCCATCCGCAACACGCGCGCATGGGGAAAACACCGCTGGAGCGCCGCCTCCGCCCGTTGCGTGCCAATGCCCGTGTAGTTGAATTCGCGGTTCTTGCAATCCGGGCAGGCCGACGGCAGATGGGTCCAGCCGCCGCACACGTGGCACCGCAGGCAATGATCGGCCTGATGGTAGGTGTAGGGAACGGAACAATCCGGACACTCCGCGACCCACCCGCAGTCGGGACATTCCAGCACACGCGAATAGCCACGCCGGTTGAGAAAGAGAATCGTCTGTTCGCCGCGCTCGAGGCGCAGATGGAGTGCATCCAGAAGCGGTTGCGAGAAGATGGGCGGATGCCCCGTTTTCTCGGCTTCCTGCTCCATATTGATCAGATGGACTTGCGGAAGCGCGCGCCCCGCGACACGATTCGGCACCGAGGCGAGCACGTATTTTCCCGTCTGCGCATTGAGCCAGGATTCCAACGACGGCGTGGCGCTGCCCAATACGGCACCGGCCCCTTCGAACTGCGCCCGCACGACGGCCACATCGCGTGCGTGGTAGCGTGGTGTTTCGTCCTGCTTGTACAAAGGATCGTGTTCTTCGTCCACCACAATGAGCCCCAAGTTCCGCACGGGCGCAAAGACGGCACTGCGCGGCCCCACCACGACACGCGCTTCACCTGTGCGGATCCGGTGCCATTCATCGTAGCGCTCGCCATCCGAAAGCGCCGAATGCAGCACCGCCACCTGTTCGCCGAAACGCGCCGCAAACCGGCGAACCGTCTGCGGCGTCAGCGAAATCTCCGGCACGAGGACGATGGCGCCTTGTCCGCGTTCCAGTACGCGCGCGATCGCCTGCAGATAGATTTCCGTTTTACCCGAACCCGTAACACCATGCAGCAGCACGGGTTTCGTCGCGGAAGAAATGATGTCCAACGCCTGCTGCTGCTGGGGATTCAGCGCGAGGGGCTTCGACGGCATCACACGCCGTCCTGCCAATGGATCCCGACGCGAAACTCGTGGCGCGATCGTCACCACGCCCTTCTCCGCCAACGACTTCAGCGTCGCGGGCGACGTCTTGAATTCGTGCACCAGCTGCTGCAGCCAACCGCCACCCACGCGCTGGATTTCCTTCAACAGTTCAGCCTGATGCGGCGTGAGCTTGACAGGGGTCTGTCCCCTTTTGTCCTCGGGGGACTGTCCCCCTGCCGATTTCTTGGGGGTCTGTTCCCTTTCGCCCGACACGGGTTCGACATAGAGCAGCTCTTTGGGCTTGATGCTCGGCTTGAGCACGGCCGCCGGCAATGCCGCCTTCAGCGTCGTTTCAATCGGCGAATGCGTATAGTGCGCGATCCACTTCACGAGCTTGAGAAGCGTCGGCGAAAAGAACGGCGATTCATCCTCGATCGCCAGAATCGGCTTCAGCGTGAAAGTCTTCTCCGCCGGCTTCGACAAAGGCTGTCCAAACAAATCGCGCGGTTCGTCTTTCTGCGCAGACGCGGGAACCACACGTTCAATCTCTTCCTTGATCGTGAGCGCAAAGCCGCGCGCAATGCGTCCCCCGAATGGAACACGAAGAAGCTGCCCAACGAGCAGCTTCTTCGCGAGGTTGTCTGGCACCGAATAGCTGAAGAGCCGATCCAACGCCAGATCTATGGCAACCGAGACAATCAATTACAGGCCAACCGGGATGTACGAGAACTCGGCATCCGTCGGAATCGTGAAGCTCTGACGGTTGTACACGACGTTCAACTTCGAATATTTGAGCTTGATGCTCTGCGCAGCGCCTCCCTTACGCACGAGAACCCAAGCCTTGTTCGAGAACGGCGTATCCGACTCGCCGCCGTTGGCCTTGCCAACCGGGACTTCCGTCGTGGACGTGCCGTCATAAGCATCCGTCTTGAGCTGCTGATAGGCGACGTTACGCGAGCAGAGCACCGGCAGAACGTCTTCCATTTCGTCCGTCAGACCCGACGCGATGATCCACGTCACGTTCTGCGGCTGGATGTTCTTGCCCGTGAAGCCCGGGACGCCCGAACCCGAAAGAACGCCGATATCGACGCCCGACACATACGGCGACCACTGGTCGGTACCGAACTGATCGAGGTCGAAGAGTTCCTTGAAGTATTCCGTCGACGAGCTGTACGGACCCATGCCCGCGATGTCTTCCGTGTCGTCCGACTTGTTCTTGCTGGACTTCGGCCACACAGAGGAGAGGCCCGCCGCTTCACGCTCGGTGTTCGCCGTCGTGATACCGACGTACAGGTTACGGCCACGCATCGAGCACGCCGAGAGGTTGGCGCTCAGCATGGCGGCGGAAATCGCCGGGAACAGCGCGCCCATCAGAATGCCGAGAATGCCGATCACGACCAGCAATTCGACAAGGGTAAATCCGTTAGATGTTTTCTTCATTTTTGAACTCCCACTTTTGTTTTAGATTTTTGGTTTTGTCCGTGCTGGATATTATCTCATAAAGACGGCATCTTGGCAAGGAGTAATTTTGAAAAAAACACAGTGGCCTTTTGGATGAATTTTCGGCTTCGTCCAAGAGAAAAAACAAACCCCGTTTTATCGGGGCCATCAGCTTCGTCCAAGAAAAAAAATAAACCCCGTTTTACCGGGGTTAATGGTTGTGGGAGGTGGATTCGAACCACCGAAGGTGTGAACCAGCAGATTTACAGTCTGCCCTCGTTGGCCACTTGAGTATCCCACAATAAATGGAATGGTGCTCGGGGCGGGACTCGAACCCGCAAGGATCTCTCCATATGCACCTCAAGCATACGTGTCTGCCAATTTCACCACCCGAGCAGGCGTGAAAACGGCGCATATTGTATCATATTCGCCCCAAGAGCGCAAGGGGGTATTTTCAAAAAAATATCAAAGCCCGCGTGCGTGCTTGATTTCGTCCCACGCGGCGTTGATGCGCGCCATTCGCTCGTTGGCCCTCTTGATGAGTTCTTCAGGCAGGCCCTGCGCGCGCAGCAGATCGGGATGGTACTTCTTCGCCTGTGCACGGTAGGCGCGACGGACTTCGTCGTCCGACGCCGTACGGGCACAGCCCAACAGCCAATAGGGATCGACTTTCGACGAGGATTCTTCCGACGAGGAAGACGTACGCCGCCGCTCTTCCTGGCGCTTCTTTTGCGAAGTGGACCCTTCGCGGAAGGTGCCGCGGCGCTGCCGATACTCTTCCAGAAAGAGCGAAGCGCGAATGCCGAGCGAGGTCGTGATCATCTCGAGAATGCGCCGCTCTTCAGGTGTCAGCACGCCATCTGCGCAGGCAAGGTCCCAGAGGATGTCATAGAAGAGCTCGCGCATCGCACGTGCCGGCGTTGCCGCCGTGAACGAGGCGGCGTACTCGAAGATCGTACGACCATCGAGTTTCGCCGCACGAAACGCGCGAATGACGAACGCACGCTTCTCGGGCGTCAGTCCGAGACGCGCGAACGCACGCTCGCCCGCTTCGATTTCCGACTCGTCGATCCGGCCGTCGGCCTTCGCGAGCTTGGCCAGCATCGCGCCGACGGCCGTGAGGAAGAGAACCTCGTTCTGGAACGACGAACGGGCGCGCGTTCGTTCCTGGCGCGCGTCCATCCGTTCGCGCGCCTCCTGTTCCATTCGCTGCTGGGCCCAGGCCTCGGCCCCTTTTTTCTTCAGGGTCTCTTCAAGATAGCTCCCGAGCGTTGCGCACGCGAGCGATCCGAGCCAGCCGAACCGCGAACCGAAGAGCGCGCCGATTACTGTACCAAAGAGACCCATCTTCTTCTTTCCAAGAATCCTTAAACGAGCTCCCAGCCCTTCTCGTACTCGCGCGCCCAGGCATTGGCGCCCGCTTTGGACTTGAGTTCGCCCGTGGTCGGATCGAGCTTGAGCGTCTCGCCGCAGTCGAGCGAGATGTTCGCCAAGAGCGGCAGCACGGAGGACTTCACACCCTGTTCCGCATCCGCGTTTGTCTTCGGATTCTTCGCCCGCAGGCACGTCACGAAATTATCGAGATGGCGCACGTCGAGCGAGGCGGTCGGATTGGTTGTGGACGTCGTCTGCTTCACGCTGATCGAATGGGAATTCCACACCTTGATGCATTTGCCGTTCGTATCAAAGGCGCGTGCCACATCGTTCGGCGCAAAGAAGATCGACCCCTTCGCACCCGACACCACAGTGCCCGTACCGACATTCCGATAGGGCTTGAGGTTCGGTGTGTGGCACTTGAGATCGAAGTCGATCTCCTTGCCGTTCGCGTAGACGAACTTCGCGTCGAACGTGTCGGGCCACTCGAAGTCGCCGCCCTTCGGCTCCAACAGCCCGCCCTTGCACGTCACCGTCACGGGGAATTCATCGAGCCCGAGCGCCCAGCGCGAGATGTCCGCAAAATGCGGCGCGTTGTTTCCCATCTCAGACGTCCCCCACCGACGGAACCAATGCCAGTTGTAGTGCACGATGTTGTCGCGGAATTCCGTGCGCGGCGCCGGACCCTGCCAGAGGTCCCAGTCGAGCCACTCGGGAACCGCCACTTTGCGTCCCGTACCGATGGACGCCCGATTGTTCGCGTACCAGGCCTTGGCACGCGTCAGTTCGCCCAATGCGTTCGTCTGTTTCGCCCAGTCGATCGCCGCGCGATAGGTGAGCGACGAACGACGCTGCGAACCGACCTGCAGCACCATCCCCGTCTCCTTCGCGACGCGGCGGAGGATCTGTCCTTCGGCGGGACAGAAGCAACACGGCTTTTCCACATACACGGCCTTGCCGGCCTTCATCGCCATCACGGCGGAATAGGCATGGAAATGATCCGGTGTTTCCGAGAGGATGCCGTCGATCGTGCGGTCCTCCAGCACCTTGCGCAGGTCCTTTTCCTCGCGCGGCTTCACACCCGTCTTTTTGAGCACTTCCGCCGCCGCGAACGCACGCGCCCGCGCGTCGACATCGCACACGCAGGCGATTTCAACGCCTGGCACCTTCATCGCCGAGCGCATCACGGCAATGCCGCGCCCTTTGGCGTGGCAGCCGACGATCGCAAGCCGCACGCGGTTGCCGGGCGCGCCCGCGCCCAGCAGCCGATCCGCCGATGCAATGAAAAACGTCCCGACGCCGCTCTGAATGAACTCTCTCCGATTCATGTCTCTTCCCCCTTTACTTCTGCACCACGAGGCGCGGATTCTTCACCCGGAACGGCTTGATCGAGAGCGTATTCGCCGCCCCCGCCTTCACCGCCTTCGTCAGGTCTACACGATACGGCGCGCCGATGAAGCCGCCCGCGAAGGCGCCGTTCACGTTCACCGCCGCACTCTGCTCGCCCGCGACATCATCGCACACGAGATAGAGACGCTCACCCGCGGCGAGCGGCGGACACGTAAACGCCAATGTCGTCTCGACGCTTTCCGCAAACGGGCTGCGCGTACGGCGACGACTCTCGTTGAACCGGCCCCACGGACCGCACCCGTAGGTGCCGACGCTCTTCGCCGGCACGAGTTTCTGTATCGTTCCCGAGGGATCGCGCGTCACACGCCACGTCTCGTCCGTACGCAGCACACGTCCATCGGGCAGCTTGATGGCCGCGACCAATCCCGCCCAGCCCGGAATCACGTTGTCGCCGAGGACACGGATTTTATTCAAACCTTTCGCGAGTTCGAACGTCGCCTTCGTGGGCTTGCGCCAGCCGTTGTAGTCGCCGCCTCCGGCCTTCTGGCAGGCGACTTGCTTGCCGTTCACAAAGAACGTCGCCGCATTGTCGCACGAGAAGACCAGCTCCGCCTGTCCGGCCTTCGGCAGATCGACGGTTGTGAAGAACTCGACCTTGCCCTGCGCCTTCATGTCAGTCGGATACCAGATCCACTTCGCCCCCGTGAGGGCCTGATCGGCCACATTCACTTCCTTCGCCAGCGTGACCGGCGTCACGGTCTCCTTGACCGTCGCCGCCACGACCGCGCCAGTCGGCTGTTCGACGCGCGCAAGCACGCCCGCCGTCGGCCGCTTCGGCCACACGAGGAACGCCGCGCCGCTCGGCGCAAGCGGGAGACGCACGCAGCCGTTTTCAACCACCGGCTTCTCCACCGTGCCCTGCATCGGATCCCAGAGTTCGGCTTCCGCAGCCGGCCAGGCCGCCCGAACCTTGAGGTCGCGCGCGTGTGCGAAGTCCTGGTTCGCGACGAAGAAAATCCGGTCGCCGTTCTTCTCGTACTGGTCGAGCGCGAGCATACGACCGTCGTTCAGACCGACGAAGTCGAGGTCGCGGATCGCCAGCGGACGCGACTCGCCCGGATAGTTCTTCGCCAGCGCGGAACGCAGCTGCGTGCCATTCGGTTCGCCGGCGAGGAAGAGCGCCGTCGGCTGCGCGAAGATCGCCGCAACGAGCTGTTGCACTTCCGCCGCAGTCTTGCCGCGCGTGGGCGTGTTCACCGGCTTGATGCCGTAACCCACCACGACGCCGCCCGCCTTCGCGAAGGCGAGCGCCTTCTCAAGCGTGGCCCACGGTACGAATTCGGTTGCGGGGAGCGTGAGGACGTCG
The DNA here is from genome assembly GCA_045641465.1 of Kiritimatiellia bacterium. GTDB lineage: Bacteria > Verrucomicrobiota > Kiritimatiellia > RFP12 > UBA1067 > RUG572. The sequence continues at coordinate 2,846 of JAZUGW010000025.1, read as the reverse complement.
TAGTGTTCCTTGCCCTTCAGCGTACGCAGCGACGGACGCCCCGTGCGCGGATTCTTCTCAATGGTCGCCGATTCCACGGCGTCGTACTCCATCCAGTCGCTGTCGAGCTGCGCATCCTGTATGGCGAACGCGAACATCTCCGGACGAATCGTCTTGCCGATGTGGAAGCTCATCGCCGGCACGCACTGGGCGATGCGGCACACGTGCTCGCCTTCGGACAGCAACATCGCGCAACGGTTGTTGTAGTCCGCCCAGAGGCGGAACAGCGGGTAGCGCGGTTCGAAGCCGCCATTGTAGAAATAGGGCGGGCAGTCCGTATCGTTCGGCGCCTTCGGATTGAACGAATGCGGAATCAGATAGTAGCACCCTTGCGACTGATGCCAGTCAAGAAGCCACTTCATCTGCGGATAGGTGATGTCCTGGAAATAGGCACCGAAGATTTCACACCAGTTCAAACCGTTGTGAAGGTTGTAGACATGCGCCACGGACGAAGAGTACTTCGGCATCTGGCCGAACGCGATCTGCTTCTTCACGTTCTCGCGCTGATGCGGATAGTACTGGCGGCACACGAGGTCGACACCCGGCACCTCCACATGCTTCATCTGCTCCATCACGTTGCCGCAGGCGAGGCCGAAGCTGTAGTAGCAGTTGTCGTGCTCGAGGAAGTGTCCGCTCGAATAGACGCCGTGCGCCTTGCACCAGGCGCTCTGCCGGCCGTACAGCGTGCGGCCCCACACCTCGGCGCGTGCCTGGAGGAACTGATAGCGCGCACGCTTCTGCGCCTCGTCATCGTCCAACTTGAACTTGAGCGCCGTGAGCAGTTCGGCGACATTCTCGCCCCGGCGGACGAGTTCCTTTTCGAGCGTCGGACCCCACCAGCTCTGGAATTCCGGTTCGTCGAAGAAGAAGCCGACAATCGTACCGTCCTCGAATTCCTTCTTGAAGTGCTGGTAGTGCGGCTCGTAGATGTCGTGCAGGAACCAGTCCACCGCCGCCTCGTCGAGGCCGTTCACCGTGGGCGGGGAGAACCAGCCCAGTCCCTTCTGGCGCGGATTCTTCATCTCCTCCCAAGAATAGACGAGAACCTTGTCGCCGTCCGCCGCGAGACGGTAGACGCCCTTCGCGGTCTCAAAAGCCGTCGTGCGCGCGATTTCATTCGCCACCTTTCCGGGCGCCGCCGCGCGCGTGTAGGCTTTCGCCACGACGTCCTTGCAGCGATGCTGCACCGGAATCGGATACTTGCCGCCCATGCCCTGGCTCGGCCACCAGTAGTCGTCGAACAGCATCACTTTCATGCCGCGCTTCTTCGCTTCGTCGATGATGATGCGAAGGTCACGCCACCAGGTCGGACCCATCCAGTCGTTGTGCGGACGCGACTCGGTCGTGAGAATGCCCTGGCCTGATTCGTCCACGCGCCCCACGTATTCGCGCAGACGCGCCTCGGACTCCGTGCCGTGCATCCAGAAGAGCGGGCCCGTCATTTCACGTGCCGCACCTGTCGGCACCGCGAACGCACGCACCTCGGGCATCGCCCACACGCTGGCGGCCACACTCAACGTCAACGAAGCAATCAACAGTTTTTTCATTTCATCTTCTCCTTACTTTTTCAAACGGAAGGCCGTCCCGTGACGGATGCCTTTGGGAAGCGTGAACGGCGTTTCGGTAAATGTCTTGAAGTCGCGCGTGAGACGCGCGCCGTAGTGGCCCTTGTTGTAGCAGTCGAAGTAGACCACCCACAGGCCGTTCTCGAGCTCGAGCGCCGTGGCGCCTTCGGCCCAGAACTTCGTCTTGTCGGTAAACGGCGCACCTTCCTTTTCCCACGGACCGTACGCACCCGCCTTCGAACGGACGAAATGGAGATCGTGCGCGACCGGCTTGTGCGTTTCGTTCTTCGCGATCATCACCCATTGGCCCTTGAAGCGGAACGGGAACGCGTCGATCACGCTATGTCCCGGATCGTAGTAAAGCTTGCGCGGCGCCCAGGTTTTGAAATCCTTCGTCGTCGTGTAGTACTGGCGATGATCGCCCGGATCGCGGTGCGCTGTCGCCCACACGACGAAATACTGTTTTGCATCCGCGTCCCACACGATCTCCGGGGCCCAGGTGTTCTTGGCTTCTTTCCAGTCCTCATTGATCGGCACGAATTCGGGCGTCGTCCAATGATAGAGATCGTCGGAATGCGCGACGCCGAATCCACGATGATGCCACGATGTCGTGAAGACGATGTGGTACTTGCCATCGGGACCCACGCACACGCTCGGATCGCGCGTGATCTTGTCGTCCAACGTCGCCGGCAGCACGGACTTCCCGCCGTTCTGTTCGGTCCAGTTGAGACCGTCCGCGCTCGTCGCGAGATAGACGCCCCTCTCGCCGTTTCCGCGGAAAAATACGAATCCATACTTCGCTTCAGCCGCCCCGACACCGAGGGTCATCGCGGCCAGCGCCAGTGCCAACATCACTTGTCTTCTCATCTGTTTCTCCTTTTAATTCGATTTGACATCGGCCTCTTTGGCCTTCTGTTCCAGTTGCTTCTGTTTCAACGCTAAATAGTCCTTGCGAATCCGTGCAAGATTGTCCTTCACCTCAGCCGAATCCGGATTCGCCTTAAGCGCCATCTCGGCCCAGTAGACGGCGTCCTCCAGACGATTGTCCTTCCAATAGGCCACCGCCATGTTGTTCATCACGGCGGACTCATTCGGCATCTTCTTGTGGACACGTTCAAGGAAACGGATGGCCTGGCCCCAGCGTTCTTCGACGAAATGGCTCATGCCCATCGCATAGTTGGCATGGGGATCGTCGGGGTCGCCATTGAGAATGGGCAGCGCATAGCGGCGCGCCATGATGAA
>JAZUGW010000024.1:0-2799 GCA_045641465.1 Kiritimatiellia bacterium | reverse complement strand
TGTTCGGATTGTCTCAATCGTCTGCCGTTCACGCCGACGGACGGCTGGTGCCGCCGGTGTGGACGCGCGGCGGAGAAGCTGGACGGCGAGTTCCTTTGTGAGGATTGCCGCACCTTTCGTCCCTCCTTCGACCGCGCGGCGAGCGCGCTCAGCTTCGAGGGAGATGCGCGCGAGGCGATGAACGCATTCAAGTTCCGCAACCACCTCTGGCTTCGCGACGATCTTGTCGACTGGATGGAGGCCGTCGCGCGGGCGCGGTTCAAGGTCGGCGAAATCGATGTCATTGTCGCGATGCCGTCCACGTTCCTGCATCGCCTTGACCGCGGTTACAATCAGTGCGCCTATCTCGCGCGAGCGCTCGCGAAGCGGCTGGACGAGCCGTACGCTTCATTCGTCTTGCGCCGAAAGGGCAGGCCAAAACGACAGGGTGAACTGTCGGAGGAGGAACGGCGTGCGAACGTGATCGGGACGTTCGGGGTGTTGAGACCGCGGGCAATCGTCGGCAAAACGGTGATGGTCGTTGACGACATCATGACAACCGGGTCGACACTTTCCGAATGTGCCGCGGAACTGAAGAGCGCCGGCGCGTTCCGCGTCTGGTGCGTGACCCTCGCGCGTTCGCACAGGAGTTGATGCGGCGCTGACATTTCGAAACCATTGTGGTACAATTACCCGCAGCTATTTGGAAAATAGTGGCCACAGAGATCAAGTGAAGAACCGGGAGATGATAGAGAAGCGTATGGTGTCGATTGCCGGATTGTTCGGTATGATCGGCAGCATCTTGCTGGCAATCAAGGACTGTCCGGTTCTTCTGCCGCACGTTTGTCGCCTTGTGCCGATGGGGGATGGCACAGGTCTCTATGACAATCTTTTCATACCCTTGGCTGCGACGGCGTGCCTGGAAGCCGTGTTTGCGTCTTTTTTGCATGTCCGTGCGATGCGATGGGCGGGCGTCTTTGGCGTGATTGGTTATGCGTTGATGTTTTTCCTGATCCTGCAGACGGCGTTTATGGGGGCCGAGGAAATGATCGTCAATCAGGCGGCGACCGGGGAATGGCTGAGGTTGGTTGATTGGGTTGCATTGTTCTTTGTGCTGATTGCATTTGGAGAGCTGCACGAGTTCTTGCCCCGGAAATGCGCAGTCTTTGATGTTGTGGGGATCGCCGGACTGTGTGCATGGTCTGGAATCTGCATTCTTTCCAGTGAGTTTGGCCTGTCGATGGGATTTGTATGGGTTGTCGAATTGGTCTATGCGGGGTCCTTCTTTATCGTTTTCTTCGGACTTAGACGGCATGGGATTGAGGCGCGGGAACGGCGGGGCGCCTTGTGGATCAAGATGGTCGTGTGCCTGCTCGCGGTTCTGAACCTGGCGATTGCGCAGCGGGGCGTTGCGCAACGGCGGCAGTGGGTTACACCTAGCTTGGAGACGGTGGGCGAAGAGCCATCGGCAGAAGGTGCATTGCATTGAAGTCAGTGTGAATGGGCAACTTTTTGATATAATCCTGCTAACCGAACTAAAGGAAACGAAAACCATGAGTCCGCTGATCAGTGAGTTTGATGGACTGAAGGTCCGCATGAATGAGTTAGATCACGAACCGACCCATGTTCATGTGATCTATCAGGGTAAGAGCGTCTTTGTTGATTTAGTGAAAATGGAGATCACGAAGGGTGCGTTGCCGAAGCGGCAGGCGGTGACGTTGCTGGCCTGGTGCGAGCACAACAAGACTGTCCTGATGCGGAACTGGAAGAATCGGCTCAAACCGGGCGGCATCGTCAGGATTCCGCCTCCGACATGGAAGTGAGCAACTGCTATGAGCGATGAGTACATACCGGAAATCTACATGGCCGCTCCTGCGGGCGGCAAGAAAGTTGATTGCTATTTCACCAATGGCGCGGTGCGACGCTATGATGTGAATCGGGCGATTCGGCTGGGAGGCGTTTTCGCCCCTCTGAAGAATCAATCGGTTTTCAATCGCTCGCTGACGGTGATGGACGGAGTGCTGTCCTTTGACATTTCCGGCAAACGGAATCCGTATGACATGGTGGATATCTGTGCTGATGTAATCTACGCAGAGGGCGTAGCGATTTGATGCCTCTTTATGAAAATCGGACTTTACGGTGGGAGCTTCAATCCCGTGCATCTGGGGCCCGTCGGGATCGCCAAGCGGGCGATTGCCGATCTGGCGCTCGATAAGCTGATTGTCATTCCCGCGGCGGTTTCTCCGTTTAAGACGGCGACGGACGAGGACGTCCGCCGCTTCTGGACGTGGGATCGGGTGGAGATGGTGAAGGCGGCGTTTCGCGATTTGGAGAAGACAGTCGTCGACTTGCGAGAGATTGAGCGCGGTGGGGTGTCATATGCGATTGACACGGTGAGGCAGATCGCCGCGGAGAATCCGGGGGCGGAGCTCTTCTTTGTGATCGGGGAGGACTCGGTCGAGGGGTTGCCGCGCTGGAAGGACATTGAAGAGCTCAAGAAGCTGGTGACGTTCAAGTCGTATCCGCGTACGCCCGAGTCATCGACGGCGATTCGGAATCTGTTCGAGGATGCCGGAGTCGTCCTCAACCCCGATGAGAAGATCGTGAAGGTTGTGAGAGATGGGCTCATTCGAAAGGGCGGGTATTGCCCGTGCAGGCTGCCGAAGAATCCGGAATTCTTCTGTCCCTGCGATGAGTTCAAGGGACAACTTGCGGATCCGGCATTTCATGGGCTGTGCCATTGTCGGTTGTATTTGAAGCCATAGTTAGGTGTAGAGATTAGGTGTAGGTGTAGAGTGGAAAAAGAAGGTCAGTTCTCTC
>JAZUGW010000023.1:0-13268 GCA_045641465.1 Kiritimatiellia bacterium | reverse complement strand
ACATGCCTACGATCCGACTTGTCGGCGCCCCTCTGGCGCAGGTAGCCGGCCGTGCCGAGCATGGTCTGCTCGCCGAGCAGGCGCGCGGCGTCGGCGGGCAGGCCGAGCCTGCGGCCGCCCTCGGCCATCGCCTGCTCCATGAAGGCGAAGAAGGCGGGACCGCTGCCGGAGAGCGCCGTGACGGCATCGAAGTTCCTCTCCGGCAGAACAACGGTGCGTCCAGCGCCGTTGAGGATTTTCGCGACGCGCTTCACGTCCGCCTCGGTGGCGTTCTTCGCGGGACAGATCGCGCACATGCCCTCCTTCGCGCGCAAGGCCAGATTGGGCATGACGCGCACGAGGCGGACGCCCTTGCCCAGAAGCTCCCTGAGCGCCGCGAGCGACTTGCCGGCGGCGATGGAGACGACGAGCGTCTTGGCCGTCAAGAACGGTTTGACGTCGGCCGCAAGCGCAGCGAGGTCCTGGGGACGCACCGCGAGGAAAATGATCGAGGCCGTCTGGGCGACCTCACGCGCATCCGACGTGGTGTTCACGCCGTATTTCTTCGCAAGCTCGGCAGCGCGGGCCGGAAGTTTTTCCGCCATCAGCACCGTGGCGGGGTCGAAGTTCTTGGTCTGGGCGGCGGCCGCGAGAATGCCCTCGGCCATTTTACCCGCACCGAAAAATCCTAATTTAAATTTCTTTTTCATGCCTTTATTATAGCATACTTAAGGAAGATGTGCTATAGTATAATCAAACACTGAGAGGCTGTTGTGATTAATTTAATTTGGAAGGAGCAAAATGAACAGCACGAGAAGATTCTGGTTGGTGGCGGCATGCCTGGGCGCGTTGTCCTTGAGCGGTTTGGCGAAGGCTGAGACGACATCGTGGAAACCGAACGTGCGGTGGCGCGGTTTCAACTTGGTGGCGCGGTTCTGGACTGAAAATGCCGGCAACTGGAAGCCCTGGACCTGTTTCGCCCAAGATCCCGATGAGTTCGATTTCGAATTTATGCACGACTTCGGCTTCAACTTTGCGCGCGTGCCGATGGACTATCGTCTGTGGTGCAAGGATGGCAACCGCGATGAAATCGACGATGCCAAAGTGGCGAAGCTCGTTGACCCCTATATCGCCTGGGGCAAGAAGTGGGGCGTGCATGTGAACTTCTGTTTCTATTTTGCACCCGGCTATACGATCGCCGGCTACCAGGCGCAGCAAATGGGCGACAGCGATAAGCTCGACCTCCATTCCAATCCCGAAACGCTTGCGCGCTGCTGCAAGCACTGGGCCTATTTCGCGAAGCGCTATAAAGGCATCCCGAACGAGCAGTTGAGTTTCAATCTGATGAACGAGCCTTCGCGCGCGATGACAGAAGAAACCTACGCGCCGGTGGCGCGCAAGTTGATTGAGACGATTCATGCGATCGATCCTGACCGCTTCATTATTTCCGATGGCATCGCCACCGCGCGTCGTCCCACGATGGGCATCGTCGGGATGCCGAACGTGGGTCAGGCGTTTCGCGGCTACGAGCCGGGCTCCGTGACGCACTATCACGCAGATTGGAACGGTAGAGGAAACCTGGGGGGACAGCCGGCGCCTGTGTGGCCGCTGCGGGGACTCCAGCCGAGCGCGATGCTGTATGGTCCGAACAAAGGGGCATGGCAAGTGCCGCTGACGCTTGAGAAGCTGCCGGCCGGCAAGTTGCATCTCCAGCTGCAGACGGTCTCGGGTACGGTAACGCTGCGTGCGGAGGCGGACGGCAAGACCGTGTGGCGCGAAATGATCGAGATGCGTCCCGACAGCCCCGACTGCGTAGGTGTCGTCTATCATACGCAGTGGTGCCTCCATCGCGGACTCTACACGAAGCCCTTTGATTTCACGTTCGAAAAGCCCGTCGGCAAGTTCTCGCTCGTCTGCGAGACGGGTGACTGGGCGGAAATCGGGTCGATCGCCTACACCGACACGGTCGGTCACACGACGAAGGTCGAACTGCAGCATGCGTGGGGCTTCCAGCCGAAGAACAATGGTTTCACCTTCCAGGGGTGGAACACCGAAGTGCCATTGCTCTGCAACTGGCTCGCCTCGAAGCAAGACCGCCGTTATTCAGATGCCGGCATGCAGTATCTCTATGAGCGGAACCAGAAGATCATCGACGACTTTACGGCAGGCGCAGGTAAGGACACGTTTGTCATGATCGGCGAATTCGGTTCTCACAACCAGGGGCCCCATCCCGTCACGCTCGACTGGATGGAAGACCACCTCAAGCTCTGGAAGGAGCGCAACCTCGGTTGGGCGCTGTGGAACCTGCGTGGTCCCTTCGGCGTGGTCGACAGCAAACGTGCCGACGTGAAGTACGAGGACTACAAGGGCCACAAGGTCGATCGCCGCATGTTGGACCTCCTTCGCCGGTACTAGTCGTCGTCGTTTCGATGCGGGACGTCGAACCCGCATCTAGACATCAGACCTTAAATTGTGGTAGAATATTGGGCATGGAAAAATGGTATGTTAAGAACACCCAAGGCAAGGTGTTCGGTCCGATTGACCTTGAAATGCTGAAGATGTGGGTGAAAGATGGCCGCGTGGAACCCCTCGCGGGCATCTCAACCGATTTGCAGAGCTGGCAGCTCGCGCCGCTCAAGCCGGAACTTGAGATGAACTGGGTTGTGGAAAACAATCCCGGCCAGTTCTACGGTCCGACGCATCGAATGGTGCTTGATGATTTGCTGAAAGCCGGCACGCTTTCGCGGGAAGCGCGGTTCTATCAGGATGACCGCGGAGCCGGACTCGAGCGCCTTCGCCAGATGGGGGCGGCATTGTCGGAAAAAGAGGCGGAAATCTCCCGCCGTGACAAGGCCCTCTCGGAAGCGCAGAAACTATCCGCGAAGAAGGACCTTCAAATCGCAGCTTCGCTGAAAACGATCGCCCAGCGCGATGAACGCGTGGCCGAGGCGACGTCGTTGCTCGCCCAGCGTGATGCGCAGGTGGAAAGTTTCACGAAGGCGCTCCAGACGAAAGAAGGCGAACTGGCGCGCATGAACGCGGATCTCGCCCGCAAGCAGGCAGACCTCGAAAAGGCGCTGCTGGAAGTCAAGCGGCGTGAAGAGATGATCGCGGAAATGAAGGAAGAGCAGGCGCGTGCGAATGCGATTCACAAGCGTACCTGGACGACGGAAGTTGTCGAGCCGCAGGTGGTGCTGTCGGAAATGCCGCCGCCTGTCGCCCGTCAGGCCTTTAGCCTCGGCCGTCCGAATGGCGGCGGTGTGCCGGCGTCTACGTTGGCTGCGATGGAACGTCAGGCGCAGCACGAGCTCGCGAGCATGGGCGTGGACGATTTGCGCAAGTTGTTCGGCAAGCACAAGTAAGGGTTGAAAGAGGGGACGCAGACGATGGCGAATCAATGGTGGCTCCGCACGCAGGACGAGGTGTTCGGTCCGGTCACGCGCGACAATCTGCTGGAATGGGCTCAGATGGGCCGTATTCAGCCTGGCCAGGAAGTCTCGAATGATGGCGAGACCTGGCAGTCCGCGACGGATGTCGATTTCCTCGACATGCGGTGGTCGATCGACATCGGCGATGGCACACCGCGCGGTCCCTTCAATAAAAAGGCCGCCGAGTCGCTTCTGGCGAGCGGACGCCTTCCGCGCGGGAGTCGCCTGGTGGAAGTCGAACGGGAGATCGAACCCGTCGAGGATGCGGTCGCGTCCGAGACGTCTGGCGCCGAGGCGAGCACGGCGGCCACGCAGGCGGCGACCGTCGAGGAGCTGCGACACCAGATTGAAACGCTGCGTATCGGTCTCAAAGCGGCCGAGACGCGTGCGGATGATGCCGAACGCAAGGCGGCGACCGCACGAAGCGAGGCGAAGACGGCGCTCAAGGCCGCCGACGTGGCGGAGGCCCGTCTCGCGGCATTGCAGACAGAGGCGGCCAAACAGGATGCCGCGCGCGATGCGGCGTCGGCCGATCGCGAGAAGGCGCTGGAAGTCGCGCTTGTCTCGAAAGACGCCGAGCGTGCGGATGCGTTGCGCCAGAAGGATGCCGAAACCTCGGCGGCGCTTGCGGCGAGGGATGCGGCCCATGCGGCCGACCTGAAGCAGATGGAGGAAAATCTTGCCGCGCAGTTGGCAGATAAAGATGCCGCCTGTGCGGAGACGCTTCGCCAGAAAGATGTGGAAATGGCTGCCGCCCTGGCCGCGCAGGAGGCGGCCAAGGCCGAAGCTTTGAAAGCGAAGGACGACGAACGAGCGGCGGCACTTGCCGCGAAGGGCGAGGCATGCGACGAGGCGTTGCGCCAGAAGGATGTCGACTGTGCGGCCGTCGTGCAAGCGAAGGAAACGGAGTGTGCGCATCGTCTGGCAGAGAAGGATGCGTCGTTGGCGGCGCGCGGACGCGAACTCGCGGAGAAGGACGCGAAAGTGGCATCACTGGAAGCGGCGTTGAAGGCGAAGACCGAGGCGCTCGACGCTTGCGAGGCCAAGCTCGCCGAGAACGGTACGAAGCTGGCCCAGACGGAGAAGGCGCTCGCAGATCAGAAGCTCGCAACTGATTCCGCGAAGGCGAAGGCGGAGTCGGCCGCTGCGGATCTCGCGCGGTTTACGACGGCGAAGGAAACGAGCGACGCGGCGTATGAGGATCGCATCAAGTCTTTGACGGACGATCTCAAGCGTTTGCCGCCGACAGCGCAGCTCGCGGCCGATGCGCAGGCTGCCGTCTATGTGATCATGAAGGAAGAGGCCGACGAGCTTGCGGCGACGATCGAAGCGGAGAATCGCGAAGCCGAAGCGTTGCGCGAATATCGCCGGAAGCGCGCCGAACGCCTGCTCGCGCGTCGTCAGGAGATCTTGCGTCGGATCGGTACGGATGCCGAGGACATGTCGCGGCGTGCGCTCAAGGAGCATCCCGAGGATCCGCGGACGATGCACATGCGTCAGGAACTCGAAGCCTTGCGCCTCTTGCAGGAGAAGGGGGCCTTGGAGGCTGAACGCAAGATCCGCGATCTGGCGGCCCGTCTGCGCGACCGCGAAGGTGAGATCAAGCGTCTCACCGAGCAGTCCGCCGATGTGACGGTCATCTATCGTCAGTTGCAGGAAACGCGCGAAAAGCTGATGCATCGCGAGAAAGAATTGATGGATGAACGCCAGCGGGCCGAGGTGGAACGGCAGCAGCACGCCGCCGCGCAGCAGGCGCTCATCACGCGTCTCTCGTCGTTAGAGATGGGCATGCCGGGAACACGCCAATCGCATGAAGCCAGCAAGGTGCGGCTTGCACCGTGGATGTCGTTGAAAAAATGAAAACGCTTTCACTTGTTGTTCCGGTCTTCAATTCACCTGATCTTGCGCGGGCCGTGCTCGCGCATCTCGATGAATTGAAACGTGCGGCGGCGGCAAGCGATTTCACTTTGGTCGAAACGATTTTCGTGGACGACGGGTCGGCGGAGCCGCTTGTACTGGAGGCCGCGCCGGAGGTTGTCGTGTTGCGTAACGAAGTCAATCAGGGAAAGGGATTTTCCGTTCGACGCGGTGCCTGCGCGGCAAAGGGCGCGTGGGTGCTGATGAGCGATGTCGATCTTTCCGCGCCGTTGGGCGAGTTCGCCAAGCTTGCCCCGTATTACGAGGCGTGGATCGTGAGCGGCAGTCGTTATGGCCGTCCCGGCATGCCGCTCAGGCGCAAGTTCCTTTCGTGGCTGTTCCATCAGTCCGTTCGTCTCGCCGGCGTGAAGGACATCCACGATACGCAATGCGGGTTCAAGCTCTTCCGGATGGACAAGATGCGTGCCGTTTTTGACATCCAGCGGACCGCACGGTTCTCCTTCGATGTCGAATTGATTCGGCGTGTGCAACGTGCCGGCGGGTCCGTCGTGGAAGTGCCCGTTGAATGGCAGGGGGGCGTGCGCAGTTCGTTGCGCCTCTTCCCCGATGCGCCGCGGATGTTGTGGGATCTTTTGAAAATCACTCTGGAGAAATGATCATGCAGGACAACGAGCAACAGGAACTCGGGAACGACGATGTGGCGCGTGTTGCGTCCTTGCACGCGAAGTACGGCGAGATCCGTCGTGCCCTGTCGGAAGTCGTCGTCGGGCAGAACGACGTGGTTGAACAGGTTCTTGTGGCGGTGTTCTCGCGTGGACACGCCTTGCTTGTCGGCGTGCCGGGACTCGCGAAGACGCTGCTGGTGCGAACGCTGGCTGAGGTGCTGGATCTTGGTTTCAAGCGTGTACAGTTTACGCCGGACCTGATGCCGGCCGATATCACGGGTACCGATGTGCTCGATACCGATCCGACGAGCGGACGTCACTCGTTCCGATTCGTGAAGGGTCCGATTTTCACGAACCTGCTCTTGGCAGACGAAATCAACCGCACGCCGCCGAAAACGCAGGCCGCGTTGTTGGAGGCGATGCAGGAGCGGTCTGTCACTGTCGGCGAAAACACCTATCCGTTGGCCGCGCCGTTCTTCGTCCTTGCGACGCAGAATCCGATCGAACAGGAAGGCACGTATCCGTTGCCGGAAGCGCAGCTCGACCGTTTTCTCTTCAATATCAAAGTCGATTATCCGACGTTTGACGAAGAGCGGATGATCATCCGGTCGGTGACGGGCGGTGTTGCGAAAAAGCTGCCGAAGATCCTGTCGGCCGCGGAAATCGTTGAACTGCAAGAGGTTGTCGCGCGTGTGCCGGCGGCCGATCACGTGATCGACTATGCGGCGAAACTCGTGCGGGCGACGCGTCCGAAAGATCCCTCGGCGCCGGACTTCGTGCGCGAACTCGTGGCGTGGGGGGCTGGGCCTCGTGCCGGCCTCTCGTTGGTGACGGCGGGTAAGGCGCGGGCGATCCTCAATGGACGCGCCCATGTGACGACGGACGATATCAAGGCGCTTGCGTTGCCCGTGTTGCGCCATCGTCTTGCCACGACCTTTAACGCCGAGGCGGCGGGTGTGACGACCGACGATCTGATTACGCGTCTTCTGTCCGTCATTCGAATTTGAGCGGAATGTCTCTGGAAAAACAGATGCGTTGGCTTCCGGCGAAGGCGCTTGAGCGTCTGGCGCGTCTTGAGTTCGTCGCGCGTGGGGCGGTGGACGGTTTTACCGCCGGACGGCATCGGTCGGTGCGGAAGGGCGCGTCGAGCGAGTTCGCCGAGCATCGTGCGTATCAGCACGGGGACGATCTGCGCAAGCTCGACTGGAAACTCGTCGCGCGCCGTCAGCGACTTTATGTACGGGAGTATGTCGACGAGACGAATCTGCGTGCGACGATTGCATTGGACTGCTCGGGCTCGATGTCCTACTGCGGCGAGAAAGCGGTGAATGGGTTGTCCAAGTTTGACTATGCGCGCCATCTGGCGGCATCACTGGCCTATTTGCTGGTGCGGCAGCAAGATGGCGCGGGGCTCGTCACGTTCGACACGGCGGTGCGTCAATACCTGCCGGCGAAGGCGACGCCGGCGCAGATCCGCCAGGTACTGGAAGTCGTCGACGGGGCGAAGGCGGCAGGTGAGACCGATGCGGCGGCGGTCTTGCACGATGTGGCGGAACGGATCCCCCACCGCGGTGTCGTATTCGTGATCAGCGACCTTTTCGGCGATGCCGAGGAACTGCTGAAGGCGTTGCATCATTTCCGTTTTCGTCATCACGAGGTGATTCTGCTTCAGGTGTTGGCGGAGGAAGAGCGTACGTTCCCGTTTGAGGAGATGCTCGAGTTCAAAGACGCTGAAACGTCCATGCGTCTGAATGTCGATGCCGCAGCCATTCGACGGGATTATCTTGCGCGTTTCGAGACGTGGCAGGAGAAGCTTCGCCGAGGTGCCGGCGAGATGTCTGTCACGCATGAGATTCTTTCAACGGCGAGACCGTTCGACGAAGCGCTGGCAGACATCCTCGTGCGTTCTCGCGGGAAGTAGTAGATTGATTCGATTTATTCAGTGAAGGAGTTGACGATGTTCAAAATCGGTTGTCATTTATCGAGTGCCGGCGGTTATCTCGCCATGGGCCAGACCGCTGTTTCGATCGGGGCGAATGTGTTTCAGTTCTTTACGCGTAATCCCCGCGGGGGAGCGGCGAAGCCGATCGATCCGGCAGATGTGGCGCAGTTTGCGGCGTTTGCTGCGGAAAAGGGGATTGGCCCGATTCTGGCGCACGCGCCTTATACGCTCAATGCCGCCGGTGCCGAGCCGCGTGTGCGCGAGTTCGCCGAGTCCACGATGGCGGACGATTTAAAACGTTTGGCGCTAACGCCGGGAGCGCTCTACAATTTCCATCCCGGGTCGCATGTCGGACAAGGTGCGGAGGTTGGGATCGATCTCATTGCGGGCATGTTGGCACGCATTTTCGAAAAGATGGTTCCCGAGGGGCCGATGACGACAACGGTTCTTTTGGAGACGATGTCCGGAAAGGGCAGCGAAGTTGGACGGAACTTTGACGAACTGCGTGCGATTGTCGATGCCGTCGACGCGAAGCTTGCCGCAGCCGGACTTGCGGCGGCGCAGCGGCCGCGTCTGGGCGTGTGTCTCGATACCTGCCACGTGTGGGATGGCGGCTATGACATTGTGAACGATCTCGATGGCGTGCTGTCGGCCTTTGACCGTGCGCTGGGACTTGACCGCCTCAAGGCGATTCATCTCAACGATTCGATGAACGTCTTCAGTGCGCATAAGGATCGTCATGCGTGCCTCGGGAAGGGTAAGATCGGACTCGACGCGCTTGCACGCGTTATCAACCATCCAAAACTTCGCGATCTTCCGTTCTATCTTGAGACGCCGTGCGACCTTGACGGCTATCGCAACGAGATTGCCCTCTTGAAGAGCCTGCGGACCGCATGAGTTTGACGGAATTTTTATTCTTTTCAAGATTACCATTTACCGCTTGATTTTCCGTCCATTCTTTAATATAATATTAGCTCAATTTTTTACAAACACCAGGAGTACACAGAAATGGCAGCTAAAACCTTCCCGCTCGACCATGTGCGCAATTTCGGCATCATGGCCCATATCGATGGCGGCAAGACGACGACGTCCGAGCGTATCCTTTACTATTCGGGCAAGAACTACAAGATCGGCGAAGTGCATGAAGGCGCTGCGACGATGGACTTCATGGTGCAGGAGCAGGAGCGCGGCATCACGATTCAGTCCGCTGCGACGTGCGTCATGTGGGGCGCCTACCGCCTCTCCCTGATCGACACTCCCGGCCACGTGGACTTCACGGCCGAAGTGGAACGTTCGCTCCGCGTGCTTGACGGCGCGGTCGCGCTTTACTGCGCGGTCGGCGGTGTGCAGCCGCAGTCCGCGCAGGTGTGGCGTCAGTCCGAGAAGTACAAAGTGCCGAAGATCGCGTTCGTCAACAAGATGGACCGTGTCGGCGCGAACTTCTACAGCGTGATGGATCAGATGAAGAACCAGCTCGGCGCGAATCCGGTGCCGATGGTGCTTCCGATCGGCGCGGGCGAGACGTTCAGCGGCATTATCGACCTCGTCAACATGAAGGCTCTTCGCTATGATATGAAGACCCTCGGTAAGACGGTGACGGAAGAGGAAATCCCGGCCGACATGCTCGAGAAGGCGAAGGAGTATCGCCAGAAGATGGTCGAGAGCGCGGCCGAGCAGGACGACGCCCTCATGGAGAAGTTCTTCGCGGGCGAAGAGCTGACGATCGACGAGATCAAGGCTGCGATCCGCAAGGGGTGCATTGCGCGTACGATCACGCCGGCGTTCTGCGGTTCTGCGTTCAAGGACAAGGGTGTTCAGCAGCTCCTTGACGGTGTGTGCGATTACCTCCCGTCCCCGCTCGATGCGGGTGATGCCGTGTCGCAGGACAATCCGGAAGAGAAGCGTTCGCCGAGCGACAACGATCCTTTCTGCGGTCTTGCGTTCAAGATCATGAACGACCCGAAGTCCGGTGGTAAGATCACGTTCGTGCGTGTGTACTCGGGTACGCTCAAGCTCGGTGCTGAGCTTCTCGACTCCACGATCAACCGCGAGCAGCGCATTTCTCGTCTGTTCCGTATGCATGCCGCCAAGCAGGAGCCGCTCGACGAAGCGCATGCCGGCGACATCGTGGCGTGCGTCGGTCTCACCGAGACGCGCACGGGTGATACGCTCTGCGATCCGGAGCATCCGATCACGTTGGAATCCATTGACTTCCCGGCGCCGGTGATCTCCGTTGCGGTGAAGCCGCAGTCCCGTCAGGACAACGAAAAGCTCGGTGTGGCGCTGCATGCGCTCGCGATGGAAGACCCCACGTTCGTGGTCAGCTTCGACCAGGAAACATCCGAGACGATCATTGCTGGTATGGGCGAGCTCTACCTCGAAGTCATCGTCGACCGTCTGAAACGCGAATTCAACGTCGCGTGCGACGTGGGCGCCCCGCAGGTTGCCTATCGTGAGACGATCACGACGTCCGTCGAGAGCGAGTACAAGCACGTCAAGCAGTCGGGTGGTCGTGGTCAGTACGCTCACGTGTGCCTCAAGCTCGAACCGCAGGAACCGGGCAAGGAATTCGAGTTCGTCAACGAAGTCAAGGGCGGTGTCATCCCGACGGAATACATCCCGGCGGTCGAAAAGGGCGTGCGCAAGGCTCTCGAGAGCGGCCCGCTCGCGGGCTTCCCCGTGGTCAATGTCAAGGCGACGGTGTACTTCGGTTCCTACCATGAAGTCGACTCGAACGAATTTGCGTTCATCACCTGCGCCATGCAGTGCTTCAAGCAGGGCTTCCTCAAGGCGAAGCCGCAGCTGCTCGAACCGATGATGGACGTCGAAGTCGTTGTGCCGGAGCAGTACATGGGTGCTGCGAATGGTTCGATCAACCAGCGCCGTGGCCGTGTCGAAGGCATGGACGAGCGTGGTGGCATGAAGAGCATCAAGGCGACGGTCCCGTTGGGTGAAATGTTCGGTTACTCGAACGCCATCCGTACGGTTACGCAGGGTCGTGGTACGTTCACGATGATCTTCAAGCAGTACGAGGCGGTTCCGTCCTCGATCTCGAAGCAGGTCATTGAAAAGCGTGTCAAAGAGGGCAAGGTCCGTCCGATGGCCGACTAAACTTTTCAAACCTCGTGAAAACCATGTGATTCCTAGCGCGTGGGCTTAAATGAGGTATGAGAAAAACACAAGACGCCGTTCCTTTAGGGGCGGCGTTTAGTGTTGAACAAGAGGAAATGAAAATGAAATGTCTATCGATCTTGAGTCTCGTGGCAGTGATTGCGACAGCGGGATGTCTGTCGAATAAGTCCGCGAAAACAGAAAAGGTTCAGCCTGAGGCAAAGGCTGGCGAAGTCCAGCCGGTTCCCGAGAAACCTGTCGAGGAATGGGTTGCGAAGCCGGAGATGATTTTCGGTGCAGCATTGGGGACGAAGATCGATGCAGAGATGAAGGCGGCGGGCGTCAAGGCGGATCTCCCTGACCGCGATTCGATGGCTGAAGTCTATCATTTGGCGTGTTCGGCATTTCGTGATCCGAACTTCAAGTTCAAGCCTATCGGTAAACTTTGTCCGAGGCATGGATTTTATCCCTGCCAGATCTGGGTCAATCGTCAAACGCGTGACATCGAGCAGATTTTCGCCTCGCCGATTGAGGGTGCGAAAGACGAAGACCGCGAAAAGATGGGATGGGAATTGTGTAAAAGGTTCCAGCCTTCGTTTGGCAAGGCGAAGATCGGAAGGGCAGGTAAGAACGTCATTTGGCTGTTTGAGTTCAAGGACTCGAAAGGCTTCCAGTGCCGTGCTGTCCTGCGGACGGAGAAGTCGAAACGTGATGGACTCTGGAGCTATCACATTATGGTTTTCCGTGTCATCAAGTATGTGACGCAGGCTCGAAAGGAGGAGCCCAAGAAGCCTATTGCGCCATTCAAAACGTTCAAGCAGTGTCTGGACAAAGTGGCTATCATCAAAGCAGGTATTGGTAATGCGACAGGTTTTGTCGTGCGGGCGGATGGAAAGACCTGGCTCTATACGAATGAACACATTGCGCGCGGTAAGGAGACGATTACGGCGAAGACAGTCAATGGCCCGGATCTTGAACTCGGGGCGATGGAAATCGCTCAGGACCGTGATTTGGTTCGTTTTGAGCTGAAAGGGAATCCGCCGGCATTTGAATTGGCGGCCAATCAGCCGGAGATCAACACGGAACTCTGTGTGGTTGGCAATAGTGCAGGTGGTGGCGTGTTGACGGAGTTGTTGGGACGGTTCTTGGGTGAAGGGAAAACGCAGATTGAAGTCGACGCCGAGTTCGTTCCGGGAAATAGCGGGAGTCCTGTCTTCACACGCGATCTGAAGGTCATTGGTGTTGCCACGCATGTACGCAAGCCGAGCTTGGGAGCTGAAGGTGGTTGGGCGAGCCAGGATACGCGTTTCGTGCGCGTGCGGCGTTTCGCCATGCGCACGGACAATGTCAAGTGGATTCCGATTGACCGCAAGCTCTATACGAATATCACGACAGAGCGTACCAAGTGACCCCTTGAGGTGAACGAAGAGGTGGTATCCCCACGCAAGACGATGACGGGAAATGTCTATGAATAGCTTTTTCTATAACCTCGGCGTCGTATTGCGTGGGTTGGTAATTGCAACAATCCTTGTGCCCTTTTTTCTTATTGGCTGGCGATACACGTTTTATCTTTGGAAGGTGATGACGGCAAGAGCCAAGGTGCCTCCCGTGGTTTTGACGGAAGATGTGGCTTTTTCGATCGAGGGAAAAGAGTGTCGCCTGCCGAAAGGTCTTGTCCTGTATCCAATGTACGATGGTGACGCGCCGGAATGTGCCGACTTGAAATCCTACCTCATTCACATTGAGGCGGATTCGTTGAAGATCCGTGAATTGACTAAGGGTGAAGAAAGAGGTGCGACAGGATTGGTTTACCGTCTTGAAAAGAAGATTTCAACAGACGACTGATTCTTTGACATCGATGTCGACCTCTAGTTTATTTTAATGGATTAGAAAAACGTGAAACGTCGCCACGTGCTAAGAAAATCTTTAAAAGATTTTTACATTTTTAGAGGCGCAATATTTTATCGGAGAGATCATTCTCAACGCGCCTCATTACCGTTAATATCATTCCCGCGTTCTTAGTTTTATGTTGTGGCAATGGGGACAGTCCCCCTATTTCTATCCACCTGTGGCAATGGGGACAGTCCCCAGTGTCTATACCTTTTATCCATCGTCGGTCCCGCCGCTGTTATTTTCTGGTTAGAATTGTTGTTTTCTGGTTAGAATCTTTTTCTCGACTTTTGCTAGGATGTCCGCGTCCGCGCAGGGTGTCGCAGGGTTGCGGCGCCCGGACGCGGGGAAACGAAAGTGAGGAAAAGAGAAATG
>JAZUGW010000022.1:0-2382 GCA_045641465.1 Kiritimatiellia bacterium | reverse complement strand
ACGCCCTTGAACGCGCCCTCAAGACCGAACGCCATGAATCGAGCCCCTGCCGCCACTTCACGCGGTCCCGATCCATCGGCATCCATGATTTTGGGAAGGACGAACTCAGATGGGCTGAACGACAGACCTGTCGGTTCTCCTTCAAATTTCTGCGTCGACGCCCGTCGCCAATTTCCCTTGATGTCGATCACTGGAACGGCCAGCGCAGGGAAATCTTCCGCCAGAGTTTGCGACTTCTCAAATGCGTTCTTGATCTGTGTGACAATCTTGCCGGCGAGAGTGTTGGTTGCCGCAAGAACGATCACCATCCGCTTGTACCCGTACACAACAGCCCAGATCAATGCGATTTTCAACCAGGTTGTTTTACCAGTTCCGCGCGGATACTCAATGACTTGCTGGCCACCGTACAAAATGACATTCTGCAACGGCGTCACCAGCGACCTGACCATCAGATCCGATGGCGGATGCTTGAGCATGTGCGGGCAGTACGTGACCCCGAACTTGACAAGATTAGAACGACACGATTCACGACGATCTGCATCAAGGGGATTGTCTGGGATCTCGAAACTTCTCTCGCGTTCGCGCTGACGGCGTTTCCGATCCGCAGATGTCCGATCTCCAATCTTCTTCACCTCGAACTTCTGTGAAACAAGCGCTTCGAACCGTTCAAGAAGACCGGGATGACACGACAGAAGTTCACGCCCGCGGGCGATGTCTTCCCGCGTGGCGTGGTTTTTTCTCAGCCGCTTTTTGATTTCGGCGAGTTCGATTCCTTCAGCCGTAGTCAATTTCAACTCCACTAAAACGGCAGATCGTCTTTTGCTTTCGCCGCGTCAACCGGCTCCCTGACTATCGGTGCCGCAGCAGTAGCGGCACTGGTGGTGGACGATGCGTTCATCACCGGCGTCACATCCACCAGTCTCTTGGTCTCCTTGATCGCGTAGTCGCCCGTCACCGGCCAGTAGACCGTGCCGCGTCCGGACGTCTCTTTCGGCCAGACGGCGATGTTGAGGTTGACGCCGAGGACGTTCAGCGTCATGTGCATGATCGGATGCGTCTTGCCGTCCTTGATTTCAGGATCCTTGAATAGGGCCCCGTCCGCGATGTGTGATTTCGCCATTGATTTACTCCTTTGCTTTTTCGATGTTCGAAAGATCGGTCGGCGGAATGATGTCACGCAGCTTCGGGAACAGCTCCAGCAGATTGTTGGCCGCATCGATACACGTGTAGCCCGCGAGCTCATCCTGAATGTCCATGACGATCCTGTCGAACATTTTTTCAAGCTCGTCACCGGACACGCATTCTCCAGACGATTCCGGATATCGGGCCAGCCAATCCCACTCCTTGTCACCGAGGGACGTTCCGTCATCGTAATCGTACGATCCTAACGCATCCTGAAGCAGGATAAGAACATGGACCGGAATCCCGCCGGCCGCCACTAGACAGAATTTATCGGCCACTAGCTGCTTGATCACGCCTTCCCCGTTGAGAAATTCGGACAACACATGGCAGGACTTCTTTGCCGCCTTCCTGCGCTTGTCCTTTTCGGCCTGAGCCTTGTCCTCTTCCGATTCTTGCTCTTTTGCTTCGGTAGAATCCTTCCCATAGGTGATGAACGGAATCTTGTCCTCGACCACGTACATCACCGGATGATCCTCGTTGTACTTTTTGGAACGATCCCAATATTTGTCGATTTTGTACAGATCTTTTACACGGACCACTTTGTGGCCACTCTTTTCGGACTTCTTGATTTCCCCATCAATCCAGGCTTTCGTTTTCCGGATGAAACACTCACTGTCGAGACAAACCCCGCATTGCGCAGGATCATCCGTCCCAAACAGTGTCGGTGCATTGGCCGAATTGTTCCCGCACTTTCGACACGCACCCTTGTTAAACTGTGCGTTGTTGATATTCCGAGTACAGCTCTCGAAAATGTAGCCGACATTGTTCCAGGAGATCTGGCGACCTTCAGACAGATACTCGCCGAATCGCTTGAGACATGCGTCCTGAACGGCCATTGGATATCGAGCGATCCGCTCGAGACAGTCGACCGTCGCAGTCGCCTTGCGCTTATCTAGTTCGGCGATGTATCGCCGGTCCAAGTTCGTCAACTGCTTGCGTCGCCACACCCACTTTTCCCCGCGCCCCGTCTCGCTGGCAATCTCCTCGATCGTCATGCCGGAGTCGATAAGGCTCTGCACCAGCTCCGCCTCCATTACCGGATCGACGTCACGACGCTGAAGGTTCTCGATCAGCGTCATGCGCTTCGCCGTCGTCTCGTCAACGTCCAGCAGCTCGCACGGTATCACATCCATACCGGCGGCCTTGCACGCCACCAGGCGACGGTTCCCGGCTATCACGGTGTATCCATTCGTCGCCGGA
>JAZUGW010000021.1:0-37402 GCA_045641465.1 Kiritimatiellia bacterium | reverse complement strand
TCCTTCTACTTGGCGGCGCCGCGCGCGCACGCCGCCCCCACCGCGGCAATGCCGACCGGGAAACCGCCACCCTGTGAGGGGTGGCGGTTCCTTTTATCTGCCCCTGTGACAGTATATGAAATCGTGGGGATTGTTGGTCTGTTAGGATTCTTCTGTCAGGTGTATAATTATCAAAATTTTTTCTGTTTAGCGGTGTTGGAAGTTGTGTTTTCTGTTGAACAAAATCGAAAAGGAGATCGGTTAGGATGGTCAGTCTTAAAGGTGAGTTAAGGAGGGCTGTTTGGGCACTTGTTGTGTTGTGTTCGTTCACCCTCGCGGCGGACGTTGTTTCGAACCGTCATTTGATTTTTTGGACGAACGGTCCGGACCGATATGCGGATGGTACGTTGATTGCCGATGGCGAGCATTACGCCCTTGTGTGTACGAAGCCAGGTGCGAACTTTGCGGGGTTCAATGCGGACGGTACCCTGGTTGATGCGCAGGCGAGCACGCTCGTGCATGTGGCCCCGCTGGCGTTGAAGGGGCGCTGCCGCTACACGGACTTCATCGTCGATGCGGACTTTGCCGCCGCGCACGCGAAGGACGAGTGGAAGGTCTATCTGCTTGACACGCGTCGTCGGGATGGGGCATTGGCCCCGCGCGACGAGAACGGGGCGCTCACGCGCGTCAACAGCTATGGCGAGACGGACGGACGGGTTCGCTTCGGCGCAACGGCCGGTCTTTTGGTCGCGGCCCTGCCTGTGGCCGTGGGGTCGGTGGCGGATACGCGTTCTTCCGCCGATTTTGCACCTGCGCCGCGCATCACGGACATTCGGGTGGTGAACGGGAAGGCGCTGTTGACGGTTCAGGATACGGTGCCGAGTCTCGACTACGACCTTGCAGGTGGAGCGAAGCCGGGCGAACTCAAGGCCGGTGTCGCGGAAGAGCCGGTGGAAGGGGCGAACGCCCGGCCCATCACTCTGCAGACGGACGCGACTCAGGGGACGGGTTTCTTCAAGGTCATTCGTGCCAGATAAGAACAGAACGGGAGCAAAGAAATGAAAAGATCGATTCCCATGATGGTTGCGCTTCTATTCGCAACGAGCGTTTTCGCCGGGGCGACGAGTGTGAACATGTTTGGCGTGTTGAAGGTTCTCTCGACGACCACCAACACGATTGTGACAATCCCTTGGACCGACTACAGTCAAAAGGAGGTGAGCGCGGCACCGATCTTCTCGCCGAAGCTTGTGAAGCCCACGAATCTGACAATCGGCGACGCGATCCTCTGGCATCGCGGCGATGGCAAGTTCTACTCGTGGATTCTGAACGAGAACAGGGAGTGGGAAAAGACGGTGACGGTGACGAGCATACCGTTCAGTTCCGCGTCTTCGACCGAGATGACGGCCGATGGCGTGCGTATTCCCCGCGGCTATGGTTTCTGGCTACAGCGTCAGCATCCGTTCGACATTGTGGACGGGAAGAAGGTCCCCGTGCCGTTTTGGGTGTTTGGACAGTCGGTGGCCAATTCCTCCACCGCCACGATCGGCGCCGGTACAGTTGAGTGCCCCTGTTGTACGATGCTCGCCAACCCCTGGGGCGGGAAAGTCAATGTGAATTCCCTCCCGTGGAAGAACATCCACGAAGGAACGGGCAAGAGCGACTGTGACACGCTGATCATCCCGAACGGCTACAACGGGTCGGACTACGTCTATCGGATGAACCACCAATGGACCCTTTCCCGGCTCGTAACCTACCAGGACGCGAAAGGGCGCACTCGTTCGAAAACGGAATACATCACCAAAATTGAGATCCCGGTCGGCCAGGGATTCTGGTATGTGCGGCGCGGAGGCGGAGAAACGACGCTCGAATGGCCGCGACAGGAACCGGAAGCGGAATCCGCGACCACTGGTAAATGACGACTCGCGAAAACGAAAGCGAGAGAAGTTGAGTATGAAGACAGTATTGAAAACGTTTTTGCCGTGTGCGGTTCTGTGTGCGGCTTTGTGTACACGCGGTGATGAGACGGTGTCGTCGGCCCTTTTGTGGATGGTGGACGACAACTACGTGAAGGAAGTGAGTGGAACGATTCCGTCTATGCCCGTGAGCCAGCTGGTTTCCCGTCCGGACGGGCTGCCCGTGAACTATGCGCGCATGTTGGCGGTGAAGACCGATGGATCGGAGACGACCCCCATTTTCCTGAATTTGTTCACATCTGACGGCGAGGGTGGCCTCAGCGAGGTGGGTACGTTCACGGATGTCGCGCTGGGTTATGCGGGTCCGCTTTGGGCGGATGTGACTGGATATGAAGACCCGGCGTGGTCTTTCATGATCGAACTCGGCAATTTCGACGATTCGGGTACCGAGGATGTCTGGACCGTGATGGCCTATTCCGAAAAGGCGACCTATGACCAGCTCCGTCGGTTCATCCAGCCGGGCGAGATCCCCGATCCGACGATGACACCGTGGCAGGGCGGCGCCTACGCGGTGCCGGAGCCGACGAGTGGACTCCTTGTGATGCTGGGTGGTGCGCTCCTGGCGCTTCGGCGCCGCCGGAAAGTGGTTTGTGTCGTCGGATGAAAGCTTGCAAGACGACGAGTCGAATTGTGTAGACGGAGGAAATCGCTATGATGAAGAGTTTGAAATTACTGTCGCTGGTACTGGTCGGGGCCTGTTCCGCCTTGACGACTGTGGCGGATGCCAACCCTCAGGACCTGGCCTATGTCTCGAAATTTGAGGTGTCCGTTATAGACGGCACGGCGCCGTGGGACACGAATGACAACGTGGGAAGCCTGCTCGATCCGACGACCGGCGGCTACCAGACGCCGTCGAGTCCCGGCAACGACGACGGCCCGAACAACGGACGCGTCCGTACCTTCGACACGGTCACCTTCGACCTCGGCTACGACCTGAACTCCCAAGACGGCTGGACACAACTGAACGAGACATACATCAATTACCGTTTCGTGCTGCCCCTTTCGTCCAAGGAGGCCGTCTGGGTCACGGACGCCATGGGCTGGATCCAGGCGGACGGCTTCACCATCACGGAGGAGGAGGTCGACGGAAAGACCGTCCAGGTCCTGAGCGGCCGACGCCAGCTGAAGGGCTCGACGACAGAACCGATCGTGGTTCCCGGCAACGGGACGCTCGATGCCATCGTCAAGGTCTTGAATATGAAGAACGGCGACACCTTCCAGCCGACGTTCTCGATCTGGCTCGAGGGCAACTGCACGGACGGTACCTGTCCTGACCACAATCGCAACGAAGTTGTCACCGCCCAGTCCCGCGAACTCACCGTCACCGCCGCCCCGAAGTACAACGTCCTTCTGCGGAATGCATCGTCTGCCTACCACACGGTGTATGGTTTCTTCGACTTCAACACAGGCGACACGACGGCACTTGACTACGGACGGGGACGGGTCGAAGGTAAGATGATGGGCATCGGCGTCACCCTGCAGCTTTACAACGACTATGCGGATAAGAAACTCAAGGGAATCGAGCTCCCGGAGGGGCCGATCTCCGTTGAAGTCGAGCTGAATACGCTGTTCGAACCTGAGGTGACAAGTGGTACTGCCACCGCCTATGATGTCTCAACCGACTTCGCGCCCCTCGTCTGGGCGGCCGGAGCGAATAACTTTTACGGTCTGGCAGACGGACATGGCAGAGACGTGGGTGTTAATAAGAATCAAACGTCTCAAATCAGCGGGGGATGCCCCTTAAACAGACTCTATTCATCATCGATGCTGGATCGGTCTTGTTATCAAGGGGGAAATTGGTCGGCCGTGAAATCGGGTAATACGGTCACGTTCACGGTTACGGATTACGCGTTTGACATGAACCAATTTCCGAGCAACGTGGCGGGCGGTTCTACCGAGATGTTCTATACGCGCGATGAGAGCCTGGCGGACAAGGGCGTGAAAAATATCGGCTGCTTTTCCGCCGGCTACATCTTGGTGGTCGTGCCGTGGAATAATCTTCAGACGGGGGTGTCGGTCTTGGAACAGTTCCATGCGACAAAAGGTACGTTTTACCTCGATACGAAGGATGTGAACATGACGGCCTCGGGGCGGACATTGAGCGTCGTCTCGCCGACGGATGTGTCGCGGCTGCCTCAACCCCCGGCTGGCAACGCCAACCAAATGGTGACGACGGACGATTCCCTTCATTCAAGTCTGTCAATGGTTGTCCAACAGCAGGGTGGGGTCATGAATGAGAATCTCTACTACTCGGATGGAAATGATCAGTCTGACGGCGTGGATGTCAACGGACGAAAAGATTTCGTGACGACCGGCGAAGACAGTGTGGTGGAAGGGCAGAGACTTTCCGTCCGCTGGGTGATGAATAACTTCGATAATGGATTTGCCTATAATCGGGCTTACGCGCGGAAGGGACTGCTGAAATTCGATCCCCAAGGCCTGGAATTGGACGGGGATGGTAGCCCCTGTTCTAACTACAAAGAAAGTGTACTCACGTCCAAAGGGGTCACGATTCGCTATTGCTACGCGGTCAAGCCGGACGGCAGTGCGTGGGTTGACGATGACGAGATGCAGAACGCGAAGATCGAAAATCTCCGCTACTATGCCTCGTTGGAGGAGATACCCTCGGGTTACACCTGCGTGGGCATCCTTTATGAGCAGGATGTGATTGGGCGGATCGATTCCCTCACGGCAGAATTCAATCCCTATCAGCGCGTCTTTTTCAAGGCGAAGGAGGGGGCGAGTCGCCGCGAAACCTATATGATCTGCCATGAGGTACGTCTCTGGCGGGTATGTGATTACAAGTCCTCCGATCCCAACTCCCTTTCGGACGTTCCGTCTGTTGCGGGATTGACGACGATCTCGCTGCCGACGGCTTCCGCGAGTAAGAATGGAAGGTACACCAAGGCCTGGTACGATGAGAACGGCTATGCCGGCGGCCATAGCGGGGGTGGTGATTCGCTGCTGATCACAAAGTATCGAACGGGGGTCTCGATCGACATCGAGCAGAAGGCCTTGGACGACACGCAGAAAAAGTACTACGATATGGACTTGAGCCAGCGGGTTGTGGATTACGTCGTCCAGCCGAGTCTGTGGATGGGTACCGGGGAAGCGGCTTCCGGCCTCTTTGCGAACGTGATGACGGTCTCGTGTACACTGCCGCCGGCCCTCGCCTACCGGGAAGGCTCGGCCGTCCTGGGGGGTGTCTACGTGCCGAACGAGGAACTCGGTCAGCAGGGGAGCGTCAGCAATGGCACGCCCCTCGAACCGACTGTGACGGCGGGGGAGGATGGTTCGCGGATTTTGACCTGGACATTCTACAACATCCCGGCGGATGCGCCGATCGACCCCATTCATTTTTCCTGCGACATCGGTACGCCAGGCATCGAGGAGACGGATGTCGAGAACGATGAGTCGGTTGAAGTTGCGGCGGTGTCCCGCGGGGAGTCGGATGTCACTGTCCTTTCACAGAATATGGGCAACCTGTCCAAGGTCGGTTTCCAGGTGAGTAAGCTGAAGACCGCGTCCCTTTCCGAGTTCGCGAACACGCCCGTTGTGGATCCGCTCGACGATTTGGTCTTCACGCTGAAAACCTCGAACATCGGTGCCAATGAGGCCCCCGTCGTTCTAGTGAACACGCTGCCGTATGACGGTGATCCGCTGGGGAGCCATTTCAGCGGCACGGTTACGGTGGGCAGCCTTTCCATTGCCGATTTTTCGAGTAAGGCGTCCTGGACCCTGTACTACACGACCTCGGAGGACATTCGGGATTGCAATTTGGATGATATCGCGGCGGAAGACCTCGCAGTGGGTCAGTCCGATCTGGACGTGGACGGGCAGACGAAGACGATCGTGTGGAAGACGCTCACCTACGACACCACGACTGGCGCGGTGACGGGATTCGACCCTGACGACATTCCGACGGCGATTGTCTTTTCCGGCTCTCTGAAGGCCAGTGAGACGATGAAGGCGACGCTCACCCTGAGAAACAACGGGAAGGGCCCGGGCGACCTCTTCTGCAACAAGCTCTCCAGCGGCACGAGCTGGACGAGCGCACGTGAGTTTGTGATCACCCGCTCGCTTGAGGGTGTCGTGTGGAACGACGCCGACGAGAATGGCGCGCGCGATGCGACAGAGTCGCTGTTCACCGGCATTTCGGTCGTTCTTAC
The DNA here is from genome assembly GCA_045641465.1 of Kiritimatiellia bacterium. GTDB lineage: Bacteria > Verrucomicrobiota > Kiritimatiellia > RFP12 > UBA1067 > RUG572. The sequence goes on along the minus strand of JAZUGW010000021.1, from coordinate 31,281 downwards.
GAAGCTGGTCGAGGGCGTGTACGTACCCGTTCTGGATAGCGCCAATAACCCCGTGACCTGCGCGGTCGGGATGATTCGCAATCTGGGTACCGGCGAAGAGACGATTGGCGAAGCGGGCCACTACCGCTTTACTGGACTCGGAACCGGAACCTATGGCGTGCGCATCACGGGCGACGGATGGCAGAACATTGCCGACTACATCGTCAGTACCTTCGAGGCGGAAGGCGTACCCGAGCAGATCAACAACGACGCGACGGGTACATACGATGCGCAGAACGTTTTGCAGCAGGCCGATATCGTCGGCGTCGAGATGCCGACGAAGGAATACCTCGTTCAGATCCGTCAGAGTCAGTACGTCGCCAGTCGGGATGCGGGTCTGTATGAGAGGTCCTATACCCTCACCTACCACGTGGCGGGCGATCCGGTCTACGGACTTCCGACCGGTGGCGGCGCACCGGACCCCGTAAAGAATATCGTTCCGCACGCGAACGTGGGTCTGGCGGCCATGCCTACGACGAGCCTTACAGGCGCGCTGGATCCTGTGGGGCGGCAGGAACTGCTCTACGGCCAGTGGACGATCGGCGAACACTGGTCCACCGATAGCGGTTCCGCCGAAAGCGGCTACGTCACGACGGACCGGATCGAGAACATCAATAGGAACTATGATGTCTATGCCCAGTGGACTTTTACGCCCCAGGAAGTGGCGCTTTGGATCGTCGACCACGAGGAGGCGGACAATGGCCGCTGTTATCTCGCGATCGAGCCGCAGTTCAAACTGGAAGAGAGTATCCAGAACTGGATTCGGCGTACGATCGATAACGGCCAGCTGTTCGTGAAATATGGTAGTACGCGGGAGGAGTGCGAAGCTGCGACGCCGATCCGGGCCTACCCCCGTGACCATCGGAACGATCCGACCGCCGCCTCCGCCGACTGCGCTCCCGGTGAACGCGACATAGCGAAGGGCTGGATGTGGATTCAGGTGGATCTGCCGCCGGAAAAGGTTGCGCCGATCGGTTTCTGGCTTGTGTACATCAAACAGCTTGAGAAGGACTTTACCTACGGCGGCAGGGTCAAGACCGTGTACGTGGACGATGCGACGGGTGAGCCGATTCCGGGTGTCGAGCCCGATCTGCGCAGCGTGCCGAACGGCACCACTGTCACGGCTCCGGAACCTCGGCAGATACCTGGTTACACGTACAAGGAAGGACCCGCCGTAACGAGTGGCGTAGTCGAAACCGACCATGAGATCGTTTTCACCTATCGCTATACGAAGGCGAGCTCCTTGTAATTCACTATGGCGCGCTCAGAGAGCGCGTGCGGCAATGCCAACCGGGAAACCGCCACCCTGTGAGGGGCGGCGGTTCCTTTTATCTGCCACTACATTCACCCAAAGGGCGTCGTTCGCGGGTGGCGTGGGGCGGACTTTTTTGGTATAATACCGACGCTATGAAGACCATTGCCAAGAACGCGAACGACTTTGAGTCCATCCGTACGATGGACAGGGGCAACTGCATCTACGTCGACAAGACGGACTTCTTCCACCGTCTTGTCACCGCGCCGGGCGAAAACCTGTTCTTCATCGCGCGTCCGCGGCGGTTCGGCAAGTCGCTCATGATCACCACCTTCAAGTACATCTTCGAGGGGCGGCGCGAACTCTTCAAGGATCTCAAGATCGACCGGACCGACTACGACTGGAAGGTGCATCCCGTCATCCACCTGGACTTTGGAAGCTGCGCGGCGGCGACGTATGCCGAATTCGCGTCGGCCTTGCCCAACGTCATGAAGCTGGCGCTGAAAGGCTGCGGTTACGCCTATGACGAGAAGTTGCCGCCGGCGATGAACTTCCTGAACGCGATCGTCTGGCATTTCGAGCGTGGTACACCTTGCGTGGTGTTAATCGACGAGTACGACGATCCTGTCGCGAAGGCGCTCGCGAATCCCGCCGAGGCGGAACTTGTGCGTTCCGCGCTCGCGATGATCTACGGGCAGATCAAGAGCAAGACGCACATGATCCGCTTCCTGATGATCACGGGCGTATCGAAGTTCACGAAGATGTCCGTCTTCTCCGCGCTCTCGAACCTCACGGATCTCACGTTCAGTTCCGACTATGCCGAGATGCTCGGCTACACCGAGGAGGAGCTCGACGCGTACTTCGGCGAGCACATGGCTGCGCACGCGAATGTGATGGGGCTCTCGGACGAGGCGTATCGCGCCGAGCTGAAGCGGTGGTACAACGGTTACCGGTTTTCACCCGACAATCCCGTGACGGTGTACAATCCCGTTTCGACGGGCCTCACATTCGCGAACCCCCACGATGAGTTCCGCGGCACGTGGACCGCGACGGGGCGGCCTTCGATGCTGATGAACTTCATCAAGCGCGAGGGATTGCTCGCGATCGACTACGAGAAGGGCGTGGCCGTGCGCGAAGGGGCGTTCGACGTTTCGGATATCCGTAATCTGCCGGCAGTCGGGATGCTCTACCAGACGGGGTATCTGACGATCAAGGACTACAGGGACGGGCGCTATCTGTTGGGCATCCCCGACGAGGAGGTGCGCCGCGATTTGCTGCTCCTTGTCGCCGCACAGTCGGCCGAAAAGGATACAACCTGGGTCGGTCGGACGGTCGACCACTTGCTCGACGGGGAGTTCGACGATTTCTTTGACGGACTCAAGTCGCTTTTTGCGCACCTCCCGTACGGTGAGAGGGAGGGGCGCGCACACGAGATGAACTTCGAGCGCAACCTGAAGATACTCTTCTGGGCGTTCGGTTACGAGACAGTCTGCGAAGACCGCCAGTCGGGTGGTCGGGCCGACATCGTGGTGAAGTGTCCGGAAGGTATCTTCGTCTTCGAGCTGAAGCGCGATGAATCCGCCGATGCGGCGCTCGCGCAGATCCGGGAGAAGGACTACGCGAAGCCCTATCTCGCCGACGGACGTCCCGTCTGGGCGATCGGCCTTGCCTTCGATTCGCAGACCCGCCAGCTCGTCGACGCGAAGGAAGAGCGCCTCGCGTGAGGCATTGATCAAAGGGAGAAACATGAATACGATGAATGTGTTGAAAGTCGTTGGATTGGCCGCTGTGGCATGGGCGGGCTGTTCCGCTTTTGCCGCTCAGACGCTGGTCGATTTTACGAAGGAGCCGGCGCACGGGTGGCGGGTCGACAGCCATGCGAAGGACCTGACGACCTCTGAAAAGGGATTCTCGTTCACGGTTACGGGCGACGATCCCTGGGTGATCGGGCCGATGAAGCCGATGCCGGCTCTTCCGAAAACGACGGAACGTCTGACGTTCACGTTGACGACGGAACCGATGAATGCCGGGAACCTTCAGTGGCAGCTCTTCTGCCGGGGAGAGAAGACCGGTTTCAACGAGGTGCAGAGCTGTCGTTTCCAGCCCGTGGGCGATCCGCCCTACACGCGGTTCGTCGGCGAGATGGATGCTTCGGTCTTTCCGCGGGGGCAGGGGGCCCTTCGCCTCGATCCGCCCGGCAAGGACGGCAACTACACGGTGAAGAAGATTGAGATCGACTTTGTCCTTCCGAGGTGGCGCTATGAACCGAAGCCGGTTCCACCGTTGGTGATCCCGGCGTCCACGCCGCTCGTGCTGACGGGAACCGAGTGGGAATTGCGCCACGATCCGGACCGTTTTGGCGCGTTCCGCGTCATCGTTCGCGGCAAGCCCGTGGAGAACAACCCGTCCGAACCGCTCGTCTACCAGGACAAGGCGGGGAAGGTCTGCACGCTCGATTGGGAGGCCGCGAAAATGTCCGTGACGCGCACGGGCGCCGATCTCGTGACCTCGGTGAAGACAACAGACGCCGACGGGCGCGACTGGACGCTGACGCGTCTCTTCCGTTCGGTCGACGAGGGCCGTGCGCTCACCATCTCCACGACTTTCAACTGTACGGAAAAGGGCGTGCCTGTGACGGCGAAGGTGTTCCATGTTCCGTTCCTGACGCTTTTCATCGAGCGGGGATCGCGCGGACACAAGCACCAGGCGATGCTGGCCGGTGTCGAGTACTTGGAGGACGAACCGTCGTCCAACCGGAAGGAATTCCGCACGCCGGAATCTAATCGCCGCATTGTCGCCGAGTATCGTCTGTCGGCGCCGCTGGCGGTGTTCACGGATCCCGCGAACTGGCTGGGTTTCGCGTGGGACCGTTTCGCCGAAGGCGTGGATGTCGCGCGTCCGGCGGGTCCCTCGCCGATCGCGACGGTGTTCGATTCGCCCGACCGACTCTTCGCGAGCGGAGGCCACCTCCTCGCATTCTGGGTGCCGGCGGTGGGTCCGTCGCGCCGCGAGTCGAGCCTTTCGATCTACTCGCCGGTCCCCTTGACGGAAACGACGCAGGCGGTGACGCTGCGCGCGGGCAAGGGTGATGACGTGGTGACGGCATTGTCGACGCTGATTCCGCCGAACCGTTTGCCGCCGCCGGACGAAGTTTCGCGCGGCGATGCGCTGGAACTGCTCGCGCACGGGTGGCTGGATTCGTCCGCACGCAAGGGACTGAAAGTGCGCCATGCCTGCACGCCGACGTTCCCGTACAGCCTGGCGGCCGACGCCGCCTATCTGATGAAGTACCTCGCGGCGCAGCTCTCGCGCACGGAACCGGCGCGGAAGACCCTGCCGCCGCGGCTGAAGGGTGTCGCGAACCAGATGCTCGCGCAGATGAATCCGTCGCAGATTGCGCATGCCACGGTCTCGCACATCCGCCGTCCGACGCCGGTGCTCCTCGGCGGCGATGTGACGAACAAGGTCAAGCGCGCCGCCGCGGAAACGGCCTCGCTCGCGCGTGCGTATGCGGAGGCGAAGCGGATCTGGACGAAGCCGGCGAACAAGAACGTCGACCTCGGCGAGACGCTGGGGGCGAACCATTGCAACGGTTACACGTCGATGGGCGTGGACGATTTGCTCAAGCGCGCCGTCTGGTGCGGTGACGAAAAGGCGATCGAGCTGGCGCTTCAGGTCGTGGACAAGCTGACGGCGAACTATCACGGCACGGTGCCGCGCGGCGCGCAGCCGTGGGAAATGCCGCTGCATACGCCGGACATCATGGCCTCCGCGCGTCTGGCGCAGCTCTACACCTACGCCTATATGCTCAAGCCGGATCCGGCGTATCTGCGCGAAGCGCGCCATTGGGCCTATTCGGGCCTTTCGATGGTCTATCTCGTACCGCCGCCGCTCGCGGCGCGTCCGGGCGAGAAGGTGGGGCTGTATGCGACCTGCGGCGTGATGGGCGCGACGCATTGGGTGGCGCCGAACTGGATCGGACGGCCCGTGCAGTGGTGCGGACTCGTCTATGCGGCGGCCTTGTGGGATCTTTCAGTGATGGACTCGCAGGGGGCGTATTGGCGGAAGATCGCGGACGGCATCACCACCTCGGGCATGCGGCAGACGCATCCGCTGTCGGATACGGAGAACCAGGGACTGCTGCCCGATTCGTGGAACCTCGAGAAGCAGGACCGCTACTACTGTCCCATCAACCCGGGTACGGTGCAGGAGAACTTCGCCGAACACCTCGGCTTGCCGTTCTACTCGGTGCGTCCGCTCGCGCGGAAGGCGGGCGATCCGCGTCCGGCGCTGCTGCATCTGGCGGGAGCGGTGACGCGTTTGGCCCCGAAGGACGGCGCGTACTGCTGCCGGATCGAAGCCTGGCCGGAAGAGCCGTCGCGTGCGGTGCTGACGCGCGTGGAGGCGCCTCGGCAGGTGACGCTCAACGGTCGGCCGCTGTCGCATGCCTACATCGCCTCGGCGCGCGCGCTGATTCTCGATCTGCCCGCGCAGGCGAAGGGCGAACTCGTCATCAAGTGAAAGTTGGTGACGGATGTTCTTCAATGTCCGAGGCATCAAGTGGACGCTCCTCGCGATACTCGTCGTCATCGTGCTGAGCATCCTTGATCTACGCTGTTCCTTTTCGCGCGACCGGGCGGCGCGCGAAGAGGCGGCGACTGGCAGTCTGGGCGGCATCATCTCGCACGTGCGGGAGGAAGTCGCGGCCGGGCACAAAGAGATTAAGATCCAGCAGATCGACCAGATCAACGAGCAGCTGCGCGATCTGCGCGTGATCGCGCGGCGGATGGTGAAAGCCGGCAAGACGAAAGACGTCCGTCGGATCATGGCCGACATCCAGGAACTCGAAGAAATGAAACTTCGTCTCAAAAACAAGTCGAAGTGAAAATCGTCGGCTTGCCGTTGGGGGCGGGCTATGCTATAATTTACCGACAACGACAAATCCTTTAGGAGATTAAAAAATGGCTGACATGGATGGTTTCAAGGAAGCTTCGGCTTATGGTTTCGATAAGCCGCAGACGAATACGGCGTTCTTCCTCAAGGGGAACGAGAACAAGGGCTGGGGCGTGAAGAACCGCCTCGCGCGCATCTTCAATCCGAAGAGCGGCCACACCGTGATGCTCGCGTGCGACCACGGGTTCATCATGGGCCCGACGAGCGGTCTCGAGCGCGTCGATCTGACGATCAACCCGCTGATCGAATATGCCGACTGCCTGATGTGCACGCGCGGCATTCTGCGCAGCGTGATTCCGCCCACCATGTCGAAGCCGGTCTGCCTGCGTACGGACGGCGGCACGACGATCCTGACGGACCTCAACCTCAACCGCGTCTACGATGTGGAAGACGTCGTGCGCGTGAACGCCAGCGCGATGGCCGTGATGGTCGCGTGCGGCGACAAGGTGTCCGAGCAGATCACCACGCACAACCTCGTGCACACGGTGGACATGGGCGAGAAGCTCGGCATCCCGGTCTTGGGCGTGACGGCGGTGGGCAAGGACATGGCGCGCGACGCGCGCTACTTCGGTCTCGCCACGCGCGTGTGCGCCGAAAACGGCGCCTCCTTCGTGAAGACCTACTACACGGAAGAGGGTTTTGAAAAGGTCGTGGCGCAGTGCCCGGTGCCGATCGTGATCGCCGGCGGCAAGAAGCTGCCGGAAGACAAGGCGCTCGAGCTCGCGTACAAGGCCATCCAGGCCGGTGCGTGCGGCGTCGACATGGGCCGCAATGTGTTCCAGAGCGCGAAGCCGCTCGCGATGATGAAGGCGATTGCCGGCGTCGTGCACAACGGCCTCACGCCGAAGGACGCATTCCAGCTCTACAACGACGAGAAGTAATTGTCGCTGAGCATCCAATTCCTGGGAACAGGAACGAGTGTGGGCGTGCCGCAGATCGGCTGCGACTGCCCCACCTGCACGTCCGCCGATCCCCGCGACAAGCGGCGGCGGACGGGTGTTTATGTACGCGCCGGCAAAACGGCGTTTCTCATCGACACGCCACCGGAACTACGGGTGGCGTGTCTTGAACTGAATATCCGCAAGGTGGATGCGGTGGTCATCACGCATGCGCACATGGACCACATTGCCGCCTTCGACGATGTGCGGCGGTTCAATACGCTGAACGGCAAGAAGCCGATGAACTGCTATGCGGCGCCCGAGACGATTGCCGCGTTGCATCAGGTTTTCCCCTACATCACCGAGAAGCCGAATACGCGCGGGCTGTTCCGTCCGATGATCTTTTTCAAACCCGTGACGCGGGCATTCCGCATCGGCGAAGTGAAGCTGACGCCGCTCCCCGTGGACCATGGCGGGCCGCGCACGAACGGGTATCTTCTGGAGGCGGCGGGCAAGCGCCTCGCCTACATTTCCGATTGCATTGCGATTCCGCCGCGGACGATGTCCAAGATCCGCAATGTGGATGTGCTGGTCGTCGACTGCCTGAAAGAAGCGGAACATCCGACGCACATGAATCTCGCGTGTTCGCTGGCGGCGATCGAAGCGGCCGGGGCGAAGCGCGGGTATCTCGTGCACATGAGCCACAGCGTGAAGCATGCGGACTTCGAAAAGCTGCTGCCGCGCCATGTCCACCTTACCTACGACGGCTTGACCGTTCGGGCCTAAACGGATGAAGGTATGATCAAGGGTCTTGTTTTCGCACTGATCTGCGTACTCGTGTGGGGCGTGAGCTTCGTCAACACGAAGGCGCTGCTCGTTGATTTTTCATCGCTTGAAATCCAGGTGCTGCGCTTTGCGATGGCGTGGGTCGTTCTGGCCGGCGTCGAGTGCCTGTTGAAGATCAAGCCGCCGGCGGACCACGACGAACGGAAGGACCGCTGGCTTTTCGTGGGACTCGGCTTCTGGGGCGTTGCCTTGTATCAGATGCTGGAGAACTGCGCCATTCACTATACGAATGCATCCAATGTGTCCATTCTCGTGGCGATCAATCCCGTGGTGACGGCGCTTCTCGCGTGGGCGTTCGGCTTCGTCTCGCGGCCGCGGTGGCTGTTCTTCGTCGGATTCGTGGTGGCGATTTCGGGCGTGGCGATGGTGAGCCTGGACGGTCTTGCCGAATTCCATTTTCGTCCGGTCGGCGATCTGATGGCGCTGGGGGCGATGCTGAGCTGGGGTTTCTATTCGATGCTCGTTGAAAAGTCGAAGCGCTATTCGCAGGTGTATGTGATGCGGCGGGCGTTCGGCTGGTCGCTGGTGATGATGCTGCCGCTTTTGGCGTTCGGGTTGACGTCCACGGGACGAACCGTGATGGACGGTTCCTTGGCCGTGACAATCGGCGGCGGGGCGAATCTGGCGCGTTTCTCGAAGCTGTGGAACTATGTCAACCTCGGCGTGCTCGGCGTGCTCGCGTCCGCCGGCTGCTTCGTCTTCTGGAACACGGCCTGCGCGCGGCTGGGACTTGTCCGCTGCACGCTCGGAATCTATGTGATCCCCGCCGTGACCGTCGTTTTCGCGTTTGCCTTCCTGGGCGAGCGCATGACTTTGGTCTCGGCGTGCGGCGCGGTGCTCACGCTGGTGGGTGTGTTGTTGTCGAATGGACCGTTGAAAAAGGAGAAATGAGATGAAGAAGGGTATTGGTCGATTGGCTGTGGCGCTTGTGTGCGTTGCAGGAGGTGTGAATGCGGCGACGATCACGCGCGATGTGGTCGTGTACGGCTCGTCGCCGGCGGGATTGACGGCGGCCATCCAGGCCAAGCGCATGGGCAAGAGCGTGATCGTGGTGACGCCCGACAATCGCATCGGCGGCCTCACGACGGGGGGACTCGGCGCGACGGACATCGGGCGCAAGGACGCCTTCGGCGGGCTCGCCCTGCAGTTCTACCGGGACATCGCCGCCTACTATGCGAAACCCGAAAACTGGACCTGGCAGAAGCGCGAGGCCTTCGGCTTCAAGGAGCAGGGATCGCAGTCGACGAAGGAGTCGATGTGGGTGTTCGAGCCGCATGCGGCGCTCGACGTGCTGAAAGGGTGGATGGCGCGTGAAGGCGTGGAGGTCGTGTGCGACGCGTGGCTGGACCGCGAACCGGGCGGCGTGACGAAAGTCGACGGGCGGCTCGTGTCGTTCCGCACGCTGACGGGCCGCACGACGCTCAAGCCCTCGGGTAACACCTACGTGGGCAAGATGTTCGTGGATGCGACCTACGAGGGCGACCTCATGGCGGCCGTGGGCGTGAGCTACACGGTCGGACGCGAACCGAATGCGCAGTACGGCGAAACGCTGAGCGGCACGCAGGTGCGCCACGCGCGGTACCATCAGTTCTACCGCGGGGTCGATCCGTATGTCGTCAAGGGCGACAAGTCGTCGGGCCTTCTGCCGTGCATCGAGTCGCAGACGATCGAGCCGGACGGCACGGGCGACCGCCGCGTGCAGGCCTACTGCTATCGGATGTGTCTGACGGACGTGCCCGAGAACCGCATTCCGTTCAAGAAGCCGGCCGACTACAACGAAAAGAACTACGAGCTTCTGCTGCGCAATTTCGAAGCCGGCGAACGCGGGATGCCGTGGATCAATTCGCGGATGCCGAACCGCAAGACGGATACGAACAACCGCACGGCGTTCTCGACGGACTTCATCGGACAGAACTGGAACTGGCCGGACGCCTCGTATGCGGAGCGCGAACAGATGGCGCAGGCGCATCTTGCGTTCCAGAAGGGCCTCATGTGGACGCTCGCGAACCATCCGCGCGTGCCGGAGAAGATCCGCACGGAAGTCGCGCGCTGGGGCACGTGCAAGGACGAGTTCCAAGACGGCCAGGGCGACGGCTGGCAGTATCAGCTCTATGTGCGTGAAGCGCGCCGGATGGTTTCGGCGTATGTGATGACCGAAGCCAACTGCCTCAAGCGCGCGGTGGCGCCGCATCCCGTGGCGCTCGCCGCGTATCAGATGGATTCGCACAACGTGCGCCGCTATGTGACGGCGAGGGGCGATGTGCAGAACGAAGGCGACGTCGAAGTCGGCGTGAGCAAGGGTCCGTTCGGCATCGACTACGCGTCCATCGTACCGAAGAAGGACGAATGTGCGAACCTCTTCGTGCCCGTGTGCCTCTCGGCGTCGCACATGGCGTTTGGCTCGATTCGCATGGAGCCCGTCTTCTTTGCGCTCGGCCAGGCCAGCGGCACGGCGGCGGCACAGGCGATCGATGCCGGCTGCGCCGTGCAGGATCTGCCCTATGCGCCGCTCGCCGCGCGGCTGCGTGCCGACGGCCAGGTGCTGGATCCGCGTCGCTAACGACATTTCCTGTCGCTCGTTTGTCTGAAAGGAGAAGACGATATGAAGATGTATCAAAGTTGTGCGCTGGCCGTTGCGCTGGCGCTGGTGGGCGTCGGCGGTGTGGCGTGGGGCGCGGAGAGCGCGACTGTCATTACGGTCGACACGAATAAAGTGCGTTTTCCGACGGCACCGGATCTGTGGGGCATTTTCTTCGAGGATATCGACCTCTCGCTCGATGGCGGCGTGTATGCCGAACTCGTGCGCAACTGCAGTTTCGAAGATGTCGATCCGAAGAACGTGAAGACGCCGGCGGCGGGCCTCGGGTTCTGGGAACGCGTCGGCGCCGCGAAGCTGACGCTCGACAAGTCGCGTCCGTTTTCGGCGATCAACTGCCAGTGTGGCAAGGTCGAGGCGGAGGCGTGCGGCGGTGTGGCCAACGCGGGCTACTTCGGCATCAGCGTCAAGGCCGGTGCGAAGTATCGTCTTTCCGTGGCACTGTGCGGCGCGGTGAAGGGGCCGATCGCCGTCACGCTCGAAGCGGACGGCAAGCCCGCCGTGGGCGAAGTGCGGATCAACGCGGCCGATGTCGGTCCGAATTGGCAGACGCACAAGCTTGAATTCACTGCCACCGGAACCGAGCCGCAGGCGCGTCTCGTCTTCCGCGCGCTGCAGGGCGGTACGTTCTACCTCGACTGTGTTTCGCTCTTCCCCGAAGAGACATACGGAAAGACCGGCCTCTTCCGCAAGGACCTGATGGAACGCCTTGCCGCGCTGAAGCCGGCGTTCGTGCGCTTCCCGGGCGGCAGCTGGGTGAATGGACACACCCTCGAGACCGGCTATCTGTGGAAGACGACGATCGGCCCGATCTGGGAACGTAAGACGCAGTGGAACATCTGGGGTTACACGACGACGCACGCGGTCGGCTTCCACGAGTATCTGCTCCTCTGCGAGGAACTGAAGGCGAAGCCGCTCTTCTGCTGCTACTGCGGTGTTGACTGCAACATGCGCGCGATTCCGATGGACAAGATGGGCCCCTATGTGCAGGATGTGCTGGACGCGATCGAATACGCGAATGGTCCGGTCACCTCCACCTGGGGCCGCAAGCGCGCCGAGGCGGGGCATCCCGCGCCGTTCAACCTCGAGTACCTCGAGATCGGCAACGAACTGCGCGGCAAGGTGTATGAAGAGCGGTACGCGCTCATCCACGACGCCGTGCAGGCCAAGTATCCGGAGATCAAGCTTCTGTCCGACGCGACGAATCGCGGCGGCGGCACCTTCTCCCACGGCGCGCCGATCACGGGTCGTCCGCAGCACATCCGCGACGAGCACTACTACAAGGAAGCCGACTGGTACTTCTCGCAGGGCGCCACGTGCTTCGACACCTGGCCGCGCGGCAAGTTCGAGGTGTTCGTGGGCGAGTACGCCTGCTGCGCCGGTGCGCCGAAGTGGGGCGATCTGCGCGGGGCGATCAGCGAGGCCGCGTTCATGCTGAACTTCGAACGTAACCAGGACCTCGTGAAGCTCGCCGCCTATGCGCCACTCTTTGCGAACCGCGACCACATGAAGTGGAAGCCGAATCTCATCTACGTGACGAGCAACAGCAACTTCGTGAACCCGAGCTGGAACGTGCAGAAGCTCTTCGCCGAAAACCACGGCACGCAGGTGCTGGACCTTTCTGTCAAGACGGAAACCTTCAAGCTGCGCTGGGGCAATGCCCCCAAGGTGCAGGCGAGTGCCGTGCGCGATGCCGACGGTTCGGTGATATTGAAGGTCGTCAACGCGACCGAGACGCCGCAGTCGTTCGCGACGAATCTCAAGGGCCGCACGATGAAGACCGTGTTCACGGGCCCGAACCGCAGCGCGCACAATTCGGTCGAAGCGCCCGACGGCCTCAAGGAAGTCGCCACGCAAATCGACTTCACCGGCGCCGACACGCTTCCGCCCCTCTCGCTCACGATCTACCGCGTGCGGTAAATCGGCAATCACTATTTGAGAAGCGGGCGTTGATTGGGAAACTCAACTTGGGCGTAGGAAGGGAGAACCTGGCCAAGAATGGCCAGGCACGGAACCTGGCCAAGAATGGCCAGGCACGGAACCCGGCCGTATGCGGTGAGATGCGGGGGATGGGGCCCCGCCACGAGATCATCCACTCAATGTTGCGGCGCCTGAATGGGTGGGATTACCGGCAGCGGGCGATCTATCAGATCACCCTTACGCTGGCCGATCGCACGGCGCCGATGCTGGGGTGGCTGGAAGTGAAGGGGCCTGATGGTAACTGGGTGCCGATCGAGATCGCGGGTGATCTCGGGCTTCAGCCGGAAATGATCGAAGCGCGGGTGGTGCCGAGCGTATTCGGCGAGGCCGTGATGGTGGCGCTCGCTGAAATGCCGCAGCATTTCCCGCAGGTGTCGATTCTGCGGTGCCAGCTGATGCCCGACCATGTGCATTTCATCGTGTTTGTGGAAGCGCCGCTCGAGAAGCCGCTGGGCGCATTGATTCGCGGGTTTAAGGCCGGCGCCACGCGGCGGTGGAGGGAGTACCTGGCCAAGAATGGCCAGGCACGGAACCCGGCCAAAAATGGCCAGGCACGGAACCTGGCCGAGAATGGGGCGGCGGCTGGCTGTGGTGGAAAAGGGGCGGCGGCGCACGGTGATGTGCCGGCGAATTCTTTCGCCGGCATCCCCGTGTGGTGCGAGGGCTACCAGGATACCATTCTTTTCCGTGACGGGCAGCTGGCCAATATGAAGCGCTATCTCGCCGACAACCCGCGCCGATTGGCGATCAAGCGCCTGTTTCCCGATCTCTTCCGCGTGGCGGGGCAATTGGCGGTGCCGCTTGCCTTGCCGAACGGCCCGGGGCGCGGCTTTTTCGCGGCGCTTGGCAATCGGTTCCTGCTGGCGCGGCCTCTCGTGCAGGTACAGGTGTCGCGGCGCGATTGCGTCTACGCGCGCGAGCCCAAGCCCGGTGGCGGCCTGAAAATCGTACGCGACGCCCAGGGCGATCCCGTGATCGCTTCGAGCACATCGGTCTATGCCGAAAAGAAAGCGGCGCTGTTTGCCGCCGCGAAGCACGGGGCGGTCTTGATTTCGCCGTGCATCAGCGACGGCGAGCGGCAGATTGCCCGCGAGGCCCTGCAGGCGGGTTTCCCGTTGATCACGCTGCTCAACAAGGGCTTTTCCAAGTTGCAGAAGCCGAGCGGGCGGTCTTTCGATGCCTGTGCGGCCGGGCGGCTTCTGATGCTCGCGCCGGCGGCCTGGCCCTATCAGCCCGGTGAAAAGGCGATGACGCGATTCGATGCCACGGCGATGAATCGCCTATGCCAGTGGATCGTGGGTGAAGATGCGGCGGAAATCAACTATCACGGCATGCAGCCCGCCAACATCGATGCGCTGGCCGTTGCGGCAGCCCGGGTGGAAAGGAATTCATAAGCGGCTGTCGTACGAATACACGATCCCCTCGCTTCTTGCGGGGGGCGAGAGTTTTTGATAAAATAGATGCCGACAATTTTCCACGGAAGGTTTGATTATGACATCTAGAGAAAGAGTTGTGGCGGCGTTGAACCATCAGACGCCCGACCGCGTGCCGATCGATCTCGGCGCCTGCGGCCAGACGGGCATGCAGGTTTCGGTCGTCTACAAGCTGCGTCAGGCGTTGAAGCTTGATCCGCCCGGCACACCGGTGAAGGTGACGTGCGTGTTCCAGATGCTCGGCGAAATCAAGCCTGATCTGCTCGCGGCGGTCGGCGGCGACGTGGTGGGGGTCGGTTTGCCCTACACGATGTTCGGCGCGAAGGTCGAGGACTGGAAAGAGTGGACGACATTCGACGGCACGCCGGTGCTGATTCCGACGAGCTTCAACACCAAGCCGAGCGCGAATGGCGACCTTTTGCAGTATCCGCAGGGCGACGAAACGGTGCCGCCGTGCGCGAAGATGCCGAAGGACGGCTTCTACTGCGACTCGATCGTGCGGCAGGATCCGATCGACGACGACAAGCTCGATCCGATGGATAACTGTGAAGAGTTCCGCCTGCTCGGCGACGACGACCTCTCGATTCTGAAGACGAACTGCGACAAGGCCTACAACGAGACGGACAAGGCGATCATGCTCGGTCTGCCGGGAATGGCGTTCGGTGACATCGCGCTCGTGCCGGGTCCGATGCTCAAGCATCCGCGTGGCATCCGCGACATGGAAGAATGGTACATGAGCACGGTCTCGCGGCGCGACTACATCGCGAAGGTCTTCGAGTACCAGAGCGAGATCGCGCTCAAGAACCTGGCGCGCATCTACGACGCCGTCGGCAACAAGCCGAATGTCGTGTGGGTGAGCGGGTCCGACTTCGGCGCGCAGACGCGCTCGATCGTGTCGCCGCGTGCGTTCCGTTCGCTCTATGTGCCGTACATGAAGAAGCTGAACGACTGGATCCACGCGAATACCACGTGGAAGACGTTCATCCATTCGTGCGGCTCGATCATGAACCTCATCCCCGACATGATCGACGCGGGATGGGACGTGCTCAATCCCGTGCAGACCTCGGCGGCGAATATGGACCCGCAGACGCTCAAGGACCGCTTTGGCGACAAGGTGACGTTCTGGGGCGGCGGTGTGGACACCCAGCACACGCTGCCGTTCGTCAAGCCGGACGACATTCGCGCCGAAGTGCGGCGCAACCTGGAGATTTTCGGCCGCGGTGGCGGCTATGTGTTCAACACGATCCATAACGTCCAGCAGGGCGTGCCCGTGGAGAACCTTTTGGCGATGTACGAAACAGCTCAAGCATTCAAAGGAGAATAAAAATGGCAGATTCCATCAGTGCGATTCGTGAAGCGATCATCGACGGCAACCGCAAGTTCGTTGCCGCAGAAGTCGCCAAGGCCCTTGAGGGCGGTACCGACGCCGAGAAGCTTCTGAAGGAGGCGATGATTCCGGCGATGGACGAAGTGGGCAAGCTCTTCGAAGAGGGCGAGTTCTTCATTCCGGAAATGCTCGTCGCGGCGCGGTCGATGTCCGCCGGCATGGAGCTCATCAAGCCGAAGCTCAAAGAGGGCAACGTCAAGACGCTCGGCACGGTCGTGGTGGGTACGGCGGAAGGCGACCTGCACGACATCGGCAAGAACCTCGTGGGCATGATGCTCGAGGGCGCCGGCTTTGAAGTGCATGACCTCGGTCCGGACGTTTCGCCGGAGAAGTTCATCGCGGCGGTGAAGGAGTTCAATGCCGACCTCGTGGCGATCTCCGCGCTGGTGACGACGACGATGCCCGCGATGGGCCGTACGATCGAAGCGTTCAAGGCGGCGGGTCTGCGCGAGAAGGTGAAGATCATCGTCGGCGGTGCGCCGCTGTCGCAGTCGTATGCCGATTCGATCGGTGCGGACGGCTACTCGGCCGACGCGACGGAAGCCGTTGCGCTCGCGAAGAAGCTCGTGCCGGCGGCCTAAGACTTTCAAGGAGAGATCGAGATGGTTGACATGCGGACATGGCAGGCGGCGCTTCGTGCGCCGGGCCGTAAGAAAGCGCTTCCGATTCTGTCCTTCCCGTCCGCCGCGGAACTCGGCCTGACGGTGGAGCAGCTGATCAAGAGCGCGGAGAACCAGGCGGCGGGCATGAAGCTCGTGGCCGACCGGACGGATGCCGCCGCCGCCGTCAGCATGATGGACCTCTCGGTCGAAGCCGAGGCGTTCGGCGCATCCGTGCGATTCTTCGAAACGGAAGTGCCGAGCGTCGTCGGAACGCGCGTCAATACGCCCGAGGATGCCGAAGCGTTGGAGGTGCCGGAAGTCGGCACGGCGCGGACGGGCATTTTCGTGGACGCGATTCGCCTTGCGGCGCAGCGCATTACGGACCGTCCCGTGCTGGCGGGCATTATCGGGCCGTTCTCGCTCGCGGGGCGTCTGATGGACGTCACGAAGACGATGCTGCTCGTGATGGACGAGCCCGAGATGGTGCATACGTGCCTGCGCAAGGCGACGGACTTCCTCATCGCCTACGCAAAGGCGTTCAAGGCCGCCGGCGCGCAGGGCATTATGATGGCGGAACCGCTGGCGGGCCTCATCTCGCCGCGCATGGCGACGAAATTCTCGGCGCCGTATGTGAAGGAGATCGTCGATGCGGTGCAGACACCCGACTTTCCGGTCTTCTACCATAACTGCGGCAACAATACGATTCGCCAGATCTCGTCGATTCTTTCGACGGGCGCTGCCGGCTTCCACTTCGGCAATGCGATCTCGATGCCGGAAATGCTCGCGGCCGCACCGGCGGATTGTCTGATCATGGGCAACGTCGATCCGGCGAATGTGCTGAGTTCGGGTACGCCCGAGACGGTTCGCCAGACGACGCTCGACTTGATGCGCGCCTGCTGTCCGGGGCATCCCAACTTCCTCATTTCGAGCGGATGCGACATTCCGCCGCATGCGCCATGGGCGAATCTGCTCGCCTTCTTCGCGGCCGTCGACGAATACTATTCGACTGAAGGTGCGAACCTTGGCTGACGTGTTACGCATAGTCGCACTGGATCTGGACGGCACGCTGCTGGATTCGCAGAAGCGCCTGAGCGAGGTCAATCGCCAGGCGCTTGCGGCGGCGGCCGAGAAGGGGGCGCTCATCGTCCCCACCACGGGGCGCTTCTTCGGCATGATGCCGGCGGCGATCCGTGAACTGCCGTTTGTTCGCTATGCCATCACGATCAACGGCGCGCAAGTGTATGACCGCGAAACGGACGCGGCGATCGTGCGCGAGGAGATCCCGCTGGAGATCGCGCGCGAGGTGATGGCGCTTCTCGATGAATACGATGTCATCTACGACTGCTATCGCAACAACTGGGGCTGGATGAACGAGGCGTTCAAGGCGAAGGCGGCGGACTACGCGACGGATGCGCACTACCAGAAGATGATCCGCGACTTCCGCCGTCCCGTGCCGGAACTTAAGGCGCATCTCGCCGCGACGGCGGCCGAAGGCGATGTGCAGAAGATCATGCTCTTCACGCGGCTCGATGCGGCGAAGGACGCGACGCGCCCGATCGCCGAGGCCGTGGCGGCGCGCTTCCCGCAGGTGAAGGTGACGAACAGCACGTGGAACAATCTGGAAATCAACATCCGTTCCGCGCACAAGGGGCAGGCCCTTGGGCGCTTTGCCGAAACGCTTGGGCTCACGTTGGCGAATTGCATCGCCTTTGGCGACGGGGCAAACGATTTGACGATGATCGAGGCGGCAGGCACGGGCGTGGCGATGGCGAATGCCTGCGAAGCCGTACTTGCGGCGGCGGACTACGTGACCACGTCAAATGACGAAGACGGCGTCGCCGCCGCGCTTCGTCATTTCGCGCTGGCCTGATAGAATACTCTCGATCCCGAAGGCTTTGGGTGGGTGGTCTGACGACCTTCGTCCGGTGGCACTGGGGCATCGACACGCGACATGCGACACGCGACAGGTCGGGTGGTTAAAACATGCGACAAGCGACACGCGACAGGTCGGTTGTCGCATGTCGCTTGTCTGAAAAGTTGAATTTCTTTGTTGTTTACGGATAAGATTTTTTTCATCTGACTCGTTTAGATAACTGAAGCGGGTCATAAGTCAAAGAGGTCAGATTTGAAAATCATTCATACAAGCGATTGGCATCTGGGAGCGCGGCTCCACGAAGAAGAACGAAGCGAAGAGCATCAGGCATTTCTCGACTGGTTGCTGGCGAAGATCGACGAGATAAAACCGGATGCGTTGGTTGTCACGGGGGATGTTTTTGACATCAAGGCACCTTCGCCGTCCGTGCAGGAAATGTACTACAAGTTTCTGGCGGAGGTCGCGCGTCGTGGTACGTGTCGTAAGGTGGTCGTGACGGCGGGCAACCATGATAACGCGCATCTGTTGGCGGCCCCGTCGACCGTGCTGGAAGGAATTGGCGTCTCCGTCATCGCGGTGGCTCAAGATGAGGAGGCTTGCGAACGGGAGGTCGTCATTGTTCCGGACGCATCGGGTCAACCGGGTTTGGTCATTGGCGCCGTTCCCTTCATCTATCCGGCTGAACTTTCCAATTTCGGAGCTGCGGATATGGACGAGTCGGTAGAGCGCTCCGCGAAAATTGCGCGTGGATGGGATAAGCATTATACGGATGTCTTTGCAAAGGCCGCTGCGAGGGCGCCGGAGGCACCTCTTGTCCTGACGGGACATTGCATGTTGGCGGAAACGGCCGTTTCCGATGAAGAGTCCGAGCGGGGCCGAACCGTTGGAGGCCTTGAAGCTTTCGATCCGGCACCGTTGGCAGGGGCGGATTATGTGGCGTTGGGACATCTTCATCGTCCACAGGCGGTTAAGGGGTATGAGGAGAAGATGTTCTATTCGGGTAGCCCGCTGGCAATGAGCTTCGACGAGGCGAAGGAAGAAAAATATATCAACGTGGTGACCTTGAACAAGAAGGGTGAAAAGCCCGTGGTTGAAAAATGCGCGGTCCCGCGGAATGTGCCGATTCTGACGCTCCAGGGAGAACCGAAGAAAGTGGAAGTCGAGCTCTCGCGTTTGGTCGCGGAAGACGGGATGCTTCGTCGGTTTGTCCGGGTTCGCTTGGAGGGGTTTGAGGGATCTGCCGATTCGCATTGGAACCTCATTCGGGAAATCGTGAAAAACTCGCGGACGTTGATCCTGACAGAAGAGGACTTGCGGCCGACGATCCGCGCAACAGCCGGTTTGGGTGCGTTCAAGGGGAAGTCCATTACGCAGATTAAACCACGTGAAATGGCCGAGCAGAAACTTAAATCCAGCAGCCAACATTTTTCAGAAGAAGAAATCAAAATCTTCATGGAGATGTTCGACGAGGTGACGGGAGGTGTGCAGTGAAGATTTTGAAGGTCGAATTTGAGAATTTGAACTCGCTGGTGGGGCATTGGGAAATCGATTTGACGCAGTCTGACTACCGCGACGGACTCTTCTTGATTTCGGGTGAGACGGGGGCGGGCAAGACGACGATTCTTGACGCCATCACATTGGCGTTTTTCGGACGTACGGCGCGTCTTGAAATTTCCAATACGCATGACGAAGTCATGTCGCATGGAGAAAAGAAGTGCTCGGCTAAAGTGACCTTTTCTTGTGAGGAACGTACGGATGCCGGGGATCGTGTCACGTCCATTTATCGGGCCGGTTGGTCGCATGCGCGGACCCGTGAGAACGCGAAAGATCCTTTCTCGTCGATCAAGCGGACGCTTGAAAAGCAGGAGGGGGAGAAGTGGAAGGAAATCCCGGGAACCCCGACGAAGCTCGAGAAGACGACCGCGAAACTGGTGGGTGTATCCGGCGAGAAGAAGGATGAATGGTTTGAGCAGTTCCTTCGAACCTCAATGTTGGCACAAGGTAAATTCGACCAATTCCTGACGGCTGAAGGGAGGGAATGCGACAAACGCCGGTCGCAGATTCTGGAACAGGCCACAGGAACGGCCATCTATTCCAAAATCGGTCATCAGATCAACGAACGGAAGAAAAAAGCGCAACAGAACCTGGACGAACTCGAAAACCAGCGGAAGGGTGCGGCGTTGACGGTGAGATCCGACGAGGAAGTGGCGAAACTTCGCGAGAAGCTGAATGCGGCGGAAACGACAAGGGATGCTCTTCAGACCCAAGTCGCCAAATTGGAGATCGAGTCGAAATGGCATGAAGACGCGGGGGCGTTGAAAAAGAAGGAAGATCAGCTCGCCGAGCGGCAGACGGCATTGAAAGAACGTGAGTCGGCTGCAATTGAAAGGCTCACACGCGCCGATCAGGCGCAGGCTGCACGCAAGATACAGCCGCTCTTTGAGAAGGCGACTGCGGGGCAGGCGCAGGTGAAGGCAGAGCGGGCGGCCGTGGAAACGGCAAAACGCGTTCTCAAAGATGCCCAGGACAAACAGGCGGTCGTGACAGCCAGTGTCAATGCGGCCGCAACGGCGGCACAGACGGCGCAGGAAGAATGGGATCGTCTGTCTCCCATCGTCGACCAGGCCATCGGCCTCGATCAACAGATCGGCCCCAAATCGGTCGAGGTTCAGGGATTGTCGGATAAGACGAAATCTGCTCAGGGTGCCGTGAAGCAGGCAACGGAGTTTATCACCACGGGCGAGGCGTTCCTATCGGCGCAGCTGGAAGCGGCCGAAGCCGCGAAGAAACAGCAGGACCTGGTTCCGCCTGAAATCCAAGTGCGGCAGAACGAACTTGCGGACTTGCAGTCAAAGCGTGAAAAGGATTGGCAGGCAAAGGAAGAGGTTGAAACGGAGTATGGTCACCGCATCGGAGATCTCGACCAGGCGGTTGAACGAGCGGATGCCGACTTGCAGGAGGCTCGTCGGATCATGACCTACACGCAAGCCCGTGAGCATCTTGAAGATGGTCGCCCGTGCCCGCTCTGCGGCTCGGTCGAACATCCCTACTGCTCGGGACTTCTGCACAAACCGGATGAATATGAAATGCGGTTGAAAAGTGCCAAGTCCGCGCGCAAGGAGCTTGTTGATCGACTGGAGTCCGCACGCGATTTACTTTCGAAGGACGACGAAGCGATTCGTACGGCTGGAGCCACACTGGAAAAAGCCCAACAGGCTTGGGTGGCGAAACGGACGGAACTCCAGAAGAAGGAGACGACCTGTCGCGCCCGCGCCGAAGAACGTCAAAAACAAATTGACGACAAGAAGCAAGAATTACCGGCACTTCAAAATGCGGTCGATTTGGCCCTGGCTGCCGAGAAGAAGGCGAAGGAAGAATTAGACAATCTTCTTTCGGCGCGTGCAGCTTGTGGACTTGAGGGGAAGCCGGAACGTGTCCGCAACGACTGGCAGAAGAAGTTGGCCAAAATGGCACAGACCGTTTCAGATGCCAGGCAAGAATTGGCTGGATGGAATTCGGCTCTTGCAGAACGGAGAGAGGGCTTGGCCAGTGCTCAAAAACGTGCGGAGGAAGCTGAAGTCGAAGCGAACAACCGGCGCGTGGCATTTGAAGCTCAATATACGGCCCTTGGGTATGTCTCTTTAGAGGCGTGGTTGGAGGCCTGTTGGACCGATAGAGAACTTGACTTGGCAGAAAAGGAACGGACGGGGATTCAAACGCAGCGTACAGAGTTGAAGGCCCTGGCGGGGAACCTCAAGCAAGAGAGGGACGAATTCGAAAAACGTCAACCCTCGACACGTGACAGTAACAGCGTGAAGGCAGAACTCAGTGCGGTCAGGGATTCGCTTGAGACGGCGAAATCATCCGTGACGGAAAGCGAGACAATTCTGAAGAATGACGCAGAAGCCCGCCAGACAGTGGAGGCTTTCGCTGCAAAAATCAAAACGCTCTCGGATGAGGCTGCACGCTGGAAACGGCTGGACAAGGAACTGGGTGGCGAGAATGGTGCGAATTTCAAACTCTTCGCCCAGGGAATTACGCTCGCACGGTTGATTGAACTGGGAAACCGGTATCTGTACCCGATGACAAACAAGCGTTATGAGATGTTCTGGGATGCTGAAGGCCGGGATGCGGACCAATTGCTTCCGTCGATTATCGACCGCAAGGCCCGCGATCAGCATCGTCCGATTGTGAATCTGTCGGGCGGCGAAAAGTTCCAGGTGTCCCTCGCCTTGGCACTCGGTTTGTCGGAACTGAATTCGGGCACGCTCAATGTTGAGACGCTCTTCCTGGACGAAGGGTTCGGGACACTGGATGAAAAGACCTTGGATCTGGCGATTCAGACACTTGAGGGTGTCCAGCGCGATGCCTCGAAGACCATCGGTATCATTTCCCATGTACGAGAACTCGAGGAACGGCCGATGACGAAGATTGTGGCGACGAAGAAGGGGAATGGCATCAGCGAATTGCTCGGTCCCGGCATCCGTAAGCTCGGATGACTGCGCCGCCACGCTTCGTCATTTCGCGCTGGCCTGAAGGGCGAAGATCTCTTTGAGGCCCTTCTTGGCGAGGGCGCGGAGGGCGTCGAGCGACTCTTCCGTGAACGGTTCGTGTTCGGCGGTGCCTTGCAGTTCGACGAAACGACCGTCATCCGTCATCACGACGTTGAGGTCGACTTCCGCCGTCGAGTCGTGGATGTAGTCGAGATCGAGCGTCGGCACACCGTCGCAGACGCCGACCGACACGGCGGCGATCTGGCGCTTGATGGGGTTTTCCGTGAGAAGGCCGTCTGCCATCAACTTGGCGATGGCGTCGTTCAGCGCCACCATGCCGCCCGTGATGGACGCGCAGCGCGTGCCGCCGTCCGCCTGCAGCACATCGCAGTCGATCGTGATCTGGCGTTCGCCGAGCTTTTCAAAATCCACGGCTGCGCGCAAGGCGCGTCCGATCAGACGCTGGATCTCCGTTGACCGGGCGTCCTGCTTGAGCTTCTTGATGTCGCGGTCCTTGCGGCCGCCGCCCGTCGAGGAGGGCAGCATCGAATATTCGGCGGTCACCCAGCCCTTGCCTTTGTCCTTGAGGAAGGACGGGACTTTCTCTTCGACGCTCGCGGTGCAGAGCACCCAGGTGTCGCCCCACTTGATGAGCACGCTGCCGGCGGCATGCTTGGTGAAGTGGCGGATGATTTCGATGGAACGCAGTTCGTCAGGTTTTCTCATAGTCTTTTCCGTTAAATCTTTCATTGCGCATATTATACCATACGGTGCCTGTTGTTTCACTTGCAAATGCCGTTAAAATCGTGTAAACTACGAGGCCATTCGAAATGGAATAGAAAGACCATGAAAAAGAAAAACGCATTGATCTTCCGCATCATCATCGGTTTCATCCTGGGTACCGGTATCGGTATCGGCCTTTCGGAATGGGCCAAACCGGAGACGGTCAAGTCGGTCCTGACGTGGGTTTCGCCGTTTGGCGACATTCTTGTGGCGATGCTGAAGATGGCTGTCTACCCGATCATCCTCTTCTCGCTGATCGTCGGTGCGGCGTCGCTGCCGCTTAAGAAGTCCGGCAAGGTCGGCGGACTCGTCCTCGTCTGGTACACGGCCACCTCGCTCTTTGCGACGGTCTTCGGCGTGGCGATGGCCTATCTGATGAATCCGTCCCTGGCGAATGCCAAGACCGTGGCTGCGGGCAAGATGGCCGCCGCGACGGCGATGGCGGGCAATTCGGGCAGCGGGTCCTTCTCGACCTTCATCGTGGGTCTCTTCTGCAATCCGTTCCAGTCGCTCGCGGAGGGCAAGTTCCTGCCGATCATCGTGTTCGCGATTGCGTTTGGCCTTTGTGCGCGGTTCCTGCTGGACCGCGAGGATGCCGAACCGAACGAAACGCGCGTGGTGCAGTTGCTCGTGGATCTGTGCGATGGCGCGCAGCGCGTGTCCTTCAAGATCATCGACTGCGTGGTCCTCTACTTCCCGATCGGCGTCTTTGCGCTCTCGCTCGCGAACTTCGCGGAAAACGGCACGCTGCTGTT
Source organism: Kiritimatiellia bacterium (assembly GCA_045641465.1). Classification (GTDB taxonomy): domain Bacteria; phylum Verrucomicrobiota; class Kiritimatiellia; order RFP12; family UBA1067; genus RUG572. The sequence continues at coordinate 7,411 of JAZUGW010000021.1, read as the reverse complement.
CGGACCCTACGTGCGCATCACGGTGTGCGTGGCGGTGGGTGTGTTGACGATGATCTTCGTCATCTACCCGCTTCTGATCGGCCTCTTCTGCCGTCAGAATCCGTACAAGGTGATGTTGCGCATGCGCGAGCCGATTCTGACGGCGTTTGTGACGCGTTCGTCGGCGGCAACGCTGCCGGTGAGCTTCAAGTCGGCGGATGAGCTTGGCGTCGACCGCAAGCTGTCGAGCTTCTCGCTGCCGATGGGTGCGACGATCAACATGGACGGCGTGTGCGTGCATCTGCCGGTGTTCGTGATCCTCGCGTCGAACATGTTCGGCCATTCGCTGAGTCTGGTGCAGATTGCAACGCTCTGTCTGTCGATCATGTTCGCGTCGGTCGGAGCGGGCGGCATTCCGGGCGGCAGCATCTTCCTCCTCTTCATGGTGCTTGACGCGATGGGACTCGAGTCCGCGCAGGTGGCGCAGATCGTCGCGCTCGCGCTCGGCATCAATCCGATCCTCGACATGTTCGAGACCTGCTGCAATGTGACGGGTGACAACGTGTGCACCTACATCGTGGCAAAGAAGAACGGCATGCTGACCTCGTCGGACATACAAGGAAGTTGAAAAGTGGACGATGGGCGGCGGATGTGGTATAATATACCTCTCATTTTCAACTACTACGAGGAATCGTTATGAAAGATCTGAAAGCCGCCTATAAGACCATCGAAGCCGACCATTTTGCGCCGAAGATGGAGATTTCGTTCATCGATGGTGATAAGCGCGAGACGCTGAGCTACGAGAAGATGACGTGGAACATCGGCGGCGAGGAGAAGGGCCTGCGCTATGGTGAGAATCCAGGACAGGAAGCGGCCCTCTACAAGTTGGTGAATGGCAACATCGTGCTGGGCGATGTCGAGATGATCCAGGCGGGACAGTATCTCGCGTCCGTGCCGGAACTGTTGCAGAGCGGCAAGCACCCGGGCAAGACGAACGTCACGGATACGGATAACGCGCTCAACATCCTGCGCTATCTCAACGACAAGCCCTGCGCGGTGATCGTCAAGCATAACAATCCGTGCGGTGTCGCCGTGGCGGAGACGCTGGCCGAGGCCTATTTCAAGGCGAACAAGGCGGACCGCCTTGCGGCCTTTGGCGGTGCGATCGCGCTCAACCGCGAATGCGACATGGAAACGGCGAAGCTGATCGTCGAAAACTACGCCGAAGTCGTGGTGGCGCCGGAATTCGCGCCGGGCGTGATGGACCTCTTCGCGACGAAGAAGAACCTGCGCGTGTTCCGCATCCGCAACATGGCGCGTCTCACCGACTTCGTCGGCAAGACGGTGGTCGATTTCAAGAGCCTCATCGACGGCGGCCTTGTCGCGCAGATGAGCTTCGTGTGCCAGGCCCGCAAGCCGGCGGACTTCATGCCGGCCTATTGCAACCGCAAGATCACGAACAAGGAAACGGGTGAGGTCTCCTTCAAGGAATACAACATCAAGCGTCTGCCGACCGAGCAGGAGTACGCCGACCTCGTGTTCGGCTGGCTCGTGGAAGCGGGCGTCACCTCGAATTCGGTCCTCTATGTGAAGGACGGCGTGACGGTGGGCATCGGCACGGGCGAGCAGGACCGTGTGGGCGTGGCCGAGATCGCGCGCGACAAGGCCTATACGAAGCATGCGGACTGGATTGCCTGGGAGAAGTACCAGAAGCCGTTCAACGACCTGCGTCTCGTCTTCGGCGAAAAGGACGGTGCGCTCAAGCAGGCTGAGATCATGGAGCAGACGAAGGCCGAAAAGGGCGGTCTGCCGGGTTGTGCGATGGTGAGCGACGCGTTCTTCCCGTTCCGCGACGGCCTCGAGGTCGGCATCCGCGAGGGCATCACCTCGTGCGTGCAGCCGGGTGGCGCGATCCGCGACTGGGATGTGATCGACTGCGCGAACGAAGCCGGCATCGCGATGGTGTTCACCGGCCAGCGTTCTTTCCGCCACTAAAAGTTAAAGATTAAAAGTTAAAGATTAAGTGTCGGAAGTTAAAGGTTGAAGGGTTAAAGAGTTAAAGGGGGGAAGGGAGGAGGTATGAGTGAGTTCGGACAGTCGTTGCAGGTTAAAAGTTTGGACTTCGCCGTTCGAATCGCCAGACTCTCTCAGTATCTCACGATGGAGAAGCGGGACTATGTCCTGTCTCGCCAGATCCTCAGAAGCGGTACCAGCATCGGTGCCAATATCCGTGAAGCCCAGTTCGCTCAAAGCGATGCTGATTTTGTTTCAAAATTGAGCATTGCCTTAAAGGAAGGTGCCGAAACCCAGTATTGGTTGGAAGTCCTTCTCCGAGCAGACTACATTACACCTAAACAGTATAAATCTCTCGCAGCGGATGTAAATCGTCTTGTTGGCCTATTGGTTCGTTCAGTCAACACAAAAAAGAAGAATTCCGGTCTTGCATGATCACCTTAAACTTTAATCTTTAATTTTTAACCTTTAATCTTTAACCTTCCAAAGAGGAGCAGAAGAAATGAAAATTTTAGTTGTTGGTAGTGGCGGTCGCGAACATGCGATTACGTGGCGGTTGGCGCAGGATGCGACGAAGCACGAACTGTTTTGTGCGCCGGGCAATGCGGGAACCGCAGGGTTGGCGACGAATCTCGCAATCGGTGCGGAGGATGTGGCGGGCGTCGTCGCGTGGGCGCAGGCGAACAGGCCCGATCTCGTCGTGGTGGGTCCGGAAGCGCCGCTCGTGAAGGGCCTTGTGGACGAACTCGCGAAAATCGGCGTGACGGCGTTCGGACCTGTCCAGGCGGGTGCGCGCATGGAAGGATCGAAGCGTTTCGCGAAGGAAGTGATGGACGCGGCGGGCGTGCCGACCGGCAAGGCCCAGACGTTCACCGATGCGGCGGCGGCGAAGGCGGCGCTGCCCGCCTATGGTTTGCCGGTCGTCGTGAAGGCGGATGGTCTTGCGGCGGGCAAGGGCGTGATCGTGGCCGAGACGACCGAACAGGCCGAGCAGGCGATTGACGACATGCTGGTGGACAACAAGTTCGGTGCGGCGGGTGCAGAAGTGCTGCTGGAGGAATTCCTCCACGGCGAAGAGTGCTCGATCCTCGCGCTCGTCGATGGCGAGAATGCCGTGCTGCTGCCGAGTTCGCAGGACCATAAGCGCGTGTTCGACGGCGACAAGGGTCCGAACACGGGCGGCATGGGCGCCTACTCGCCGGCGCCGGTCGTGACGGCCGACAAGCTGCCGCTCATCAAGGAGAAGATCATTCTGCCGGTCGTGCGCGAACTCAAAAAGCGCGGCATCGTCTATCGCGGCATCCTCTATGCCGGTCTGATGGTGAACGACGAAGGGTCGAATCCGCACGGACCGCTCGCGAAGAGCGGGTCGACGGTGAACGTGGTCGAATTCAACGCGCGCTTCGGCGATCCCGAGACGGAAGCGGTGCTGCCGCGTCTCGGCGGCGACTTCGCGACGGCGCTGCTGCATGCGGCGACGGGCTGCCTGAAGGATTCCGACGTGGTGGTGAAGGATGCGTGTGCGGCGACGGTGATCATCGCCTCCGGCGGCTATCCGGGTTCGTATGCCAAGGGCAAGGAGATTACGGGGCTGGCGGAGAATCCGGCGCTCGTGTTCCATTGCGGCACGAAGCAGGACGGCGACAAGGTCCTCACGGCGGGTGGACGCGTCCTTTCTGTGACGGGGCTGGGTGCCACGCTGCGCGAAGCGGTGGACAACGCCTACGCCGGTGTCGACAAGATCGCGTTTGAGAATGCCTTCCATCGGACGGACATCGCGCATCGCGCGTTTGAACGGGGTTAAGGATGGTCGCGCATCTACTCGAATTCATGATGCTCTTCCTGTTCGGCTTCTCGTGGCCCTTCGCGATTGCGAAGACGTACCGCGCGAAGCGGGTGGACGGGAAGAGTCCTCATTTTGAAGTCATCGTGATCATCGGCTACCTGTGCGGCATCGCGAGCCATCTCGTGAGTGGCCAGGGGTTGTGGGTGATCGGCGTCTATGTGCTCGACATCCTCTTGGTGTCGACCGACCTCACCCTGTATTTCTACTACTCGATTCGAAACCGTCGGCTTGATGCCGAACGCGGGTAGTACGGTTTACAGGCGGAAGGATTCCTAAATGCTCTTCAATTCGTTTGAGTTTCTGTTCTTCTTGCCGCTCGTCTTTGCCGCCTATTGGCTTCTGGCGCGGTGTTTGCGCGCCCAGAACCTGCTCGTCGTCGTGGCGAGCTATGTGTTCTACGGCTGGTGGGATGTGAAATTCCTCGGGTTGATCGCCTTCACGAGCGCCTGGAGCTATCTCGTGGGACTCATCGAGTTGAAGCGGTGGGAGGCGAAACCGTCGAAGGCGTTGCTCGCGATCAGCCTCGTCGTCAACCTCGGCATCCTCGGGTATTTCAAGTACTGCAACTTTTTCATTTCGTCCTTCGTCGATCTCGTCGGGTTCTTCGCGGGACCCGTTTCGTCGACAGGGTTCACGGCGTTGAACATCGTCCTGCCCGTCGGCATCAGCTTCTACACCTTCCAGGCGCTCTCGTACACGATCGACGTCTATCGGCGGCAGATCCGGCCGACGGCGGACCCAATTGCCTTCTTCGCGTTCATCAGTTTCTTCCCGCAGCTCGTGGCGGGTCCGATCGAACGTGCCACAAATCTGCTGCCGCAGTTCCTGAAGCCGCGCACGTTCGTGTATGCGGATGCGGTGGACGGCTGCCGCCAGATGCTGTGGGGCTTTTTCAAAAAGTGCGTCGTGGCGGACAACTGTGCGCTCGTGGCGGACAAGCTGCTGAACAATGCCGCCGACGTGAACGGACTCGGTACATGGCTGGGCATCTTCCTTTTCACGATTCAGATCTACGGCGACTTCTCGGGCTATTCCGACATCGCCATCGGCTGCTCCCGACTGTTTGGCATCAAGTTGATGCGGAACTTCGCCTTCCCCTATTTCGCCCGGGACATTGCGGAATTCTGGCGGCGCTGGCATATGTCGCTCACCACGTGGTTCCGCGACTATCTCTACATTCCGCTCGGCGGCAGCCGCTGTTCGGTGCTCAAGCAGATCCGCAATACGTTTGCGATCTTTCTCGTGAGCGGGTTCTGGCATGGGGCGAACTGGACGTTCGTCTTGTGGGGGGCTTTTCACGCCTGCCTCTTCCTGCCGCTGTTGCTCGGTCGGCGGAACCGCCGTTATCTCGGGTCGGTTGCAGAAGGGCGTCGCGTGCCGTCCCTTCGTGAAGGCGTGCAGATGGGCATGACGTTCGTTCTTGTGATGCTCGGCTGGGTGTTCTTCCGTGCGCGTTCGGCCGGCGAGGCTGTGGCCTGGTTCGGCGAGATGTTCAATCCGTTCACCTTCGGGGCGTTGCACGGTCTGCCGCGTGAATTCGCGGTGGCGCTTATCGGCATTGCCGTGATGGTCGTCGTTGAATGGTTCAATCGGTTCCAGACCTACGGTTTCGTGCGTGTGCCGCGTCTGCGGCTGGTCCGCTGGGCGCTCTACTATGTGTTCCTCTGGGCGGTCCTCTTCTATACGCCGGGTTCGCAGACGTTCATCTACTTCCAATTCTGAGGCGGGGCCATGAAACGTTTCATCTCCTATCTTCTCCTTTTCTTCCTGTTGCCGGGTCTGCTCGGTGTCGGATGGACGGTGTTCGTGGTGGTGACGGACTGGCGTAGCTACAAGCGTGCGCTGGTGATGCCGAAGACGGCGACGATCGCCGTGTGCGGCGATTCGCAGACGAAAGACGGTCTGGATCCGGCGCGTTGTCCGGGGCTCTTCAACTTCTCGACGGCGGCGACCACCTGCGATCAGGATCTGCTGCGGCTCACGGACCTGTTGTGCCGCAATCGCGGCCAGGTGAAGTACGTGTTACTGGATGTGTCGCCGTTGAAGATCGGCTATTCGACGGAAAAGCCGGTTTCCGAATTGAACGCCGGACGTGTCCACGCGCTGCTCTATCTCTACCATGTCGCGGAGATGCGCCGTGAGTTCGGTTCGGAAGGTGCCCTGTGGCGCGATGTCGTCTGCACGCGCAAGTACAACGAGTTCCGCAAGTCGATCTTGCGCGGCAAGCCTTGGCGGAGTTCGATGGCGGGCGGGTTCGATCCTGGAACGAAGCAGGGTTTTCTCGATCCCAAGCTGCGCGCACGGGCGTTGGGCGATGTGGCGACAAAGGCGGAACATGTCAACCGGTATCCGCCCGCGACGGGCAAAGAGCCGTTCTTTGCGATTCTCGAGGAGTCCATCGGCCTCGTGCGCGCCGCCGGGGCGACGCCGATCGTGACGACGATGCCGCTCTCGGGCCGGTTGAAGGCGGCCATCGATCCGCAGCGTCTGGCCGCCTTCACGTCGGCCGTCAAGGCCACGACCGCGCGCCAGAACGTCCGTTACCTCGACTATCTTGCACTCGACCTGCCCGAAACGTGCTGGTACGACGCCAACCATCTCAACCGCCAAGGCGCCGAAACATTCACCCCCCGCCTCGCCGCCGACTTGCCGACAGGACGATAAAGGTCGGCATGTTGCATCCGAAAGAATTTTCACATTGCGTTTTCGCCCGTTTTTTCTTATAATACCTACATTTCTACGGCGGGTCTCGCTCAGGGGAGGGGATGATGCCGGTGACTACAAGGAGTAAAGAAGTAATGAAGAAGTACGTATGCCCGATTTGCGGCTATGTTCATGAAGGTGATGCGGCGCCGGAGACGTGTCCGCAGTGTGGTTGTGCGGGTGCGAAGTTCCTCGTGAAGGAAACGGCGGGGAAGATGGAGTGGGCGTGCGAGCATGAAGTGGGCTCGGCGAAGGGCCTTGATGCGGAGGTCGTGAAGGGCCTTCAGATGAATTTCACGGGTGAATGCACGGAAGTGGGCATGTATCTCGCGATGAGTCGCCAGGCCGAGCGTGAGGGCTACCCGGAAGTCGCGGAAGCCTACAAGCGCTATGCGTTCGAAGAGGCCGAGCATGCGGCGAAGTTCGCGGAACTTCTCGGCGAAGTGCTCACCACCTCCACGAAGAAGAATCTGGAGCTGCGTGCGTCGGCCGAGCAGGGTGCGTGCGCCGGCAAGCTCGAACTCGCGAAGCGGGCGAAGGAACTCGGCTATGACGCTGTGCATGACACGGTGCATGAGATGGCCAAGGACGAAGCGCGCCATGGTGCCGGCTTCGAGGGCCTCCTGAAGCGCTACTTCGCCTAAGTGCAGGCGAGAAACGATTTAAGTCTCAGTCAACAAAAGGAAATCAAAATGGTATACTCGACCGAAGTGCAGCACCAGTGCCCGCTGGCCAAGGGGTGCAACCACGGTCCTGCTCCGATTCCGGAGGAAGGCAAGTGGGTTCAGGCGAAGGAAATCAAGGACATCTCCGGCTACACGCACGGCGTGGGCTGGTGCGCGCCGCAGCAGGGCGCGTGCAAGCTGTCCC